>DASVQO010000283.1:0-9312 GCA_036389075.1 Chloroflexia bacterium | reverse complement strand
GAAGGCGAGACCTGCCACAGAGGTGCGTGAGGTACGGGTCGAGGTGCCGGTCATAAAGGACAGTGACCTTGAGTTCTTGGAGGCCATAGCAAAGAGCCTGGAGAGCCAGGGCAACAAGCTCCTCTCTGTCGCTGAGGGCGTGCGCGATGACATCCGGCAGCTCCGTGAGCGGGTGCTAGGCCAGTTGCCGTCAGAAACCCCGCAGCTTGACCTTGACCAACTCCCTCACCTCAAATTACCTCCCGAGGGTGCGAAGTCCTCGAAACCCGACTCGGCGTCTACATCTATTCCACAGAAGGGTCCAAGGCGCGCTCGTCAGGTGCAACGTGGCGAACCCTCGGACGTCGCCGGGGCGTTGCTCCAAGCATTGGCACGGAGGCACCCGTTGAAGCTGTCGCGGCGGCAACTCTCAATGCTCGTGAGCCAGGTCGCTGATGATAGGACCGTGGGCATCCACTTGGGCGTGCTGACTAAGCGTGGCCTGGTTGAGGCGGCCGGCGACGTATAAGGTATCACAGCGGAAGGTCTCAGCTTCTTGGGTGAGGATGTGCCCAGCGTCCCGCTGACCAGTGCCGATCTCCAGGCTATGTGGCGTGCGGTATTACCCGAGGGGGCGAGGAGGGTGCTTGACCAATTAGTGTCCGTCTGGCCTGCAGGACTTAGCCGCGAAGAGTTGGCGGTTCTTAGTAAGTACAGTGAAGGTGGTGCCTTTAAAGATGCACTGAAGGCACTACGCGATAACGGGCTGATGGAAACTGTCGGCAAGTTACTGTACGCCAGTTCCTCTTTATTCCTCGAAGGGGAAGGGGCGAACAATGCGTAGTGATACCCCGTGGCGTGACCGACCCGCAACCGAAACCGTCTCTATGGTTCGGACCATGCTGGCTCATGCACCCTCCAGCAAGGTGTTGCTGTTACATCCTGACCTTGCCGCTATTGTAGCGCCTGGGCGCGTCTCTGGCGATGTGGTGGAGCACTGCGGGCGTGCGATCACATTGCAGATCACGAACCTGGTGGCTCCTGAGCAGGCATTTGCTTTGAAGGAGGCCATGTCGGATGACGAGATCGCCACTCTTGTAGGGCACTTGAAGCGGGTCAAGGCTACGCGCAGATGATGTCGCGGCACGTCCACCATCAACTGCAGGACCTCTCGACGCGCGTCCCCCAGACTACCGGCCAGCTTGCTGAAGGCCTGTACAACGTAGGCCCGGCCGATCACGTGACAGACGTCTTCTTCAACACGGTCAGGGATGGCGTAGTGACCGGTGAGGAGTTGGCATCTCAGCTCGGGCAGGTGACTAAAGAGGGTGGCGAGGCCGCTTGTAACATCAACAATTTAAACAACCTGCACGCCTAGCAAGGGAGGTATCATGGGCAGACGGAGAAGGCATAACAAGAGGCGACGAGTCGTAGTGACGGTGGTGCATGTGTGTCCTGACTGTCAGGAGCGGCGACAGGCCTCACAGGGAGAGCCGGGCACTCAGGAAACGCAGGGATCTGAGGTGCCCCAGCCCCCTGATGGCATGGCGACCGAACGTGTCCCGGTTGGTTGGGTCATGGGAGGGCGCTTGATGGCTACCGGCTGGGTTTCCTGGAATAGCGCGCCGGCGGCACCGCCTGTCCCAGAGATAGAGATAATCGCACTGCGCATCCGTAGCTTGGAGCGGAAGCTGGCGGGGCTTGAGCAACATCGCGAGTACTACCTCTCGATGTGCCACTCGCTCATACAGCAGCAGCAGGTGGCCGCTGAGATCGATGCGGCTATAGAGGAGATGCGCACCGAACTCGCCCGGCTACAGGCGAAGTGGGCGCATATAGCGGAGAAGCTGGAAGACCCCCCTGAGGCAGCCGCGGCCAGGGACGAGACGGCGCGCCGGTTGTTGGAGGGCCTAGACCTGTAAGATCCAGAGCGTGATGAGTCCCTGTGAAGGAGCCAGTCTAGTGAGAGAGGAAGTAAGGCGATACGCAGAAGGCGTGGAGCGGAACATAGCCGCCCATGACGGAGACCGAGGACCTGCGGGATGGAAACAGGACAGCCCGTGGTCCTTGTTTAAGCATTTAGAAGAGGAAGTATCCGAACTGCGGCGGGCCATCCTAACGGGTAGCTCCCCAGAGATTGTAGCGAGCGAGTCCTACGACGTGGGCGCGCTGGCTATGATGGTCGCTGATGCTGTGGGGGGTCTTGGGCCTCCACAGCAGCATCCTGGCGGACCTGATGGGCGGGATTCCGCGTGATGAGTGCTTCGCACCCTCCCGATCCGAATACGAGGTTGCAGCAGAGCCTGGCGTTCGTCGAGGCGCTCGCGGGCAGCGATGACAACCTGAAAAACGAGATAGTGTCCCGGCTGCTGGACCTGGCCATCACTCTACACCTCGGCCTCGATGCCGATGCGGAGATCAACCTGGAGCGGGGCAGCGTTCGGATCGTTGAGGCCATACGTGCCGCGTTCAAGGATGCGGCAGCCAATGTGTACGACGTGGTGGTTGCTGGGAAGGGCGAGGTGAGTATTCGCTTCGATGTGCATTGGCCCCGAGAGAAGCATACCAGCTCTGTGGAGCGGATCAGCCCCGAGAACAGCTTGAAGCTCCACAAGTCGTAAGTAACACCACCGTTGACACGGCGCGTTGCAGGCTATATAGTAACTGTATAGCAGCGAGAGTACAAAATGCTGCTCCGTCCCCGTTCTGATCGCTATAGTGTGAGACGAGCTGGACGGTCCGGGCCAACAGCATCGTTATGTGCGGCCATTGCCATCCTTAGTAGGTTGGTGGTGGCCGCTTTGTTTTGTCTAGTCTTCCTCCCTAGTCTGTGAGACGCTAATGGCTTCAATCTCTTCCGGTAGCTCAGGGCGACCTGGGCAGGCGGTCCCAGGTGCATCAGGTGTATCTACATCCTCTGAGGTGGATCTGGTTCCTACGGCGGTGCTGCCCGCGTGCCATATTCCGCCTACCCCCAAGCATTTCAGGAAGTGCCCGCACTGCAGGGTGCCGGGCGGCCGCGACACGAAGGTGCAGGTAGTCGGGGTACTACACACCGAGAAATGCACGGTGCATGGCTCGCTGGCCCGATGGGGACCTGGCATGAAAGAGTGGCGGGTGCTGCCGAGGCAGAAATGGTAGACGTGGCAGACGGCTTAGGCATGACAGAGCCGGCGCAGCCCGAAGACGGCGAGGACGGCGTGAGTGTGGTCGAGGACCTGGGCGGCAACAGACGCCGCGAGATCATCTTCCTTGCCAGCCTGCCAACGATCATGTCGGCGGTGCGCTTCAGTGGCGACGGGTCAGTGCGCATACAGCTCGACGTGCCGGCTATGGAGCGCATGAACATGATGCCCCTGCTCGCACTGACGGACACCGTGTTTGAGGTTGTGGTACGGCCGCGCTGGGGCCTGGAGAGTCGGCCAGTTGGTGCTGCTGTGGGCACTGATGCCGAAGTGGCCGGTACTGGCGCTGCCGATCCCGAGAAGGTTGGTCCTTGGGACCTGCAGGTGCTTGAGGAGGTGGGCAAGCAACTAAGAGGGGCCAAACCTCGCAAACGCTGATTGGCTGTGCCAATTCGGACACCCCATGCAATCGGAGTCACCCCATGCAATCTATCCACTCTAAGAAGTGCGGAGCCTTGACGAGATCGGGTAAGCCTTGCGAAAGCCGCCCGATGCCGAACGGCCGCTGCAGGATGCATGGTGGCAGCTCTCCGTCCGGCATAGCCTCTGCGACCTTCAAGACAGGCATACATTCCAAGGACCTGCCCACGAGGCTGCTGAAGCGATACAGCGATGCCTTGGCCAATGAGGCCTTCCTCAGCCTTCAGTCGGATATAGCACTGCTAGATGTCCGCATCGGGGAGCTGCTCCAGCGCCTGGACACGGGCGAGACCGGGGCCGTCTGGAAGGAACTGAAGGAAGCATGGCGCTCCGTCGAGCAGGTAATGTGGGATCCGTCGCTCCTGGCCGTGGCACTCAGCCAGGTAGGGGCACTCATCGACAGAGGCTTCGGGGACCAGGTAGCTTGGGGCGAAGTCGTGGTGTTGCTAGAGCGCAGGCGCAAGCTGGTGGCCACCGAGCAAAAGAAGATGGTCGCCGACCAGCAGATGATAACGGTCGAGAACGCCCTGGTGATGGTGCAGTTGATTATCCAGTCGATCAAGCGTAACGTCACGGACAATAAGGCCTTGGCGGCCATTTCTGCGGACGTCCGGCGGGTCATAGGTTCGCCTAAGGATCAGGGCGCGCTGGCAGAGGTGAGAGTAATTGAGTAGGCCAGCATCCTTACACTGCGTCGGAGAGCGAGCACGTGGTCAGCACTCTTAGCAGGTCTAAAGCAAATACGCGGTCTGTAGCTCTGCTTGAGCCAACTCCTGCTGCCTTCGATCTGCTGTGTGAGGTGTTCGCTGACGGTGTCGCACCCTCGAGATCCGAGGAGGAAGAGGCAGAGTGGCAGAGGTGCAACGATGACGCAGCCTACTTCATTGAGAATTATGTCCAGATTCTAAACGCCAACGAGAAGTCCTGGGTACCCTTTGCTCTCTGGGACGCTCAGAAGCAGACGCTAAAGGACCTACAAGAACATCCTCGCCTGTGCATTCTGAAGGCTCGGCAGTTGGGCTTCTCCTGGCTGGTCCTGGCTTACGTCTTATGGGTCATGCTATTCCGGCCCATAGCCATCATTTTGCTGTTCTCGAAGAGGGATGATGAGGCTATAGAGCTGCTGGAGGAGCGTCTCAAGAAGATGCACGACCACCTGCCAGCCTGGTTGCAGCAGTCGGTCGATACGAGCAATGACCACGAGTGGGCGCTCGCAAACGGTTCTCGGGCCAAGGCCTTCCCTACAACCGGCGGACGCTCCTACACCGGCACTATAGCTGTCGTTGACGAGGCGGACTTTGTCCCAGACTTGGACGCACTTATAAACGCAGTGGAACCCACGGTCGAGGCAGGAGGTCAGATGATCCTGCTCTCAACATCGGACAAGTCGCAGCCGATGTCCGCCTTCAAGAACATCTTCAAGGGTGCCAAGCGAAAGCTCAATAGCTATCTGGCGGTCTTCTTTGGGTGGGCAGCTCGCCCTGGCCGCACCCAGGAATGGTACGAGGCGAAGAAGCAGGATGTGCTCGCTCGCACAGGTTCGCTCGACGAACTCCATCAGGAGTATCCAGCGACCGATACCGAGGCATTGTCACCGAACACGGAGGACAAGCGCATACCCGCCATTTGGATCGAGCAGTGTTACGAGGAGATAGCGCCGCTCAACAGGGCCGATGACATAACCAGCTTCCCTCCTGGTGCACCCTACATCCCAGGGCTGGTCCTCTACAAGACGCCTGTATTCGGTCTGCAATACGTTATGGGCGGCGACCCGGCAGAGGGCAATCCCACCAGCGACAATAGCTCCTGCCACGTTCTGGAGCGAGTCACAGGTGAGGAGGTAGCGAAGTTCACAGGTAAGTCGGAGCCGGATGTCTTCGGCTCCTATATGCAGCTCGTGGGGCGCTACTTCAATCGCGCGGAGGCTATGATCGAGCGGAATAACCACGGCCACTCCGTCATACAGTGGCTCGAGGAGCACGCCCCGGAGATCCGGCTGCTCGATGGGCAGGACGGAAAGACCGGGTGGCTAAGCCACGTGGCAGGTAAGGTGGCTCTATACGACGCTGCGGCTGAAACGCTTCGCACTACAGCGCCTACGAAGATCCTTCACAGCTACGACACTTACATGCAGCTCGCGAGCATCGAAGGCGCGACACTGCGAGCGCCTAAGGATCAGCCGGATGACGAGGCAGATAGCTGGGCATTGGCCCAGGTCGCACGCAGGCAGTCACCAGCCGTAACCAAGCAATCAAACTATTTGACAGACCCCTACGGGCCTGAGGAGGAAGAGTAATCATGGTCTTCAAACTTGCAGCGAATGATACGATACACAAACGCCTGGAGCGGGATCGTAAGGCGGCCAACCCCAAGCCTGGAATGCTGCGCACCTTCCGGGACTACGCGCGTGGTTACCAGAAGGGGACACTCACGCCAGCCCAGCAGGCCATCCTACGAGGCGTTACCGGCAATGTCTTCTGTGACAACATCTGTAAGATGGTCCTAGCCGCGGCCTCCTCCAGGGTGCAGCTTGCTCGTTTCGATGTGGCGGACAATGCCGTGCAGGAATGGCTGGAGGAGTTCTGGACCCTGGCGCAACTCTCCAGGTTAGCAAATCAGGTCCACTGGGCCACCCTACGCGACGGTAACCACGCACTAGCGTTAAGCTGGGATAATGAGTCGCAACGGGTCATCCTCACAAGGGAGAAGTGGTGGGATGGTAAGAGCGGCACTTTTATCGCCTACGACGAGCTAGACAACCCCATCTATGCCGTGAAAGAATGGCAGACCACTGAGAAGAGGTTGAGGCGTGTAGTATGGTTCCCCGACCACATCGAGCGTTACATCCAGGAAGGCAACGGCTGGAAGCCCTATAACCTTGATGAGGAGAACACAGCGTTCACAAAGTGGACTGATGGATCTGGGCAGTCGATTGGTCTGCCCGTAGTACACTTCCGAAACGTCTATATGGCACACGACGCTTCTAATGACGACCTGGACACTACCTATGGCATCTCTGAGCTGGACGGTGGTATGCTGGGGCTGCAGGACGAAATCAACGACGTGCATCGCGACATTACGGCGGCTGCTCGCTTCACGGGCTACCAGATGCTATATGCTACAGGTGTAACGCCTGCCACTGATGGTAACGGGGCCGAGAAGTCGATCAAGGTGGAGCCAGGCGCAGTCCTCCAGAACAGCAGCAAGGACGCCAAGTATGGGGTGCTACAGGCCGGCGATCTGAGCCAACTGGAGCGCGTGCTCAACATCAAGCTGCGGGCAGTTTCTCGCCTCACTTCAACGCCTCTACACACTATCACGGGCGGGGACTGGCCGAGCGGGGAGGCCCTCCTGCAGGCGGACAAGCCGCTCATTCGCAAGGTACTAGCTATGGGCTACGTATTTGCGCCTACCTGGGCCTCGGTAGCTCATAAGGCTACGATGCTCGCTAATGCCTTCGGCGGCCAGACCCTTGATACGGATGCGATGATCAGTACGATATTCCAGGCCCCAGAAGACTGGGATCTGATGACGCTGGTGAAGATCGGCAAGATGATGGCACCCTATGTCTCCGAGCAAGAGGTTCTTCGTCAGTTTGGTAAGACCGAGACTCAGATCAAGCAGATCCTTAAGGAAAAGGCGGACGCGGCGAAGGAGAGGGCGGCCCTGGCAACACCTCCTGGTAGCGCGCCTGGAGACGGTCAACAGCCGGGCGGCGGCGCGGACACTGGCCAAGCGGGCAAAGGTGCGCCCGGCGGCAACGATGGAAGCAATGGGAACAAGGAGGAGTAGCAGGTGACAACCCAGCAATCGCAGACCGGTGGCTCAACGCAAGGATGGAGAGAGCGCGCTGAGGCAGCCCTTTCGCAGAAGCGCCAACAGGCTGCCGAGGCCCACGCACAAAATGCGTCCGAACTTGCTCTATACGTGCAACAGGTTCTTGGGGTCAACATCGAGGGTATGCCCGTGCAGGGTGAGGGCGACACTATCACCCTGGACGACGTGACGTTCAAGTTGCTGGGCGAACCCGCGATTGAAGGGCGGCACCTAGTCATGGTCAAGCCTTGTGGCACGTGTGGCAAACCCACCGTCAGCCGCTACCTCAAAGACGATCTGGACGTTGGTGAGGTCCTGATAGAGTGGGTTCCTGAGTGCCGGACCTGCCGAGAGAAGCGCGTGTCGGGTGAGTCTCTGGATGAAGCAATCATAGGAGCGTGAGTACCATGATCCCTAAGGATCTAGACATACGGGCACTCTTTGTTGAGGGCAACCGCAAGGGCTGGGGTAAGGCCTACGAGTTCGATGTTCTGGTAGTCACGGAGATATTGGGCTGGCGTGAAATCCGCTACTCCGACTCACACCCAATGGGCCGCACCTGTGACGGCTGTTCATGGAGAACTGTAGGCTCCTACCGTCAGCCCGGTTGGGACTACGAGGTCCTGCAGCACATGCGCAACAGCAGAGATCCTGGAGAATTACAGGCATTCTATGCCGAACTGGAGGCGGCCTGGGAACTACGTGGCTTGGAGTTTGACCTAGTGCCTCTTGCTTGCCGTTACATTCCTGGCGACTATTCTCTCGCCGCCCTAATTGCGAAACAAAAACGGAGCCATACTTAGACAACCCGAGCGGGATTTAGGGGTATTGACAACCCTCACAATATCCCTTAGGATTGAAGTACACCCATAGCAGCGTGATGGATTGCTGCAACTCGGGCTGGCAGAGAGCAGCCCAGGCCAACAACATCGTTATGTGCGGCCATGATCTCCCTTCGGGGCAGGTCATGGCCGCTTTTTATTTGCCGTGAAATAGCTAACACGGCCACGATCTGAGGACCTTCAGGAGGCGAGACTGTGAAGTTCTTAAAGATACGCCAGAAAATGCTCATTGCGAACGGCGCGGGAGGCGGATCTGGCACTGGCACAACTACCGCGAGCGGGTCGGCGACGGAGGGAACCGGTCAAACTACCGGCACAGGAGCGGGGGCAGGGACTGAATCACCTGCCAGTGGTACGCAGAACCCAACTGCACAGGGCAATCCTGCCCAGACTACGACCACGACCACCAACACTGAAGTTAGCTTCGATGACGCCCAGAAGGCGCGCATCGAGCAGATCGTAACAGAGCGGCTGGCCAGGGCTGAGCAAGCACGCAAGGACAAGGAAGCCGAGGACAAGCGCAAGGCAGATGAGGCCAGCGCCCTAGAGCAAGGTCAGTTCAAGACCGTCGCCGAGCAGCGGGAGGCCCGCATCAAGGAGTTGGAGGCCCAGGCCGCCGAGCGTGATGCCCAGATCCTCCGGGACAAGGTAGCCCGCAAACACAAGCTGCCTGACGAGATGGCAGTAAGGCTTGTAGGTACTACCGAAGCTGAGCTTGAGGAGGACGCCAAGAAGGTCGCCGCCCTGCTCAAGCCCCAGAAGGCTCCGAACAACGAGGCTGGATCTCGCAATCGTGCAGGCGCTGGCAGTGGCGCCGGTGCTGGCAACCAGGCTAACACTGGCGGCCTGGAGGGTAAGCCAAAGACCTACCCGTTCCAGAGCCGCGGCGAAGTCCCCTGGGGCAACTAGGCGCGATCTCGCTATCACTGTCTCAACGCACAGGAAGTCACGAAGTCACTGAGTTAGTAAGTTGGCCCCGTGAGGCCAGCACAGGAGAAAGCAAATGGCACTTGTAGCAGAAAGCAAGGTTCGCAACGTCACACCGGTCGCTTACGAGTTCAACATCCGCG
>DASVQO010000282.1:0-12290 GCA_036389075.1 Chloroflexia bacterium | reverse complement strand
AGTTATGCAGGTTGTGCTCCATCTTCTGTAGTGGGGCTTGAACGGCCTCGGATAGCTCTTCAAGCTCTATTACGGCGGCCTGTTGCTCCTGGTCCTGGAGGATGGAGTAAGGTTCTCGCTTGCTGCTGTCCTCGAAGTTGTCGAGGATGGCGCGGGCGCGTTGGAGGAAAGTCGCCTGGTTGATGCGGGTGCGGACGGGGATCATGAGGGCTACGAGCACGCCCGCGATGGTGGCGTGGACGCCGGATTGGAGGAACGCTACCCATACCAGCAGTCCTATGAGGGTGTACAGCGGGATGGTGCGGATGCCGATGGCGTTCATGGCTAGCAGCAGGCCCAGGAGGGCGAAGCCGATGCCCAGAGCGCCGAAATCGAGGCTGCCGGAGTAGAAAAAGGCTATCACTAGCACGGCTATGAGGTCGTCTATGATGGCGATGGCGGTGAGCAGTATCTTTAGGGCGAAGGGGACGTGGCTGCCGACCAGGGCGAGGACTCCGAGGGCGAAGGCAATGTCGGTGGCCATCGGGATGCCCCAGCCCGGGCTGCCGGGGCCGCCGAGGTTAACGCCCGCGTAGATGAGGGCGGGCACGATGGCCCCACCGATGGCGGCTACTATGGGCAGGAGGGCGGCGCGGACGTTGCTGAGTTCTCCCGCCCAGATTTCGCGCTTTATTTCCAGGCCGACCAGGAAGAAGAATATCGCCATGAGGCCGTCGTTGATCCAGTGGAGGACGGTCAGGTGTAGCTGGAATGTGCCTATGCGGAAGTCCAGGTAGGTGTTGAGGACTTCTTCATAGGCGGCGCGCAGGGGTGAGTTGGCGAGCACAAGGGCGGCGACGGCGGCCAGGAGCAGCACGATGCCACCTGAGGTGGAGCTATGCACGAACTCCTGCATGGGCCTTACGGCGCGGCCAACGGGGGTCTCGGTCCAGTGGGTTGCGAGGGGGATTCTCAGTCTTGCCATGTCGCGGGTATTATACGGGACTGCTACATTGAGGCTCAACACCGCAGAAGATGGAGAATGCGTCCTTAGCGGGCGGTGAGGGGGCCGAGGAGGACGTAGTCGCCGCCGGAGTTGGGTGGGGCGTTGGTGAGGGTGAAGGCGGTGTGGGCTTCGGTGCCTTGTTGGAGGTAGAGGCCGATGCGGAGGCTGTAGTCGCCGGGGGGTAGGTTGGTGGGGAGGGTTAGGGATAGCTCGTCAACGACCACTTCCTCGGGGGGCCAGAGGGAGGTCGGGTAGGTGCCGCTGCGGGGGGCTACGTCGATCTGGGAGATCTTGTTGCCGGAGGCGTCTATGAGGTGCACGAAGACGGTGTAGGAGGTGTTGAGGGGGCGGTCGGTGGTCCAGTAGAGGGTGATGGGTAAGGGGGTCCCCGGCTGGATGTCGCGTGGGAAGTCGGCACCGAGGAGGGAAATTAGGCCCGCGTTGAGGTCTATTTCGTGGTAGTGGGCGTTGACGGTGTGCTGTGCGTGCACGTCCTTAGCGGATTTGGGGGGAGCGTAGCCGGTGCGGTAGATCTGGATTGTGGGGCCGGGGTGGTCTACCTTGTTGGTCTCGAAGCTGACGACGAGGTTGGCGCGGTTTTCGTCGAAGAAGCGCAGGTAGGCGTCGCGCAGGGAGGGATCGGACTCGGGGCGGTCGTAGACGACGGGTTTGTAGGCCCCGGCGCTGAGTACTAGGTATTCATAGCGGTTGGCGACGTACCAGTCCATCGGGTGCTCGGTGACGTGCTGGCCGGAGCCTATCAGGTAGCGGCCCGGCGTGAGCTTAGGGGTATCGAATTCGAGCCAGAGCTTGGTGCCGGGGCGGGTGTTGGCGTCGAGCCATTGGGCGGCGCGGAGGCGGGTGTCGGGCTGGGTCTGACGGTAGCCGCGTTGAAGGGCGGCGGCGGTCTGGGGGAGGAGGCCAAGGAGTACGATTATAGCGAGGAGCCAGCGTGCCAGGCGGGTGATGGGGCGGCGTTCTGTGCCGGGCCGCCTTGCAAGGAAGGCTAGCAGGGCCTTCCAGGCGAGGGCGAGGGCCATGGCGGCAAGGATGGAGGTAAAGGGGATGATGGGCAGCATGTTGCGGGTGAAGTTTACGCGATAGCTGCTCATGGAGAGATAGAAGACGAGGGGGAAGCTGAGCAGCAGCAGGTCGGCACGGTTGCGGCAGGCGAGGGCGACTATCACGCCCACGAGCGACAGGAGGGTGGGCAGGAAGTCGCTCTGGAGGAAGGTGCCGAAATAGAAGCGCCAGTTGTCGTCGCCCTCGAAGCCGAGATGGCCGAAGCGGTAGTGGGCGAGCACGGAGGCGATGTCGTTGAGGAAGTTGGGCAGGTCGAGGAGGGCGAAGGGCGTGGTGAGCAAGAAAGCCCCGGCCATGCTCGCGAGGGCAAGCCAGAGGCGACCGCCGAAGAAGGTCCGCGACCTGTGGCCCAGGCCCTGCGTGTGGTCTGCTACGGCGTAAGCGTGCGCCAGGAGGAAGGGTAGCACGACGAGGGCGCTGTTGTATTTGGTTCCGACCGCGAGGCCCATCGCTACGCCCGCGAAGAAATAGAGGCGACGGGAGGGTAGGGGGCCGTGCCGGGCTGCGTCAGGTTCGTGTGCGGCCGCGGAGGGTGGCAGCAGCGAGGCAATGGTGAGAAGGGAGAGGGCGCTGAAGAAGGTAGCTGGTACGTCGGTGGTGATGAGCTGAGAGTAAACGAGGTGCACGCTGTTGGTAGCCATGAAGGCGGCGGCGACGAGCGCGGGGGTGATGCCGTAGAGCCTGCGGGCGGCTAGGAACACGATAGGCACGGTGAGGGTGCCGAGGAGGGCGGTCAGGAGGCGGCCCCACAGGTAAAAGTCGGTGGGCACTATCTGGTCGAGGGTTTCCAGGGTGCCGGAGGAGACGAGGAGGAAGAAGCGGGGCAGGAAGACGGCGGCTTGCATGTAGGTGTAGAGGTTGGGGTAGACGAAGTAGTGGGGGTTGTAATCGCCGGTCTGAAGGATGCCTAGGGCGCGGTCGGCCACGGCAGGCTCGTCGGGGTTGCTGGTGTAGGGCAGGTTGTCGCTGATGCCGAACAGGCGGAGGGCGAGGGCTGCCAGGGTGAGGCCACCGACGGCGAGCGCGACGGGGTGCGATATGGCCCAGGAGCGGAGGCGCATGGGGAGGGCGGTTAGCCGTGTGGCACCGAGGATTCGAGCGGCGAGAAGCAGGAGGACGAGCACCTGAAGGGCGGCGAGGCTCTTCCAGCCACCGGGGAGGGCGGGGAGCGCGCGGCTGCCCATGAGGTCGTCTATGTCGTTGCGGGCGAGGACGGTTACGTAGAGGGTGAAGAGCAAGAGGCCGGCGAGGGCGTTGAGCAGGGGCGGAGCCAGGCGAGGGCGGGGCACGCGGCGGGGCGTGGGCGGGTCAGCGGGTGGGTGTGTCTCGGCCGGCGCGGGCGTGAAGGGTGCGTCTTGGTTTGTGGGGGTGGTGTTCTTCACTGTGGGCTGCCGTGGGGTGAGAATGGATTGGGATGGGTGTTGGACACTCATTAATATACCATCATGGCTCAATAGGTGGAATTTGTGGGGTAGGGTGTGGTTATTGTGGGTAGGCGGTATGGGCGGCGTGCGGGGTCGCCAGGGGACGGCCTGTGGCCCCCGCCCTGCCACTAAAGTGGCGGGCTGACAAGGAGCGAAGTCTCCTTCGGAGACTACATGATGCAAGAAACCCCCACGGGTGGTGCGGAGAACGAGTGCACACCTGTTTGTGTTGGCGTGGTCCGACTCGTGCTCATTTTTGGGCTGATGTTGTTGTAAAGGTGTGTTGCGTGGAGGGGATTATGGCTACGGACTCGGTGGGGCTGACGGAACGGCCGGCATGGAAGGCGCTTGAAGCGCATTATGGCGAGGTGAAGGACGTTCACCTGCGCGAGTTGTTTGCAGAGGACCTGCAGAGGGGCCAGCGGCTGGCGGTGGAGGCGGAAGGTATTTATTTCGATTACTCGAAGCATCGCGTGACGGATGAGACGCTGCGTTTGCTGCTGGGGCTGGCGGAGGAGTGCGGGCTGCGGGAGCGGATTGAGGCGATGTTCGGTGGGGAGAAGATCAACGCGACGGAGGGGCGGGCGGTGCTGCATGTTGCGTTGAGAGCCCCGAGGGACGCTGTTATTACCGTGGGTGGGGAGAACGTGGTGCCGTGGGTGCACGAGGTGTTGGACCAGATGGCCGAGTTCTCGGAGCGGGTGCGTGGGGGCGAGTGGAAGGGGTATACGGGAAAGCGCATTCGTAACGTGGTGAATATCGGGATTGGAGGGTCCGATCTGGGGCCGGTGATGGCTTACGAGGCGTTGCGGGAGTATAGCGAGAGGAGCATGGCGTTCCGGTTCGTGTCGAACGTGGACGGGACGGACTTTGCGGAGGCCACCCGGGACCTGGAGCCTGCCGAGACGCTGTTTATCGTTTCTTCGAAGACGTTCACTACACAGGAAACGATGACCAACGCGCATTCGGCCCGCAGATGGCTGTTGCAGGCGTTGGGTGACGAGAAGGCGGTGGCGAACCATTTCGTGGCGGTGTCTACCAATGCGGAGGAAGTGGGCAAGTTCGGCATCGATACGGCGAATATGTTCAGGTTTTGGGACTGGGTAGGGGGGCGGTACTCGATGGACGCGGCTATCGGGCTGTCCACGATGCTGGCGGTGGGGCCGGACCATTTCAGGGAGATGCTGGCGGGCTTTCACGCGATGGACGAGCACTTCCGCACCGCGCCTTTCGAGCGCAACCTGCCGGTGCTGATGGGGCTGCTGGGGGTATGGTACAACAACTTCTTCGGGGCGCAGACGGTGGCCGTGCTGCCTTACGACCAGTACCTGAAGCGGTTCCCGGCATATTTGCAGCAATTGACGATGGAGAGCAACGGCAAGCAGGTGACGCTGGATGGTAAGTACGTTGATTACGAGACGGGGCCGATATTCTGGGGGGAGCCGGGCACGAACGGGCAGCACTCGTTCTACCAGTTGATCCACCAGGGCACGAAGCTTATACCGTGCGATTTTATCGGCTTCTCGCAGACGCTGAACCCGCTGGGGCGGCACCACGACCTGCTGATGGCTAACCTGTTCGCGCAGACGGAGGCGCTGGCGTTCGGCAAGACGGAGGAGGAGGTGAGGGCCGAGGGCACGGCTGAGTGGCTGGTGCCCGCGCGCACGTTCCCCGGCAACCGGCCCACGACCACGATCCTGGCCGAGAGGCTGACACCGGAGATGCTCGGGAAATTGGTGGCGCTGTACGAGCACAGCGTGTTTACGCAAGGGGCTATCTGGAAGATCGACTCGTTCGACCAGTGGGGCGTGGAGTTGGGGAAGGTGCTGGCGGGGCGGATCGTGGAGGAGCTTGAGAGGGAGGATGAGCCGGAACTCAAGCACGATAGCTCGACTAACACGCTGATTGAGAGGTACCGGAGACAACGAGGTGGCTGATAGTCCGGGTGGGTAGCCAGCTCAACACCTATGACATGCTAGTCGCCCAGTTAGGGACGTTCCAGTACCGCCTGAAGTATGGAGGCAGGTAGGGTAGCACAACCTTAGTAGCTCAACTGACCTCTGATAGCAGGCCGGTACGTACGTCGTATATGAAGCCCCTGACTGGTATCTTGTTGGGTATCCAGGGGTGAGCCTTTATCTTTTGGACCTGGTGGCGGACGTTGGCTTCAAGGTCTGCAAAGGCGTGGAAGGCGGCGGGCGACACGGATTCGGTGCCGGTGGCCTCACGGACTGTGGCGCGCAGTTGTTCGTCGGTAAAGGTCATCAGCCCGCACTGAGTATGGTTGATGACCATAAACTCCTGCACGAAAAGCATGTAGTGAGATATGACGAGGGAGCGTATCACGTCCTCCGTGACAATGCCCCCGGCGTTACGAATGATATGGGCATCCCCCTGTTTCAGGCCCAGCATCGGCTCTATCATCAGCCGGGCGTCTTTGCAGGTGACGATGGCGAGCGCCAGCGCGGGGGGAGCGGGCAGGTCACCGCCGCTAAAGTTTTGAGCATATAGCTTGTTAGCCTTGAGGGCCTGGTCGATAACGCTCAACAGTTACCTCCGGAATGAGCTTGCTAAGTTCGACTGCCATTATACGCTATGGCGGGGATGGCACACCTGGCGAGGGCAGGGCTTTGTCAAAGTCGAATGTAGAGGCAACAGTTGGACCTTGTCATTCTGAATACTGTACCAACGAAGTTTGGTCCATATAGCCGGGCGGTTGAAACCGCGGGCTACCTTTACAAAGTGCCCCTGCGGGCACTGCACCTTTCTAGAAGTAACTTTGTTGGTCCTGTACTGAACGCAGTGAAGAATCTCGTCGTGCACCGGGATGTTACCCCTTTCTCATTGGGATGGTGGCGCAAAGAAAGGGGGTATTTGCGTGCTGAGGGACGAGATTCTTCACTGCGTTCAGAATGACAAAGTCTAACCCAGTGCTGTTCTCCGACTTTGACATAGCCCTGGCACGGGGGCTAAGGTGTTGGTTTCTGTATGCGGTCCCGCAACCTTATGTGAGGTTCGGGATTTTGTCGTGCCACGAGCGGGGAAAGGAGAGAGGAGGAGAGATGAAGCGGGAGGTTGATCGTAGTAAGTTGAGGAGGGTGTTAGAGGACGTGGGGGAGTTTTCGAACGTGGTGTGGCCGCGGTGGAGGCTTAGGGAGTACCAGGCGAGGGTGGCGCGTGAGATCGCGGAGTCGGTGAAGAGGGGGGAGGGGAGGCAGTTCGCGGTGGTGTTTGCGCGGCAGAGTGGGAAGGACGAGATGCTGGCGCAGTTGGAGGGGTTTCTCATGTGCCGGTACCGGCTGCGGGGCGGGTCTATTATCGTGGCGAACCCGACGTTGAGGCCGCAGGGGCTGATTGGCAGGCGGCGGCTGGCGGAGAGGTTGCGGTCGCCGTTTATGGGGCCGGTGCAGAGCGACGGGCACAGTTTGTCTGTGGGTAGGAGTACGTGCGCGTTCATGTCGGCGGGGCCATCGTCGCAGGCGAGGGGGGAGACGGCCACGCTGCTGCTGGCTTGCAACGAGGCGCAGGACGTGTCGGCAAGCAGGTGGGACTCGGTGTTCGACCCGATGGGGGCTTCGGCCCACGCCACGCAGGTGTTTTCGGGCACGGTGTGGACCTCGCGCACGCTGCTGGCGCGGCAGATGGCGTATTTAGGGGAGTTGGAGCGCAAGGATGGGAAGCGCAGGGTGTTCAAGGTGGGCTGGGAGGAGGTGGCGGCGCACGTGCCGGAGTACGGGGAGCAGGTGAGGTCGCGCATCGCGCAGTTCGGCAGGGACCACCCTTTCATCCGCACGGAGTATTTCCTGGAGGAGCAGGACGCGGAGGGTAAGCTGTTTGGCGCGGCGCGGAGGGCGCACATGCGTGGGGACCACCCCAGGCAGCGTTCGGGCACGGCGGGGAAGGCGTACGCGATGCTGCTGGACGTGGCGGGGGCTGAGGAGGAAGGCGAAGGGTGGGAGGGAGTTGGCCGGAGCGGGGGCAACAGGGATGCTACGGCGCTCACGGTGGTGGAGGTGGACCTTGCGGGGTTGGACGACCCGCTCGTGATGCGGCCCCGGTACAGGGTGGTGGACCGCAGGCTGTGGGTGGGCACGCCGCACCCGCAACTGCATGCGACGATAGTGGACCTGGCGCGTAACGTGTGGGCGGTGCAGCACCTGGTGGTGGATGCGACGGGGGTGGGCGCGGGACTGGCGGGGTTCCTGGGGCAGGCGCTACCGGGGAGGGTGGTGCCGTTCGTGTTCGGCAGCGCCAGCAAGTCGCAGCTTGGTTGGGACTTCGTGGGGCTGGTGGAGAGCGGGCGGTACAAGGAGTACGCGGAGGACGGGGAGGGTGATACGGGGCTGTTCTGGGCGCAGGTGGAGGCTTGCCAGGCGCAGGTAGGTGAGGGGCCGGGCAAGCCGTTGCGCTGGGGGGTGGAAAGGCGCGCCACGCATGACGACTTGCTGGTGAGCGCGGCCCTGTGCGCCGTGCTGGACCGGCTGGACTGGAGGCCGAGGGTGGCGAGAGGGAGATGAGAACGGTTCACCGCAGAGACGCAGAGGACGCAGAGGGTACGCAGAGATTAGAAGGGTTTAGTAAGGGATAGGGGCAGCATTGTATTGTACAATGCTGCCCCTGGCACATAACACCTGAATGCTTCTCAGCATACCTTTGCGTTCTCTGCGTCTGTGCGGTGAATAGTGTTCTAGAAGCCCTCTCAAAAACAACATTGTCGAACAACAGCACGCAAGCTCCACATTGTCATTTCGAAAGCAGTGAGAAATCTCGTCGTCCACCGGGATGTAGCATTTTTCTCATGGGACTCTGTACCGCAGGAAAGGTGATAGCTGGGTGCTGAGGGACGAGATTTCTCGCTACGCTCGAAATGACAGGGGCAGGGCTTGCGTGCGCTCACTCTACATTGGCACTCTTGAGGTACCTTCTAGAACACGGCGTCCGCGAGGAGGTCTACCTGGGAAAGTTCGGGGATGGTGGGGTTCCAGATGAACTCGTCGAAGCCTGCGTCCTCGAAGCCTTTTACGGTATCGCGGAGGCTCTCGGGGGTGCGGGGGGTGCCTTGTGTGATGCCTTGCGCCCAGGGGCCGAGGAAGGCGTAGTAGTCACCGATATAGGAGGCGATGCCTTCATCGGCGTTGGGGCCGAGGCCGAAGTAGGCCAGGGCGACCAGGCGCGGGTTGCCTTCGCGGCCCCCCTCTTTCCAGGCATCCAGCACACGGGGGATGAAGGGGCGCACCATGTCGAGGGGAGCGCCGCCGACCGTCCAGCCGGTGCCCCACTTGACCATGCGACGGAGGCTAGCGCCGGAGTTACCGCCGACGAGGATGGGTACGCCCTCGGGGCGGGGGGGGCGGGGAGCGACGGGCTGGGGGCTGTCTGTTACGTGCTCGCCCTTCCAGGCGCGGTGCATGAGGTCGAGATCGCGGTCGAGGCGCTCGCCACGGGCTTTGAACTCCTGCCCGGCGGCCTGGAAGTCGTCTTCGCGGCCACCTACGGCGAGGCCCAGGGTGAGCCTGCCGCCGGATAACTGGTCTACGCTGGCGGCCTCTTTGGCGAGCATAATAGGGTTGCGGGCGGGGGCGACGAGTATGTTGGTGAGCAGGCCGATACGTTCGGTGACGGCCCCGGCGGCTGTGAGCGCGATAAGCGAGTCGTAGCTGGGGAAGACTATGCGGTCGATGATGGCGAGGCTAGAGAAGCCCCGTTCCTCGGCTCTGCGCGCCCAGTCCAATATGAGCGGCCCTGGGGCACCGGGTATGGTGCTTGGGAGTCCTATACCTATTTTCATATGTCCCTCCGTGATATATATGATTTGCCTTGCGTCCGGGGCGGGGCGGGTATATGATGTGGCGAAAGGCGTTTGGGTTGTTATATGTACTTGCTTAAGCAAGTACATTGGGCAGTATATATGGGCGATGGAGACGATGTCAAGAAGGGAGTTGCTAGCCTTTCCGTGCTGGAAGGGGCGGCGTGGGCCGGGTTTTTGAGGGCGCATCTGCACCTGGTGCGCAGGTTGGATGCGGACCTGCGGGCGGCGCATGGCATGACGCTGTCGAGCTACGAGGTGCTGTTGCACCTGTCGTGGTCGCCGGGGCACAGGCTGCGGATGGCGGAGCTTGCCGAGTCGGTGCTGCTCAGTCCGAGCGGGATCAGCAGGTTGGTGGACCGGCTGGAGCGGGAGGGGCTCGTGGCGCGGCAGCGGTCGGTAGAGGACGGGCGAGGCAACTACGCCGTGCTGACGGGGGAGGGGCTTTGCAGGTGGCGGGAGGCGCATGGCACGCATATAGAGGGCGTTCGCAAATACTTCCTGTCACACTTTGCTGAGGCGGAGCTTCTGAGCCTGGGGCGGTCGTGGCAGCGGGTCGTGGGGGACCTGTGCGCTCCAACGGGGGAGGTGGAGACGGGCGAAGCGTAGGGAGATGGCGGCTGGGCCGGATTATAGAGGTGGGTTGTTCAGGGTGCTGGGGCTAAGGCTCGGCACCCTTTTGTATTTTGATCCCGGTCATGGATTCTATTGGGTGTGGAAACTTCTCTGACACTGGCAGTCAAGGCGTGTCCCAAATTTTGGTCCAAATGGGATAAGGATAATAGAACATAATCTCTGATTACAAAGGGGGTGCGCTTATGGCGGGCGCGGCAGGGGTGTTATCAACGGGGTCGCAGCCGGGTGAGGCGCGGCCCTTTGTTTTGTCGCAGGAAGACGCGATGCGGTTGGCGGGATACAGGGTGTACCTGGACTTCTATAACGGGGCGCAGTGGGAGGGCTTGCCCGCGCCGAACGAGCGGCGGATGACGTTCAACTACGCCCGTGTGTTCGCGAACAAGGCGGCTTCATACCTCATGGGGAAGGGGGTCGGCTTCGCGGTGGAGGCCCCGGAAGGCTCGGGGGAGGCGGGGCGCAAGGCCGCGCAACATGCCGAGGGGTTGCTGGAAGCGTGTTACAGGCGCAACTCGTTGGCGCTGGTAGACCTCGACACGGCGGTGGACAGCGCGGTGCTGGGGGATGGGGTGTTCAAGGTGACCTGGGACGCGGGCGAGGGGGCGGTGTCGGTGGCTGCGGTGGACCCGGCGAGTATCACGTGCGTGCGGGCGGCGGACGATTACCGGCGGCTGCTGGCTGTGCGGCAGAGCTACGTGGTGGGCAATGGAGGCGGCGGGGTGACGCTCGGCTCGATGCCGGGGACGGTGGTCGAGGAATGGACGGCGGCGACGCTGGAGGTATGGCGGGACGGCGTGCTGGACAGGCGCGTGCCCAATCCATACGGCTTTATACCGTACGTGGTGTTCCCCAACCTGAGGGTGCCGAAGGAGCCCTGGGGGCAGAGCGACCTGGTTGACCTGTTGCAGGTGAACCGGGACCTCAACGAGAGGCTGTCGGTGCTGTCGCACATCCTTGAGGTGTCGGGCAACCCGGTGGCGGTACTGGAAAACGTGACCGACTCGACGGGCATCAAGGTAGGGCCGGGGCGGCTGTGGGAGCTTCCGAAGGACTCCAGGGCGTACCTGCTCGACCTGCTGTCGGGGGGAGGGGTGGGGCTGCACATCGAGTACGTCAACTTGCTCTACCGGGCGATGCACGACCTGGCCGAGATGCCGCGCACTTCGTTCGGGGATAGCAATGGCACGGCGCGCTCGGGGGTGGCGCTGGAGATCGAGATGCAGCCGCTGTTGCAGAAGCTGGCGCGCAAGCGGGCGATCTGGACGGTGGCGCTGGAAGAGCGGAGTCGAATGGCGCTCAAGCTGCACGCCCTGCATGGGGATGGGATAGCCGCAACCGTGATTGACGCGGCCAACAGCTACCGGCTGCGCATAGTGTGGCCGCCGGTGCTCCCCTCGGACCGCTCGGAGCTGGTGACGCAGGAGACGGCGCTGGTGGCCTCTGGCATCCACTCGCGCCGACGGGCAATGGACATGCTTGGCGAAGGCGACTCGGAGGTGGAGTGGAGCCGGGTGTTGGAGGAGAGGGAAGCGACGGGGGCATAATTACGAATTACGAATTACGAATTACTAGCGAGAAGACGCAAAGGGCGCGAACAATCGGAAAACCGGACGAGCGTTTGCATGTGTGCGGCTCGTAATTCGTAATTCGTAATTCCTCACAGGGGGAGGGAGGCATGAGCAATAGGACGCAGTTGAGGGAGCGGCTGAGGCTGGAGTTGGGGGACACGGGGGGCGTGCACGTGTGGAGCGACGATTTGCTGGACGCGTTGCTGGTGGAGTCGGTGGGGTGGTACAGCAGGCTGTGGCCGAGGCAAGAGGCCATCCACCGGGACGTGGTGGAAGGGGAGCGCACTTTCAGCATCCTGGCGGGCACGCTTGGCATTACGAGCGTGGAGTGCCCGCCGGGCAGGGTACTGCCTCACGAGGCGACGGGGCCTGTGGGGGCCCCGCAGAGTAGCGGCGTCAGGCAAAGCTGGAGCCTGTGGGGCGATACCCTGTACCTGGGGCGGGGGGCGAGTGGCGACGAGGTAGGCGCGCTAAAGCTGGTCATGCAAGTGCTCCTGCCGTGGCCGCGACTTGACCCGTTCGAGCAATGGCCGGGGCCCGCGGGTGACGAGCGGTTGCTTGTCCTGTGGTCGGCGGTGGAGGCGTGGGCCTGGCTCGACGGGCAGGACCAGAAGCGAGGCCGCCCCGCACGCTCGGGGGTGATGGTGAGCCGCTACACGGATGAGTTGGAGCGAGTGGTGGCCGCCCGGCGACGAGCGGCCACCAGTCGGGTGATGAGTAGCGGGTAGCGAGTGCCGAGCGAAGTGACGGAAACGCAAAGACGCAAAGACGCAAAGGACGCGCAAAGAGAA
>DASVQO010000281.1:0-3855 GCA_036389075.1 Chloroflexia bacterium | reverse complement strand
GCTCAGGATCAGGTGGGTAGGCCAGAGTCTACAACGCTGGGGATGATCCTCGTAAGAGGAACATTGGTGCTTCAAAATGGAGAGTCAAGAACGGGGGGCTGATCCTTCGCTACGCTCAGGATGACAAGGGCGACTTTGGGTATGACAGTTCCAACCGGTGAGACGATGGACCGCCCCGGTGTATGGGTCAACTCGGTTGACAGCCCCATACCCCTGTGATAAACTGATTTGCTGATAGGCTGGGTGACTACGGCCAAAAATGGCAAGCGTGTAGAGCTTGCGTGTTTCGCACCGATACTACTACCCACGCACTCAATGACGAGGAGCTTTTTGGAATGGATTTTCTTCTCAACGAGGAGCAGCGAGCGGTCCAGCAGATGACGTTCGACTTCGCTCAGAACGAGATCGCCCCCCGCGCCCGCGAGCACGACGAAGAGGGCAAGATCAACTGGGACGCGCTCAAGAAGATGGGCGAGCTGGGCCTCCTGGGCGGCCCCATCCCGGAGGAGTACGGCGGCTCCGGTTTCGACTACCTGTCCTTCGGCCTCATTTGCGAGGAGATAGAGCGGGCCGAGACGGCCTTTCGTGTGATACAGAGCGTGCACGTGGGCCTCAACTCGCTGTCGCTGTTGCAGTGGGGCACCGAGGAGCAGAAGCAGAAGTACCTGGTGCCGCAGGCGCGGGGCGAAAAGCTCGCCACGTTCGGCCTCACCGAGCCGGGGGCGGGCTCCGATGCGGGCAACGTCGCCACCACGGCGCGCAAGGACGGCGACCATTACATCCTCAACGGCTCGAAAATCTGGATCAGCCTGGCCGACGTGGCCGACCACTTCCTCGTATTCGCCTCCCTCGACCGCTCCAAGAAGCACCACGGCATGGCCGCCTTCATACTGGAGCGCGGCATGGAGGGCCTCACCACCGGCACAATACACGGCAAGCTAGGCGTGCGGGCGGGCAACACGGGCGAGATTATCATGCAGGACGTG
Organism: Chloroflexia bacterium; assembly: GCA_036389075.1. Taxonomy (GTDB): domain Bacteria; phylum Chloroflexota; class Chloroflexia; order QHBQ01; family JADMIH01; genus JADMIH01. Next base: position 2,869 of record DASVQO010000281.1, on the reverse strand, counting down.
CGGGTGCCCGCCGCCAACCGCGTGGGCGAGGAGGGGGAGGGCTTCCAGATCGCCATGTCCGCCCTCGACTGGGGGCGCTTCACTGTGGCTACGGGGGCGGTCGGGCTGGCGCAGGCGTGCCTCGACGCCTCGGTGAAGTACGCCAACGAGCGCCACGCCTTCAACCGCCCGGTGGGTAAATTTCAGCTCGTGCAGCAGATGATCGCCAAGATGGTGGCCGGCATAGAGACCTCGCGCCTGTTATGCTACCGGGTGGGCTGGATGAAAAACCACGGTATGAAGACCACGCGGGAGACCTCGCTTGCGAAGTGGCACGCCTGCAACGTGGCGTTCGAGAGCGCCAACGACGCGATCGAGATCCACGGGGCATATGGCTACTCGTCCGAGTACCCGGTGGAGCGGTACCTGCGCAACGCTAGAGGTGCGGTCATCTACGAGGGCACCCGCGAAGTCCACACGGTCATGCAGGGCGAGTACGCGCTTGGGTACAGGCAGGACAGGCCGTACCGCTGCCCGCCCCCGCCCGCGGTGGGCTACGAGCGCAAAGACGCGTACGACCCGGTGAGCGCGCTGCACTACCCGTTCCCCTTCCCCATGAAGACCGAGGAAGGCGCTACCCCCACGCCCGGCAACTAGATTGTAACCGGGAAGTTGTATAGTAGAGTAAGCAGAGCATTGCTGTAACACAGACGTTACGGCGACGTACAGGAGGCAACATACATGGCAAGCAACAATAACAACCCGGTGATACTCGCGGGGGCGCGCACCCCGTTCGGTAAGTTCGGCGGGTCGCTGGCACCCGTGGGAGCGGTAGAATTGGGCGCGCACGTGATGCGGGAGGCGATGGGCCGGGCAGGTATCGACATTAACGACGTTACGCACAACATCATAGGCTGCGTATTGCAGGGCGGTCTGGGCATGATCCCCTCGCGGCAGGCTGCCTTCGCGGCGGGGCTGGGGCGTGAGGTCACGTCCGATACGGTGAACCGGGTGTGCGGCAGCGGCATACGCTCGATTGAGCTTGCCAACGACCTGATCCGGTTGGGCCATCACAGCCTGGTTGTGGCGGGCGGCATGGAGAGCATGTCGAACGCCCCGTTCTACTCGTTCGGCGCGCGCTGGGGCCTGCGCATGGGGCACGGGGAGCTGCGCGATGCTATCCTGCACGACGGGCTGACCGACCCGCTGATGAAGGTGCACATGGGCACCCACGGCTCGCAGGTGGCGGCCGAGGAGGAGTGCAGCCGCGAGCAGCAGGACGCCTGGGCCTTGCGCTCGCACCAGCGCGCGCTGGCCGCGATTGACAGCGGCATCTTCGCGCAGGAGATCGCCGCCGTGACCATCCCCGGCAAGAAGGGCGACACGGTGGTGGACACCGACGAGATGCCCCGGCGCGACACCTCGATGGAGGCCCTGGCGAAGCTCAAGCCGGTGTTCGATGAGAAGGGCACGGTCACGGCGGGCAACGCTCCCGGCATCAACGACGGCGCGGCGGCGATGGTTATTGCTTCCTCGGAGTACGCCAAGGCCCACGGCCTCAAGCCTATCGCCCGCATCCTCGGCTACGGGGAGGCCGCCTGGGATACTCCCTACCTGGCCTACGTGCCCGCGATGGCCGGGCAAAACGCCCTCAAGAAGCTCGGCATGACGGTGGACGACCTCGACTTGGTGGAGATCAACGAGGCGTTTGCCAGCGTGGCCCTCATCAGCACAGCCAAGCTGGGCATATCCGAGGACAAGGTGAACGTCAACGGCGGAGCGGTGGCGCTGGGCCACCCGATAGGCGCTTCCGGCGCTCGCATCCTGCTGACGCTCGTGTACGAGCTACAGCGGCGCGGCGGCGGCATAGGCATGGCGGCGATTTGCTCGGGCACCGCGCAGGGTGACGCCGTTATCGTGCAGGTAGGCGAGTAAAGCCTTGGACTTCATAGGCACCGCGCGGCGGCAGATGCTCGCCGGGCAGCTACAGGACGGGCGAGAGCGATTGGTCAACTCCTACGCGGGCCTGACCGACGAGGAGATGCTGGAGCCGGGAGTGGCTGGCGACTGGTCGGTGCGCGACGTGCTGGCCCATGTAGCCGCCTGGGACCGCGCGCAGACGGAGGCATACCGCATGATGCTCCGTGGCGAGCGTCCCGCCCTGCTCGACCTGGACGACGAGGGTAACGAGGCCTTCAACCTCGAAAACCACGAGCGCATGAAGGACCTGGGCGTTCAAGAGGTCATAGCCGAGCTATTTGCCGCCCGCGAGGAGATGGTCGAGCTATTGCGCGAGGTGGACAACGCCGCCCTCTACTCCCCCGCCCCCGGCGACGAGCACGCCGAGCTTTCCATAGCCGCCTGCATCTCCGTATCGGCGAGCCACGACGAGGAGCACGCGGAGATGATAGAGGACTGGCGGGACTCGCGTAGCCAATAGCCTCAACTTTCTAAACGCCAAGACGCCAAGGACCACGCCAAGAGTACGAAAACGCAAATCATGCCCTGAGCGCAGCCGAAGGGACGCAAAGGACGCAAAGGACGCAAAGAACGCGCAAAGAGAAGTAAGGGTTTATGGAGTACAAGAAGGAGCAGGGTACGACAGCTCGTACCCTGCTCCTTCTTGTTAGAACAACACCATCCATAATCTTGGCGTGGTCCTTGGCGTAGTCCTTGGCGTCTTGGCGTTTCCGTATTCTTGCCGTGGAACAAAGTCGTCCCTGCCGCCGTCACTAAGTAGCACTCAGCAGTGTGCCAGGTGACTACAAAGCTTAGCCAAGCACGGGAGGCGTACGATGAACGACTCAAACTGGTCAAGGAGAGTTCGGCGGCTGGCGCGGGGACATCAGCAAGCGGTAGCCCATAGTAACAAGTCGAGCGGGGTTCGGAA
>DASVQO010000280.1:0-28547 GCA_036389075.1 Chloroflexia bacterium | reverse complement strand
CCCCCGCGACCCATTTTGCCTTGAGCCTGGAGGCACTGGAGCAGGGTCCGCACGTGCTGGTAGAAAAGCCGATGTCCCTCAGCGCAGAGGAGGCGCACCGGCTGACGGCCACAGCCATACGAGCGCATAAGCTGTTGCTGGTAGGCTTCAACCGCCGTTTTCACCCCACGTACACACAGTTGCGGGCGAAACTCAACGAGTCGAACATGGAGCGCGTGCGTAGTGTAAGCTCACGCTTCATCTTCGACGCAAGCGCATGGGGCGCGCACATGGGCGACGAAGCGGCTGGCGGGGGAGTGCTGGATGACGTGGCCTGCCACCAGGCGGACCTGCTCTGCTGGCTGCTTGGGCGGCAGGCGGCGAGAGTGCGCGCGACGGTTGCAACCCCCAGCAGCAAAGCAGCACGCATGATAGAGTACGAGTTGGACTTCCGCGACGGCCTCGTAGCGCAATGTGTTGCGGGGCACGGCACGGAGTACCGCGAGGAGATCAGCCTGGGATTGGACGGCGAGACGGTGACAGCACGCCCCGGTGCGCCACCTTCGGGCCAGGCTACCGGCATCGCTCGCATCTGGAACGCGGTTGGCGCTACCACCGCTCGGCTAGCGCGCAAGGCGGGGGGCAAGCCCAGCATGACGGTGGAGAGTTTCGAGGGCCAGCTTGAGGCGTTCGCGGCGAGCATACGCGCGGGCGCGCCTCACGCAGATAGTGCTGACGCGGGGAGCGGCCTGTACTCGGTGCGGGTGGTGGAGGCCGCACGGCAGAGCATGCGGTCCGGCGGGGGCTGGCAGCAAATAGCTTCGACAATGGAGATTGACGCATGACGAACAAGGTACCCGTACTGGCTATCGGCATCGACGCCGCCGAGGCTACCCTGGTTGAGAGGCTGTGCGCCGAGGGCAAGCTCCCGGCAATCGCAGCCCTCATCGAGCGCGGCTGCTATGGCAGGCTCGACACCAACGCCACGCTGTTCGCGGGCGGGGTGTGGCCCACCTTCCTCACTTCGAGCGACGTGCCCTGGCAGGGCATGTACCACTACAAGATGTGGCGGCAGGAGCGGATGCGCTGCGAGGTGGCAAGCGACGGTTGGCTGCACCAGCACACCTTCTGGGAGGCCCTGGACGAGCACCGCCGTGTCGCCGTGATAGATGCCCCCATGACGATAAAGCCGCCGAGAGTAGCCAACGGCGTGCAGCTATCGGGTTGGGGCACCCACGACATGATCGTGAAGGGGTCGCACCCGGAGGGGCTGTGGAGACGGTTGGAGAAGGAGTTCGGGCGCTCTGCCATGCCCGCCGAGTTGTTCGGCCCCCAGACAGCAGGCACGCTGCTGCGCCTCCGCGACGACCTGCTCCGGCAGACCGAACAGGTGTCGAAGCTGGCCCCGGCCCTGCTCGCCCGCGAGGAGTGGGACCTCTTCTTCGTGGTGCTGGGGGCCACCCACCGGGGCGGGCATTACCTGTGGGACCTGTCACAGATAGATAGCGACGCCCTCAACCCCGCGCAGCGCAGCACGCTGGAAGGCGCGCTCGAAGACGTCTACAGGGCGTGCGACGACGCGGTGGGGCGGCTGGTGGAGCAGTTGCCGGGCGGGGGTCGGGTCATGCTGTTCGCGCTACACGGCATGGGGCCTAACCTCGGCTGGTCAGACCTGGCCCCTGACATCCTCGACCGCATCCAGGGCAAGGGAGAAAGCGCGCCGAAGAAGGGGCTGCTGTACGGCATCAAGCGCAAGCTGCCCTGGCAGTTGGTGCGTCAGGTGACGACGCGGCTGCCACAGGGCGTGCAGGAGCGGCTGGTATCGACCTGGTCGTCGGGCATGTACGATTGGAAGCAGACCCGCTACTTCCCGCTGCCGATGGACCTCGCCGGGTACTTCCGCGTGAACCTGAAGGGGCGCGAGCCGGAAGGCATCGTGGAGCCGGGAGCCGAATATGAAAGGGTGTGCGCCGAGCTTGAGGCGGCCCTGCGCAGCTTCCGCGACGTGGAAACGGGCACGCCCATCGTGGACCGGGTGTATCGGCAGGGCGACCTGGCCCCGTCTGGTGCGCCCTACAGAGACCTGCTGCCCGACCTACTGGTAACGTGGGGGCAAATCTCGGCAATTAATTGCAGGGCCATACGCTCGGAACGCTACGGAGAGATGCGCCTGGACGCGGCGGGGAGGCTGCCGTCGGGCCGGGCGGGCAACCACACGAATCGAGGCTGGGTTGTGGTGGCGGGGAACGGGATCGAGCAAGGCGGGAGGCTTGGCGAAGGCCACATAATGGACCTTGCCCCTACCCTGTTGTCCTGGCTGGGAGCGGAGGCACCCGCCACTTTCCAGGGCAAGCCCATGCAGGCCGGGAGCAAAGACGCGCTGGCACTCAACACTCGCTAGCTACCCGCTATCCTCGCGATAGCCACCTAGCCCAACTGGTGACACAATAATGCCTGACAGAGACTACAGCCACCGAGACGTAACCGACAAGCTAGGAATCAAGCCCGGCAGCATCGTGGCGTTCGACGAGCAAGCGGCACCGCTGGACGAGGCCCTCCGCCGTAAAGTGCTGGAGCGGACGGGCCGCGACCCCGCCGGACCGGAGGAGCCTGCCGACGTGGTGCTGGCGACTCTACACGCCGGTATGGATGCCGCCATGCTGCTCCGGACGTGGCGGTCCCACATAAAGCCGAGCGGCGGCATCTGGCTGCTTACCCCCAAGCGCGGCCAGCCCGGCTACTTGGACCAACGCGAGCTAATCCAGGCAGGGGGCGAGGCGGGGCTGGTGGACAACAAGTCGTGCTCGGTGGACGAGACCACGAGCGGCATGCACTTTGTCATCCGCAGGAGCGACCGAGGGTGATGCCTGCTCGCCCTCTGCACAACCCAAGACCGACCCATCTACTACCGCAGACCTATTGACGCTCTTCCAGCATGCCTTTATGATATTAGCCGCCGGGCCGGACGCCGAGGGTTACCGCGATTGCAAACCAAGTCCCTCGACAGATGACTCGTCCGGCGCAATCCAGCCAAGAAAGAGAGCAAGACAGTGACCCGCCGCTTATCCGCCAGCCAGCCAACCGCATACCGAAGCCAAAAAAACAACGCCCGTGTTTCGGACGGTTGGAGCATGCCCGTACTCAGTGACACGAGTATGCAGCGCACGGCTCGGAGGACCTAGCAGGCACTTACACTATCTTGCACGCACGGAAAGATGCGAATGAAGGGGTGTGGGGCTGCGGTCCCGCACCCCTTCTGTTTGTATTGGGGCCAGGTCTCTAACAACAACGGGTCGTGGTAAGCGTCAACGGCTCAAGATTTGCTTGTCGGTACAAGCGCAACGTGGGGACGTAGCTCATCGGCAGAGCGGCTAAAATCCGTCAGCCAATTTTTGCCTCAAGGGGCCGCAGGATGATGGTTATCGTTCGAACACGAGCAGGTAGTGGGTTCGAATCCCACCGTCTCCACCACAACGTCGGCAGGACACTAGCAACGTCCACCCCCGTCAACGGATACATCGTATATCTTCCAAGGAAGGAGTTTGCTTAGTGAAGAAGAAGGAGAAAACACAGTTGGCGCAGGCGTTGGCGGCGCAGCGCAAGGTAGAAGAGGAGAGGCAGGCAAGGAAGGGCAAGCCGGACAAGCCGCTGAACCTCAACGGCTGGAAGCAGCACGCCACCGCGAACGACGAGGGCTACTACGACCTGCGCACGGAGGACACAAGCGAGGTGCCGGTGCGCCTGTTCCTCACGCCCAAGCTGCTGGCCGAGGCCGAGGACGTCCTGTACGCGCAGATCGTCAACGCCACGCAGTTCCCGGGCGTGAAGATGGTAGTCATCACGCCCGACGTGCACTATGGCTACGGCGTGCCCGTCGGCTCGGTAATCCTGACTGACGGCACTCTGGCGATGGGGCCCGTGGGCTACGACATCGGCTGCTTTACAGGTGACACGCTTGTGCCCACGGCCGACGGACATTCGTACCCGATGGGGCAGCTAGCTGCTACGGGAGAGGAGGTGTTGGTATACGCACTGTCTGCTGAGGAGAAGATCGTGGTAGCGAAGGCAATCGCCCGCAAGACCCGTGAAAACGCGGAACTGCTGAAGGTCACGCTGGACAATGACCGTGAAATCTTCTGCACTCCCGACCACGAGTTCATGCTACGGGATTGCTCCTACAGGCAGGCGCAAGACCTCACAGTGGGCACGTCACTAATGCCGTTCCGCAGCCACATCGACAGGGACGGCTACATGGTAGTGAGGCACCCCGGCTCGGAAAACACCCGGCACAGCCACGAATACGCGTATGCTGACAACCACAAGGTCGTATCAATGGATCAGGTGGAACGCAGAGAGGATGTGTACTGTCTCACGGTGCCGGGCTACGGCAACTTCGCGCTCGACGCGGGCGTGTTCGTGCACAACTGCGGCATGGTCAGCGCCAGGTCGAACGTGCCCTGGCCGGCGGCCACGCAGGACAAGCGGCTGGAGTTCAACAAGGCCGTCATGACGCGCGTGGCGATGGGTGCCGGGCACTCCAGCAAGACCGCCCTCGCCCGTATCTCGAAGGCCGAGTTCAACGAGATCGTGCGCGGAGGTGCCGACTACTACATCGGCAAGTACGGGGCGGCTTTGGACCGCAGCCGGGCCGAGCGCAACCGCATCCCGGTGGACGACGACTGGGATATACCGTGGGGAGGGCGCGGGAGGCCGGAGAGAGGGCTTTCGCAACTGGGTTCGCTCGGCGGCGGAAATCACTTCATGGAGTTGCAGCGTTGCGAGGAGACGGGCACCCTGTTCGTGCAGGTGCACAGCGGCAGCCGCGGCTTCGGGCACGGCCTGGCGACCAACTACTTCGACCTGGCTAAGGCCGAGAAGCCGGACGTAATCAAGCACCTCGACATGGGGTACTTCACGCCCGACTCGCCGTACCACAGGTCGTACCTGAACGCGGTAGCGGCGGGCGGCAACTTCGCGATAGTCAACCGCCTCGTGCTGTACGAGCAGATAGCGGAGGCCTTCGAGGAGGTGTTCGGCTCGGAGTTGGAGTTGATCTACGAGATCAGTCACAACCTCGTGCAGAGGGAGCCGCACCCGGAGCTTGGCGAGGTGTGGGTGCACCGCAAGGGGGCCACACGCGCCTTCCCGGCAGGGCACCCCAACCTGGAGGGCACTATCTGGGAGACGACGGGCCACCCGGTGCTCATTCCGGGCAGCAACCGCGACTACAGCTTCATACTCAAGCCGCTGCCGGGGGCCGTGAAGAGCGGCTTCTCGGTGAACCACGGCGCGGGCAGGCGGCTGTCGAGAGGCTCGGCCAGGAAGAACCTCGACCAGAAGGAGGTAAACCGCGTCTACCGCGAAAGCGGTGTGGTGGTGAACGCCAACGCCGACGTGCCGCTGGACGAGTCGGACGCGTGCTACAAGTCGTCCGAGGAGGTAGTGGACGCCGTGGTGCGGGCGGGCCTCGCGGAGATACAGTACCGCCTGTGGCCCCTCGCCTCGCTGAAGGGGACGGATTAGTGGTTAGTGGTTAGTGGTTAGTGGTTAGTGGTTAGTAAGAGACGGAAACGCAAAGACGCAAAGGGCGCAAAGAACGCGCAAAGAGAACTGAGATTTGGTTGGGTACCACTAACCACTAACCACTGACCGCTGACGACTACTCAGGCGGAGAGTAAGTAGCTCGTTCCCCGGTGTAGGCTCTGAGGGCGTCGAGGAAGCCTGCTTCGTCCTGCGGGGTGATGCCGTAGGTCTGGCTATCGGTCTTGATGAGCAGGACGCGGCCTTTGTAGGCAGTGGCGCACATGAAGACCTTGCCCACGCCGTGGTACAGAGCGCCGTAGAGTTGCAGGCCCGGAGAGCTGACGCGGCGCACGTAGGGCCGGTACTCGAAGTTGTGGGTCCATACCCGCTGAATGGTGTCGTACGGAATGTGGTAATGCAGGAGCGGGCCATAGCGGAGGTGCAACCCGTCGGGCGCTAGCTCGTAGCGCATCTGAGGGAAGTAGATGTAATAGCGAAAGACCAGCCAGCTCAACGCGACGTCTAGAAGCACGAGCGGTAGAAAGATGTACCAGTAGTCTCTCAGGAAGAGAAAGGCTACTACCGTGGGTATCAGCGACAGCGCCAGCACGATGCCTGCAAGGACCGCCATGTGCATGCCGCCATTGGAGGGCCTTGGCGGGAAGACGAGCGCACCAGGGGTTGTCGGACTTGTAGTAACCACAGCAATATGCCTCCTCGGAAGTCCCATAGACACGGGGCCGGGGATATGGACCACCGGCCAGCGGAATAGGGTCATTAAGGTTGGAGCTATTATATAGCTGGCATAGTGCCGGTGCAACGGTATCCAGAGCAAAGGCTAGCAACGGGGACCGGGGGATGTTCAGATGAGATGCGAAGAATGTGGGGCCGACATGGGCGAGGAGACTTGCCTGGACCGCTTCCACGCCCTGCTCGGCGCGGAGTACCACAGCCCAGAGGCGGCCCGGATGCACGGCCTCACCGTGATGACCTTCCATCTACAGCACCCGGGCCTGACCAAGCCCTGGTACCAGGCGTGGGGCTACTCGAAGATGCGGCAAATCTTTGGGGAAGGGCGCGACGGCAACGACTGGCTGGAAGTGCTGGAGGAAGGCGGGCTGCGGGAGCGTCAAAAGAGCGCCGCCCGCTGGAAAGCCACGGTCGGGCCGCAGATGCCGCCGGAGATAGTCACCCGGCCCGTGCCCGGCGAGCTGACGGTGGCCGACATCGACCCTGATGCGCCGCCGGGGCATGCCGAGCGGGTGCTGGCGTGGGCCAGGTCTGTAGCCACCTCGCGGGTGTTGCGGTGAAGCATCGCGCACCCGGCACATGAGGTGCCATAGGGGAGGCAACTCCCACATGACTATACAATAGAATACAAACCTGGGGACGTAGCGTAGTGGCCTAACGCGCTTTTATTCCATCAGCCGTTTTTTGCCTAATGGGCCGTTGGAGGATGGTTACCGCTGTTAACGGAGAGATCGCGGGTTCGAATCCCGCCGTCCCCGCCGGGCCGCCTGGGAAGGCGTGGGCGGCCAACAACCGAATACCTGGGGACGTAGCGTAGTGGTCTAACGCACTTTTTTCCATCAGCCGCTCTTTGCCTTGTGGGCCGTTGGACGATGGTTACCATTTTGAATGGAATCGCGGGTTCGAATCCCGCCGTCCCCGCCGCGCACCACGCGCCGAACAACTTCATACATGGGAACGTAGCTCAGTTGGTAGAGCAGAGGACACACCGTCACCGTACACTTGCCTCAATAACCCCGGGGCCGCTGGTAGATGGTTATCGGGAGCCTCGGGTCGCAGGTTCGAGTCCTGCCGTTCCCACCATGGTGGTACGGCGTGTTTGGGTTATCTTTCCGCAACAAATCGGTACCCAGGAATGGCGGGCTCAGGCCCGCACCCAGGCCGGAACTTGACCGCCAGTAGATAATCTCAGGAGCGGGACGGAGTAACCAGGTTACCGAGGGCTGTTTGAGTCTTTGGCTCGGCAGTTATGGGCTGCTTTGCAGTTGCCTGGCTGCACGATTAGCCCGCTCCCAGTAACTTTGCCCCGATGGGGCCGAAAGGAAGGTACGACATGGAGCATCTAAAGGCATACACTCGCAAGCAGGACGTGACGCCGCAGGACGAGCCGATACCCGGCTCCACTCAGGTGCCCAACAGCGCGGGCGGCTACGCCTGGGCCGTGGACGACTGGACGCGCCTCGACCGCTTCCTGGTCCTGGGCAGCGAGGGAGGTACGTATTACATAACTGAGCGCGAACTGACGATGGAGAACGCGCACGCGGTGGAGTGTTGCATCGCGGAGGACGGCCAGCGCGCGGTGCGCCGCATCGTGGAGATATCCGAGTCGGGCCGCGCCCCCAAGAACGACCCGGCGGTGTTCGCGCTCGCCCTGTGCGCCACTTATGGCAGCGACGACACCAAGAAGGCTGCTTTCGAGGCGTTGCCGAGGGTCTGCCGCACGGGCACGCACCTGTTCCACTTCGTGGAGTTCGTGGACGGCCTGCGGGGCTGGGGCCGTGGCCTGCGCCAGGCAGTCGCCCAGTGGTACGCCATGCCGCCGGGGAAGTTAGCTTACCAGGCTATCAAGTACCAGAACCGCGACGGCTGGGGCCACCGCGACGTGCTGCGCCTGTCCCACCCCAAGCCCGCCACCGAGCAGCACAACGCCATCTACAACTGGATCGTCAAGGGCTGGGAGTGGGTTGGCGAGCAGCCGCACCCCGACGAGGCGTTGCGCCAGTTGTGGGCGTTCGAGCGGGCCAAGCGGGCCGGGAGCGCGGGGGAGATCGTGCACCTCATCACCGAATACAACCTGCCCCGCGAGGCCGTGCCGACCCACTGGCTGAACGAGGTCGCCGTCTGGGAGGCGTTGCTACGGCGCATGCCAATGGAGGCGATGCTGCGCAACCTGGCGACGATGACCCGCGTGGGCCTCATCGCGCCGATGAGCGAGGCTACCCGGCACGTGGTGGAGCAGCTAGGCAACGAGGAGCGGCTGCGTGCTTCGCGCCTGCACCCCATCAAGGTGCTGTCGGCGCTCACCACCTACCAGGCGGGTAGGGGCGTGCGCGGCAAGGGCACCTGGCAGCCGGTGGCGCAGGTGGTGGACGCGCTGGACGGGGCGTTCTACAAGGCGTTCGGCAACGTGCCGAGCACCGGCAAGCGCTGGCTGCTGGCCCTCGACGTGTCCGGCTCGATGAGCGTGCCTATCATGGGCATACCGGGGTTGAGCGCGCGGAGCGCAAGCGCGGCTATGTCCCTGGTCACCGCCGCCACCGAGCCGCGGCACACGATTGTGGCCTTCTCGTCCGCAGGGGTAGGCGCGTACGGCGGACGGTGGGGCGGGGGCGACCCGGGCATGGCACCCGTGTCTATCTCCCCGCGCCAGCGCCTGGACGACGTGGTGAAGACGCTGGAGGAGATACCGATGGGCGGCACCGACTGCTCGCTGCCGATGCGCTGGGCGCTCAAGCACAAGGTGCAGTGCGACGTGTTCGTGGTCTACACCGACTCGGAGACGTGGTACGGAGACATCCACCCTGCGCAGGCGCTGAAGCAGTACCGCGACAGGATGGGCATCCCGGCCAGGCTGGTCGTGGTGGCGATGACCTCCAACGGCTTCTCCATCGCGGACCCTAACGACGCGGGCATGCTCGACGTGGTCGGCTTCGACACCGCCACCCCCGCCGTCATGACCGACTTCGTGACCGGCGGCGCGGCCCCAGTGCAGGCCACCGCTGACGAGCCGGAGCTAGCGGAACTTTAGCGACAACGGCATACAGCACAGCGACCGGGCACCAAACCCTGGTCGCTGTGTTGTATGCCGTTGTAGATGCTGTCATATTGACAGCAGAAGCTATGAACACAGGGCCGGTGCCTCGGTTTGTGTCTTCTGTTAGAGTTAAGCATGAAGCTAGAACCCGAGCAGGGAAGCAGGGTATCGCGCGACCGCACCGTGCTGGCTGTATCGTTCGCGGTGTTCGCCGCCTACGTGGGCACCGACATGGTGGTGCCGGTGCGCGTGCTCTACGCCCAGCAGCAGGGGGCGTCCATCGCCGTCATCGGGGCGATGGCGACGGCCTTCCTGCTCTCCAACTTCATCTTCCAGTACCCCGCCGGGTGGCTGGCCGACCGCCTGGGGCGCAGGCCCGTCATGGTCGCGGGGCTGGTGGCACAGGCCGCCATATCGTTGGCCTACATCTTCGTGCCCGACCCTATCGCGTTCGTGGGCTTGCGACTCATCGAGGGCCTGGCGAGCGCCACCATGCTCCCGCCCGCCAGGGCCTTGATAGCCGACGCCATACCGCCTGAGAAGCGGGGCGAGGCGTACGGGGTGTTCAACGCCTTCTTCAACGCCAGCCTGCTGCTCGGGCCCGGCATCGGGAGCGGGCTGGCCGCGTTCGGCTACCAGGGGGTGTTCCTGGCCGCCGTGGTGGCCCGCTTGCTGGCGGTAGTGGTGGTGGTCGCCCTCATCCAGGGGGCGTCTCGCCGCAAGCCGGGAGAGCGAGAGCGCGAGCGAAGCGTCAGCCTGCGAGAATTGTTCTCCCTGCCGCTGGTGGGGGCTTACGTCCTGGTGTTTGGCGACTACCTCTACCTCGGCTTCGACCTGACCATATTTCCCCTCTGGATGCAGGACAAACTGGGCGCGTCGATACAGCTTATCGGCCTGACCTACATCCTCTGGGGCGTGCCCACTACTCTGCTCTCACCCGTGGGCGGGCGCTGGGCCGACCGGGTGCGCCGCCGCTCGTCGCTGATGCTCGTATTCGGGGCCGCCCAGGTGCCGATTTATTTCGTGTACGGCATACTTGAGACCGCCTGGCCCGTGGCGGCGCTCGGCCTGCTGCACGGGGCTATTTACGCGCTCATGCAGCCCGCTATCGACACTCATGTGGCGGCCTCCTCCGCCGGGGATGTGCGGGCGCGGGTGCAGGGTGTATACTCCTCAATAGGGCTGGCTGGCGCGTTCGTGGGGGCCAACGGCCTCACCTGGCTGTACGAGGTAGACTATCGCCTGCCGCTGTTCGGGCTTGGCGCGGCCTTCGGCGTGTGCGTGCTGGTGGGGGGCCTGCTGGTGCGCTCGAGCGAGTCCCGCCGCATGCCGGCAGGTCTGGGTACCGGCTCGGCGCTCCCACCCGAAGGCACAAAGGACCGAGGGATTACATGAGGTTTTCGATTGCCAACTGCACAGTCATCGACGGGCTGGGTAGCCCGCCGCGAGAGAGCGTCACCGTCACCGTGAGCGGGGACGCCATAGAAGCCATAGCCCCTGCACTGGATGCCCCGCCGCACGATGCGCACCCCACCTACGACGGGCGCGGCCTGACCCTGCTGCCCGGCCTCATCGACATGCACGTGCACATGTGCATGGACCCCACTACCGAGGACCGGCCCGACGACCCGGCGGAGTTCGCGGCGGCAATGACGTTGAACGCCGCAGCCAACCTTCGCAAGGCCCTGCTCGCGGGTATCACCACGGTGCGCGACGTCGGCGGCGGGCTGGGTGTGCCCATGCTGGTCAAGAAGGCGTGGCAGGAGGGGCGCGTGTTTGGGGCGCGGCCCTTCGTCGCAGGCTCGATGATAACCGCGCCGGGCGGCCACGGCGTCGAGATGGGCTTCGGGCTTGAGGTGGAAGGCCCCGACGAGGTGCGCCGGGCTGTGAGGCGCGAGCTTTCGATGGGGGCCGACCTGGTCAAGCTGGTCACGTTCGGGGTGAACACACCCAGCGAGCTAAGCCTGGACGAGTTGAGGGCGGGCGTAGAAGAGGCCCATCGCAGCGGGCACAGGGTTGCCTGCCACGCGCATTTCAGCAGGCAGTCGATAGAAAACACCCTCCTGGCAGGCTGCGATACCCTGGAGCATGGCAGCCTGCTGGACGAACGGCTGGTAGACCTCATGCTGGCGCGCGGCACCTACTACTGCCCCACAATTGCGGTCCTCGAGAAGATTGCCGCCACAGAGGAGTACTATGGCGGCCCCCAGAGCAAGTTCCGCCGGGTGGTGAAGGAGAACATGGGACGCACCAGGGCAAGCGTGCGGCTGGCCCACGCCGGGGGAGTGCCCATCATGGTGGGCACCGACGCGGGCACGCCCGGCATGGAGTTCGACACGCTACACCACGAGCTACGATGCCTGGTGACCCTGGGCATGTCTCCCAACGACGCCATCCGGAGTGCGACCGGTGTGGCGGCGGATGGCCTGGGACAGCCCAACATGGGCCGGATAACGCGGGGTGCGCGGGCCGACCTCCTCGTGGTGGAGGGCGACCCATTGTCGGGCCTGGACGTGCTGCGCAGCCCCAGGGCCGTGTTCATGCATGGTAGGCTGCTCGTGGGGGAACTGCCCCTTTACAATCCCGTACAGGAAGCACCCGACAATGCCTGACTTTACCCCCACCAATGAGCTTGAAAGGCTGCTGGTGCAGGCCAGCACCGACCCCGGCGCTCGCCCTGCCTTCTACCGGGCCTTCATGGACGCCGACCTCATTGTGCTCGGCTACTCTGGGCAACCGATAGCGGAGGGAGAGGGCGTTGCGGTTCTCCCGGCGGGCAGCACCGTCAATATCGTGCGCTGGCAGGGCCAGGATGGCCGGGAGGCTATCCCGGTGTTCTCGTCTCTAGAGCGTCTGAGGGAGTCGATAGCGCAGGAAGAACGGTACATGCAGATAGAAGGCCGGGTCCTGCTCGACATAGTAGGCAGCGCACTGCCGCTGGTGCTGAACCCAATGTCGGACTACGGCAAGGAGTTCGTGCCTGAAGAACTGGCCTCGATGCAAGACGGCTCGATCTTCCGGCGGTTAGAGAGCACAACGGTTGAGGAGAACCGGCAGGTGCTGATCGGCCAGCCCGCCAACTACCCGCAGGCCCTGGTGGACGCCCTCAAAAGCCTCTTCTCTCGCCACCCAGAGGTCGAGCGTGCCTACCTCGCCCAGATGCACGACCCAGCCGCCGGCGCCTCGCCGTTCCTCATCGTGGGAGTGCAGGCGCAAGGCGATATGGGGCAGGTGATGTCGGACGCGGGTATCGCTATCCAGGGTGCCCTGGCTGAAGGAGAGGGTGTGCAGTTCTTCCAGGTGCGGGTGGGGGATGACGGGCTGTCGGGGTACATGGTGGGAAGTGTGGAGCCGTTTTACGTTCGAAGCTAGGGCCGGCACCTCATATTGAGGCTACCGTCGCCCATCCATGCCGGGTCGATTACCAGGTCTACCCCGGCCTGCACTACTATTACGCCCATCACTATTTGATTATGCCCTCGCTATCGGCTATACTTTAGCGGTCCAACGATAGTTGCTCCCAGATGCTATGAAATGCATCTATTTGCGCTTGTAACGGTCAATACCAGACAATTCTTGCTGCCACAGCCACCGTCCCTAAATAGCAAGGAGTTTTCCCGTGCCTGTATCCTCGACTCCCACCCTTGTTGCCATCAAGCCCCGGCTAGCGCTGCTCATCGTTGTCACCCTGGCTTTTGCCATCGGTGGTGCTCTGCTGGCAAACGCCGCTCGTGCAAAAGCCTCCCCACTGAACACATATACCGTCACCAGCACAAGCGACGACGGCGCCGGTTCCTTGAGGCAGGCTATCAACGCTGCCAACAGCCACGCGGGCCTGGACCTCATCGATTTTAACATCCCGGCTACGGGCGTGCAGACTATAACGCTGCTTTCCGCGTTACCCACCATTACCGACCCCGTCACGATAGATGGGTATACGCAATCGGGCGCGCATGCGAATACACTGGCGGTGGGCAATAACGCGGCCATCATGGTGCAGCTAGATGGCAGTGGGGTGCCCCAGTTCTCCGGCAGCATGGGCCTGCGCGTAAGTGGCGGCGGCAGCACAATCCGCGGCCTGGCTATCTTCAACTTCTATGGCTCGTATTCGGAGTCGGGGATCTGGCTGGAAGGTGCCGGGGGCAACGTGGTCCAGGGTAATTACCTCGGCTTGACCGCCTTCGGTACCGCAAGCGCCAGGGGCAATGAATACGGGGTCTTCATTTCCGGCTCTCCGAACAACGTGATTGGCGGCACCACACCGGCGGACCGCAACGTGTTATCGCACAACTATTCAGGCGTCCAAATACAGGGTAGCGGGGCGACCGCCAATAAAATCCAGGGTAATTACATCGGCACCAACCCCGCCGGAAGCGCCGCGATGGCGAACGAAAACGCCGGTATAGCTATCGTAGGTGGTCCTCAAACGCTGGTCGGCGGCACAGTCGCAGGGGCCAGGAACTTACTTTCAGGGAACGACGTGGGGGTGGTGGTACAGGAGAGCACCACCGGCGACGTGACGATCCAGGGCAATTACATCGGGACCGATGCAACGGGAAGCTTTAGCGTCGCCAACGACTCTCACGGGATCGCCATACAAACCTCGATTGCCACCGTTGGGGGCACAACTGCCGGCGCGGGCAATGTCATATCGGGCAACAAGCTTATAGGAATTAGCGTCTCTTCCTCGCAAGGCGGCCTGATACAGGGCAACTATATAGGGACCAACGCCACAGGTACTTACGCCATCATCACCCCTCCGGTGTCGGGCGGCGGCGTGGGTATAGCGATGGTCTTCTCCAGCAATTATGTAATCGGCGGCACGAGCGGCGCCGCGCGCAACATTATCTCCGGCAACTGGTCCGCAGGCGTGCAAATCGGACAATTCAACTCGAGTTCCGATGGTAGGAACCACCGGATACAGGGCAACTATATAGGCACGGATGTCAGCGGCACCCAGGTTGTAGCGAACGGGGTGGGAGTGCGCGTATCGTACACCCCGCAGTCAGGCTCAGGCGAGCACGTCATAGGCGGGACAGCGGCGGGCGCCGGGAACTTGATCTCCGGCAACGCCACGGGCGTGGAGATAAACGGTAGTTCGATCCCCTTTCCGGAAGTAGGCAACTGGGTACAAGGCAACTACATCGGTACCGATGTTACCGGCGCGGCCCCGCTGGGCAACACCGGGAGCGGGATTGTCCTCTCCGTAGCGGGCAAGAACGTCATTGGAGGCACCAGTCCCGGCGCGCGAAACATCATCTCGGCCAATGGGCAATTCGGTATTACCATTTCGGGTGAGTATGCCAACTCCAACCTGATTCAAGGCAACCATATCGGTACGGGCATCGCGGGCTATGAAGCGTTAGGGAACGGGCGTAGCGGGGTGCAGATCGGGGCGGCCGGACCCGAGAATATTGTAGGGGGCATGGAGGCGGGGGCGGGCAACCTTATAGCTTTCAATGCCGAGCGTGGTCTTAACGTGGTCGAACCGAACGTGCCCCTGGGCTATCCCATCGATATTAAAGGGGCCGCTGCCCTCTCGAACCGCATATGGTCGAACGGAGGCCTGGGCATCGACCTCGGAGCGGACGGCGTAACCCCCAACGACCCCGGCGATGGTGATGACGGCGCCAACCACTTGCAGAACTTCCCTGTGCTGTCTGCTGCTTCGAGCAACGGGGGCACCACGGTCGTTACGGGCACCTTGAACAGCACCGCCGGCACAACTTTCACACTGCAATTCTTCGCCAGCGACGCACAAGACCCCTCGGGTTATGGGGAAGGGCAGTACTTCCTGGGTTCGTATCAGGCGACCACGGATGGCGCGGGCAACGTCTCGTTTGTCGCCACGCTGCCCGTTGCTACCTCCGAGGGCCGCTACATCACCGCGACCGCTATAGACCCGAAGGGCAACAACTCGGAGTTCTCGGCTTACACTCAGATTCCCTGGAAGACGATGACCCCAACTTCCACCCCCACGCCGTCTGCCACGGCCACGGCCATTCCAAGCGCCACGGCCTGCCTCATCCAGTTTGATGACGTGCCGGCGACCAATACGTTCTTTCCATACGTGCGTTGCCTTGCTTGCCGTGGCATCGTGTCCGGCTACCCTTGTGGCGGGCCCGGTGAGCCTTGCAACAGCCCGGAGAGCCTGTACTTCCGCGCCGGCTTCAACATCACGCGCGGCCAGATAGCCAAGATGGTCTCGTCGGCAGCGGCCCTTACAGGCGACCCCGGCGCGGCGCGGTTCGAGGATGTACCGCAAGATAGCCCCTTCTTCGTCTGGATCAACAGGCTGTCTAGCAGAGGATATATAAGCGGGTATACTTGCGGCCAGGCAGCGCAGGAACCCTGTGTCGGGCCGGCCAATCTGCCTTACTTCCGCCCCGGCGCGCTGACTACGCGCGGGCAGTTGGCAAAGATCGTGTCCGAGGCTGCGCGCTTGGACAACCCACCCGTGGGGCAGACCTTCACCGACGTACCACAAAGCAACCCGTTCTACCTGTGGGTGCAACGCCTTGTCTCAAGAGACGTAATGGCCGGCTATCCGTGCGGCAGCATCCCCTCGGAACCCTGCGACGACCAGCAGCGTACCTACTTCCGTCCTAACGCGTCTGTCACTCGTGGGCAGGCGGCAAAGATTATCTCTAACACCTTCTTTCCCAACTGCCAAACGCCGGCTCGCCCGGATAGGCAGCCTCCAATTCGATAAGCATCGACCTATCCGGCTCGTACACCTCGTGCTGCTCTCATCTTTGGCCGTACTTCTCTCCATAACGGAAAGTGCCTAGCTGAGAGAGCAGCACCTCGAACGGAGTGCCCGCGTGCTCGGGGTGCAGCTCGAATACCGCCCGCTCGAAGTACTGCACCGTGTATGGCTGCCCGTTCAGGTCGCTTACTTCCGTGAACTCGTCGGAGATCGGAAGGCCCTGTTGCGCCAAGCCGCCGTTACGCTGCCAGTAGTCCAGGAACCGGCCTCCAAGGCGTTTGCCCGTTTCGGGGAAGAGGACGGAACCCGCGCCGGTGTTGGCCGTCTGGCCGGGTGCGCCCTGTGGGTACTTCTGCCTGTAGCGGAAAGTGCCTAGCTGAGAGAGCAGCACCTCGAATGGAGTGCCCGCGTGCTCCGGGTGGTACTCGAACACCGCCCGCTCGAAGTACTGCACCGTGTACGGCTGCCCGTTCAGGTCTGACACCTCGCCTATCACCTCCGAGATGGGGTAACCTTGCTGCGCCAGGCCGCCGTTACGCTGCCAGTAATCAAGGAAGGTGCCGGAAACGGTCTTGCCCGTTTCGGGGAAGGGGCGGCGGGCCCCGCCGGGCAGAGGCACGGGAGGTGGTAGCGGCGTGGAGGCAGCAACCGCCGTAGTGGAAGCCGCCGGTATGGTGACGGAGGCAACCGGGCCGGTTGTAGCGGTCGAAGCCGGGGGCGCTGTTGGGAAACTCGGCACTGGCGTGCCCCCGGAGGGTACGACCTCCAGGAATGCGGCGGAGATCGGCCCCCAGGCGGGGTTCCCCTCGTAGACGCTGGTGCCCCGCCCGCGCACGAACACTATATGCCTGCCCGCTGTCAGCCCGGTGGTATCCACTATGGCCTGCACCTGTTCCGTCTCTCCATCCAGGGTGCCATCGGCGGGAGACATCGGGTGTGGCGTGCCGCCCGCCCAGGGAGGCGTGTCGATGTAGTACTCGGCCTCGCCCACCGGCTGGCGGTAGATGTTGCCCGTCCAGTTGTAGTTTATGGTAGCGCTGATGCGGGGCATAGACCCGGCGTCCACCACCTGCGGCTCGACCGCCACGCTGTTGGCGTCCGGCCCTCGCGCCAGCAAGTAAGGTGCGCGCGCGATCTTCGCCATGTAGACGAGCATCCCTCGGTTGTTATTCCACACCCCATCCAGTTCGCCGTAAGCGGGGAAGAAGGTCTCCCCTTCAAGCTCGGTGGTGAAAGCCGCCGCGCCCAATTCGCCATACACCCAGTCTTTGGTATTGCCGTCGGTGCGGTAGAGGCAGTCGAAGGCCCCGGACGCGCAATGCTTGTAGCCGTTGCCGCCGGCCTCGGGCGCGCTCATGTGCGCGCCGATGTTGTCCAGGTCGGTGCTGTTAGGGGCGGGTGAGTTCGACCAGCCCCAGGAGTAGATGTTGATATTGGCGAACGCGTGCATGCTCTGCACAATGCCCGTCGCCGTAAGAGGTGCGGCGTCCGTGTCGCGAGGCCCACGCTGGTCGGGGAGCAGCTTGCGGAGCAGCCCCACGACCGCCTGTGTTTCCTCCTCGGAGGCTGCTTGCGGGCCGCGATACAGGTGGCTGCACGGGGTGTCGGCTGCGCCACCGCAACACGCCCACTTGAACGGGAAGTTGCGGTTCAGGTCAACCCCCACCGCCCCTGCCTCTCCAGGGGGGAACATCGAGCAGCCATCGTCGTTGTCGGCGTTCTTGCGTTGCAGGTAAGGCTGCTCGCCCCCGGCCTCCGCGATGTGATGGCCGTCGGGGTTCACAAGGGGCACCACCCAGACATCATGGTAGTCCACCAGCCACCGGGCGTCGGGGTTCGTGTCGTAGCCGTCAAGCAGCCAGCTAATGAAGCGCATCGCCACCTCGGACGTGGCAATCTCCTCCGGGTGGATCGCCGCGTCGAACCAGAAGACCGGTTTGGGGCCGCTGATGTCGCGGTTGGTGATGTGGAGCGCCCACAGGTCGTACCCGTCGGTTGGCTCGGGGAACTCGCACGCACCGGCGTGGGCCTTGCACCACGAGTCGCCGAAATCGACCTTCTCGGCCAGGGTGGGGTGGCCCTCGACCTGGGCGTCGAGAAAGCCATAGATGCCTTCCACGGTGCGGTAGCCGCCGTAGAACGTATCGCCCTCTTGCCGGAGGGGCGCCGCGGCAGGGCGGGCGGATACACCCTCCACCCTGCCCTCGACCTCCACGCGCAGACCCCGCGCCACCAGGCTGTCGTAGGTTGCCTCGCTCGCCCACAAGGTCAGGTAGCCGCGCTCGGTGCCCACTTCTGCAGGCTGCAACTCGGCGGCGAGGCGGTCCCGCTCGGCCACGTCGCGGAAGTAAACGCGCAGGACGAGCATGGCCTGCTCGTCCTGCGTCCCAACGGTCGCAGCCTGCTGGGCGCTGCTCATGTTGATGCTCCCCGCGAGAGGCAGCGCGAGCAGGAGCAGCCCCAGCACGCACAAAGCGCCGCGCCTGGCGAGGTGGTAACGTCTATGCTTCACAGCCCACTGCCTCCTGTTCGATTCGTGAGGGTGCCCTGGTCAATGGCCGGCCGGGTGTAATTTACCTTTTAGCTATTATCGTGCAATGGGCGCTATTTGGAACAGTTTGAGTGTCGCCCAGAGCATATTTTCCCTGTCGAACTTCCCCCTCCCGCCCGGAATACCTATTGAGCCGGTATAACTTCGTGCAAACCGTGCCCGCCGGGACCCGGCAGCAGCAAAGGGAGCAAGGGGAGCCAAGCTATGTCATGGGCGAGAGTGTTGAGTTGCGCGGTGGTGGGGCTTGAAGGGTCGCTCGTGCAGGTGGAGGTGGACGTCAGCCGGGCTGGGCTGCCCTCCATGACCGTGGTGGGCCTGCCCGATACGGCCGTGAACGAGGCGAAGGACCGGGTGCGGGCCGCCATACGCAACTCGGGCGGCACCATCCCCCAGCCGTCCCGCGTCACCATCAGCCTGGCCCCCGCCGACATCCGCAAAGCAGGCCCCGCCTATGACCTGCCTATCGCGCTGGGCATCCTCGCCGCCACCGACCAGGTGCAGGCCGACCTCTCCAACACCGTCTTCCTGGGCGAGCTTGGCCTCGATGGCGGGGTGCGGCACACCACGGGCGTGATTTCGATGGTGGGCATAGCCAGGGAGTGTGGCATCAAGCGGGTGTACGTGCCTGTGGAGGACGCGCCGGAAGCCTCGCTCATAGAGGGCATGGAGGTGCTGCCTGTCACGACCCTGCGGCAGCTTGTGCTCCACCTCAACGGCAACCCCATCGCCTCGTCTAGCATCGTGCCTTATAGAGCCGCGCCACCCGGCGAGGACGAGGGCAACGGGAACGGCCACGCCGAGCATGCAGTGGACATGAGCCACATCAAAGGGCAGGAGCACGTCAAGCGGGCGCTGGAGGTGGCCGCCGCCGGGGGGCACAACCTGCTCATGAGCGGCCCTCCCGGCGCGGGCAAGACGCTGCTGGCCCGTTGCGTGCCCACCATCCTGCCCAAGCTGCCGCCCGAGGAGATGCTGGAAGTCACCAAGATTTACTCGGTGGCGGGCATGCTCCCCAGCAGCACACCCCTGGTGCGCACCCGCCCCTTCCGCGCGCCCCACCACACCATCTCCCACGCCGGGCTGGTGGGAGGTGGCAGGATACCGCGTCCCGGCGAGATTACCCTGGCGCACAGGGGCGTGCTCTTCCTGGACGAGCTGCCGGAGTACAGCGGCCAGGCGTTGGAGACGTTGCGCCAGCCGCTGGAGGACAGGATAGTGACCATCACGCGCGCCAGCGGCACGCTCACCTTCCCCGCCAACTTCGTGCTCATCTCGGCCATGAACCCCTGCCCATGCGGCTACTACGGCGACCCCGTGAAGGAGTGCACCTGCTCGTCCACGACCATCGCCCGCTACCAGAAGAAGATAAGCGGCCCGCTGCTCGACCGCATGGACATCTACGTGGAGGTGCCCCGCGTGGAGTATGAAAAGCTCTCCGACAACCGCCTGGGGGAGACCTCCGCCACTATACGCGCCCGCGTGGAGGCGGCACGCAAGCTACAGCGCGCGCGGTTCCAGGCCACACACGGGGTGACCTGCAACGCCGAGATGCGCCCAGCCGAGATACGCGAGTTCTGCCAGCTAGACGCAGCCGGACAATCGCTCGTCAAGGCCGCGATGCGACAACTACACCTATCGGCACGCGCATACCACCGCACCCTCAAACTCGCGAGGACTATAGCCGACCTCGCGGGTAGTACTGCTATCCAGGCCGCGCACTTAGCCGAGGCGGTGCAGTATAGACCTCGTTCGCACTCGTAAATGCCCGGCTTACCAGCTTACAGGCACCAGACCGGCTACATGGCATAATTGGTGCAGTGCTTTCGTGGGTGGGGCGATGTATGTCTCAGCGGGAGGACGTGCCGATATGGCGAACGAGCCGGTAGAGCTACGGGTGAACGGGAGGGCGGTCCGGGTCGAGGCGGACGAGGAGATGTCGTTGCTGACCGTGCTCCGCGAGCAGATCGACCTTACGGGCAGCAAGTACGGTTGCGCCGAGGGCGAGTGCGGCGCCTGCACCGTCACGCTGGATGGCACAGCAGTCCGCTCCTGTATTACGCCCGCGCGCGCCGCCGTGGGCAGGGAGGTCCTGACCATCGAGGGGCTAGGGCAGGGCGGCGAACTACACCCGCTACAACAGGCTTTCCTCGACCACGAAGCCTTCCAGTGCGGCTACTGCACGCCCGGCATGATCATGTCCGCGCTGGGCCTGCTGAACGCGCGCCCCGACCCCGGCGACCAGGACATTATAGCCGCCATGCAGGGCAATATTTGCCGCTGCGGCACCTACCGCCGCATTACCGCCGCTATCCGCCAGGCCGCGGACGTCCTGCTTGTACGCTCTACCGAGGCTACCGAGGGCACAAGTCAAGCCCCGGGGGCAGAGAAAGCCGAGAAGGCTACGGTATGAGTACCGACCTGCAGAAAGACAGGGTGCCGGGGGCCAGCCAGTCGGGAGGCGGGCCTACACCCCCAGCCGCGCAAGTGGCCGCCGAGGCCGACGCCCCCGCTATCGGGGACTGGCTGCGCTTCCGTCCGGATGGCACGGTGGAGGTCCTGGCCGGTAAGGTGGCGGTTGGACAGGGCATACGCACCTCCCTGGCCCAGGCCGTAGCCGAGGAGTTGCGGCTGCCCCTGGAGCGTGTGCGCACCCTGCTGGGGGACACGGCCCTCACCCCCTACGACATGGGCACGGTGGGCAGCCGTTCCACGCCCGTGACGGCGCACCGCCTGCGCAAAGTGGCCGCCTCCGCAAGGGAGTTATTCGCCGGCCGGGCGGCAGAGCGTTGGCAGCTTGACCCGGCCGGGCTGGTAGTGGCGGACGGCAGTGTATCCCATCCAGCCTCCGGGCGGTCGGTACCCTACTACGAACTCATAGAGGCCGGGGAGAGGGGGAGGCTGAGCGCCCGTTGGAGCGACGATGCGCCCCTTACGCCTCCCGAAGAGTGGTCCGTGGCCGGGAAGTCCGCGCGCCGGCCGGAGGGACACCACTTCGTAACGGGCAGCCACCGCTATACCTCGGACCTGGACCGCCCCGGCATGTTGCACGGTGCGGTGCTGCGTCCCCCCGGC
Organism: Chloroflexia bacterium; assembly: GCA_036389075.1. Taxonomy (GTDB): domain Bacteria; phylum Chloroflexota; class Chloroflexia; order QHBQ01; family JADMIH01; genus JADMIH01. Next base: position 6,929 of record DASVQO010000280.1, on the reverse strand, counting down.
CCTGGCGCAACCCTGGTCTCCCTCGATACGTCCGCGGCAGAGGAGCTACACGGGGTCGCCGTTGTGCGCGATGGGGACTTTGTAGGAGTGGTCGCACCCACCCGCCACGCGGCCCGCAAGGCCCTGTCTACGCTCGATGCCTCCTGGTCGCTACCGGAGTCCGAGGAGCGCACAGAGCAGTTGCACGTCTCCGGCAGCAATGTCTTCGACTACCTGAAAGGTCACCCCTCCGGGCCCGGCGGCTACCATCGCTGGGACGGCCCCGGAGTTTTCCAGGTAGGTTCGCTCGAAGAGGGACGGGCAGCAGCAGTAGGGAGCGGCCCAGGCTACGAGCCGGGCCATACCCATGAGGCGAGGTACACCATACCCTACATCGCACACGCGCCTCTCGAGACACGCGCCGCACTGGCCGAGTGGGGTGCGGACGACGCGGGTGACGAGGGCGTGGCCGGTGCGGGCGAGGGCGTAGGTGGGGGGATACGCCTCACGGTGCGGACGGGCACGCAGCGGCCGTTCGGGGTGCGCGCGGAGCTTGCGACGGCCTTCGGCATACCTGAAGAACAGGTGCGTGTGATCGTGCCGGATACCGGCTCGGCTTACGGGGGCAAGCACACGGGCGAGGCGGCAGTTGAGGCGGCGCGATTGGCGAGAGGCGCGGGACGGCCCGTCAAGCTGATCTGGTCGAGGGAAGAGGAGTTCACCTGGGCGTACTTCCGCCCCGCAGGTCTGATAGAGGTGAGCAGCGCGGTCGCCGCCGGCGGCACGATAACGGCCTGGGAATACCACAACTACAACTCCGGCCCGTCAGCCATCCGCCCGCCCTACCCTGTGCCCAACCAACTGGTCGTCTTTCACACCACCCTATCGTCGCTCAGACAGGGCTCCTACCGCGCGCTCGCCGCTACCGCGAACCACTTCGCGCGGGAGAGTCACATGGACGAACTGGCCCACCTGTTGGGGTTGGACCCTCTAGAGTTCCGACTGCGCAACCTGCCGGACGGTAGCCCGGAGCATGAACGCCTGCGGGCCGTGCTGGTTGCCGTGACCGAGCGTTTCGGCTGGGCCACCAGAAGGTCGCGGCAGCTACCAGGCTACGGGTATGGTTTGGCCTGCGGCACGGAAAAGGGGAGCTATGTAGCCACCTGCGTTGAGGTGGAGGTCGAGCGGGAAACGGGGCGGCTGAGGGTCGTAAGGGTGGTCGAGGCGTTCGAGTGCGGGGCGATAGTGAACCCGCAGGGGCTGGCCAACCAGGTAGAAGGGGCGGTGGTGCAGGCCCTAGGCGGGGCGCTCTTCGAGCGGGTCGAGTTCGAGGGAGGCAAGATCGAGAGCAACCGGTTCTCGCGCTACCGGGTGCCCAGGTTCGGGGACGTTCCCGAAATAGAGGTGGTGCTGGTGGACCGCAAAGACCTACCCTCGGCCGGGGCGGGCGAAACACCCATCGTCGGCCCGGCGCCCGCCCTCGCGAACGCCATATTCGATGCCTGCGGCCTGCGGCTGCGCGACTTGCCCCTCGCACCCACGGGGCGGCTAGCTAATACATAGCGGAAGGCGGGCGAGCGGCCACGACCGCCACGGCGAGAGTGGTAAGATCTGCCCGCGTAGGCTGAGGCAGGCAGGGCAGGGGGTGCGTGCGTTCCCTCAGCAGAGTGTAGGAGAGTGAACGGGGTTAAACAAAAGACCCAAACAGTCCGTGAGAACCGTCTGGGCTTCTGTTCCTCCGCTGTTCCAGGCGAACCTGCAACCTCGAAGTAGGCTCATTATAGCTACCCGGCCTCGCTGAGTCAACGAGCGACGGGGGCACTTTTGCACATCCATCCTGTACTTGGAAGGGCGGGTGGCGGGTTGAAGTGATAAGAGGAGCCGCCTTGCCCGTCATCACGGTACGCTAACGGCTAGTGCAGGGTCTATCCGGGACTCCACTCCGCCCCAAAGGGTCGCCTAACCCCAGCGACTCACATCTCCGCCACCTGGGGCACTACCTCCTCGCCCAGCAGGCGGATCGTGTCCAGGTCCTCGGCGTCGGGCATGTGGAAGGTGACGTACCGGGAGCCTACCCGCGCGTACTCTCTCAGCCGCGAAACCACCGTCTCCGGCGTGCCCTGGATGTCCCCGAAGCCGGGGTATTTCTCCAGCTTGGCCGCTAACTCCGCTTCGTCGCGCCCCAGCACTATGCCGACGTTGTTGCACAGGGTAATCTCGCTGAAAGCCCGGCCCACCTCCTCACAGTGCTCGCGTATAACGTCAAACTTGCGCGCCACGGTGTCAGGGTCGCCGCCTACGTTGCAGAAGTCGGCGTAACGGGCTACCAGCCTGAGCGTAACCTGCTCGCCGCTGCCGCCGATGAGGATGGGAGGGCGTGGCTGCTGGACCGGCCTGGGATCGTTGTAGGCGTTCTCAATCGAGTAGTGCTTGCCGGTGAAACTCGCGGGCCGCTGCCTCAACATCCGGTCTACCACTTGCACCGCTTCCTCCAACATCTCTAACCTCTCACGAACGGGCGGAAAGGGCCAGCCGTAAGCGGTGAACTCCCCCTCGTGCCAGGCTGCGCCAAGCCCCACGATGCTGCGGCCGTGGCTGATTATGTCAAGGGTGGCGCACATCTTCGCCAGCAACGCCGGGTTGCGGTAGGGCACACCGGCCACAAGCTGCCCGAGCCGTATCTTGCTCGTAGCCGCCGCTAACGCCCCCAACGTCACAAAGCATTCCAAGACAGGCACCTCTTTCTCAGGGTGCTCCGCATCGGCAAACATGAAGTGGTCCGCCATCCAGGCCGAGTCTAGCCCGGCACGCTCGCAGGCCTGCACGACCGCAAGCGTGGTGTCGAAGTGGTTGCCGTGCTCGCTCGGGTAGTGGGGGCGAAGTTGTAGACCCATTAACATCGTTGGCGCTCCTTAGCTGAGGTGTGTGCTGGTGGACCTGGCAATAGCCGTGCCCCCCGCACGCGCGAACAGAAACGGCCGTCCGCACCAATCGGGTAACACCGCCTTGATGGGAGTGATAGAATGGAGACGTTCCGCGTGATACGGGCAGGTTACAGCAGCGCGTGAGACGCGAGGTCCCGGCGCAACTCCGAGTAGAAGTGTCAAACCTCAAAACGCACTTAAGAGGTATCCCATGCGTTTCGAGGTCGTGGGGCCGAGGAGCAAGGCCCGGCAAGCCTAACGAACGTCCTCTGGACAAGGTTTGGTAGGTCGCTGCAAGGCATGAGAAGGCGGCTCAAGAACGTCGTCTGCGAGAGGTGCATGTGAATGGGGGTGGCAGCTTCCAGCCACAGACAGATAGTCCTGTGCGGCCTTGAAGGGCTGGGCTTGCGCACGCTCGAGGAATTGCACCGCCTGGGCGAAGACGTGGTTGTTATCGCCGCCTCCCCGAGCGAACAATTCGCCGCCCGCGCCGAGGCCCTGGGCGCGACGCTCATACGAGGAGATTACACCCAGGAGTCGGTGCTGAAGAGCGCGGGCGTGGAAAAGGCGGACGCCATAGTGCTCACCGATAGCAGCGACCTCGGCAACTTGCACGCGGCCCTCACCGCCCAGGAGCTCAACCCCAGGATACGCGTGGTGCTGCGGATGTTCAACGACGAGCTGGGCACGCGCTTGCAGGCCCTCTTCCACGATTGCCACGCTTTCAGCGCCTCCGCTATTGCCGCCCCGTCGTTCGTGTCAGCCGCCCTCTACCAGGACTGGGAGCAGCGGATATACCTGGAAGGGCGCACGCTCGTCGTGCACCAGGCGTCCACCGCCGATACGAACGTAGTGCTGCCCCTGGCGTGCGTGGAGAGCGACGGCACGACCACCCTCTTCCCCGAGGACCAGCACGAGGCGATTTGCCTGGTCGATAGCGGTGCTACGCCGGAGGAGGTGAGTGGGGCCCCTCACGCTGGGGAGCGTCCGCCCAGGGGCAGGTTGGCGCGCCGTATCGGCAGGGCACGCACCGCTCTTGGGGCGATGGGCGCTATGGCAGACCGCAAGTTTGCTTACTTGCTGTTGGCCCTCACGCTCCTGGCGTGCCTGGGCACGGTGGTTTTCTACTTCTTCGCCCGGCTCGACCTCGTGCAGGCCTTCTACTTCACCGTGACTATCCTCACCGGCACCGGCTTCGACCAGATCACTATTCCCGACGCGCCCCTGGCCCTCAAGTTCTTTGGCGTGCTTGTAGTGCTGCTTGGGGCCGTGGCCCTCACGCTGTTCTACACCTTCATCACCGACGCGCTGGTGGGGGTGCGGCTGGCCCGCCTGCTCGGGGCGGCGCATGGCCGGATGAAGGACCACGTGGTGGTGTGCGGAGTGGGCAGCATCGGCTACAGGGTCGTGGAGCAGATAGCGCGGCAGGGCATCCCGGTAGTCGCCGCCGAGTTGCACGAGAACGACTTTATCCACACCATCAGGCGGCTGGGTGTGCCCGTGGTGATGGCCGACGTGCGGCTGAAGGAGACATTGGAGGAACTCGACGTGGCAGAGGCCCGGTGCCTGGTCGCCGCCACCGACGACGACCTCGCCAACCTGCAAGCCGCCCTCAACGCACGCGCTATCAACCCCAAGCTTCGCGTCGTATTGCGGGTATTTGACCCCGACCTCGCGGCGAGGGTGGAACGCGCGTTTAACATTCGAGTGTCGAGGAGCGTGTCGTCGCTGGCGGCTCCTACTTTCGCGGCAGCCGCCGTAGGAGGCAAAGTGATAGCCACCGCCGCCGTGGGCAAGCGCGTGCTGATAGTAGGGCAAGGGAGGATCGCAAGAGGCTCGTGGGCGGAGGGCAGGAACATCGGCGAATTGCAAGGTGCAATCGAGGGGCGCGCCATACTGTTGTCGGCTGACGGGCACAAGGCGTGGCGGCCCGACCGTCTGCGCGTGCTGTCGGAAGGGCACGAACTGGTGGTGGCGACTACCCGCGCAGGCTTCGCCCGGTTTGTGGAGAGCGTTGAAGGACAGGGAGCGGTGGAAGCCTAGCTGTAGCCCTATGACCATAGCCCTGTGGCTAAAGCCACGGGCTGACAAGCAGCGAAGTCTCCTTCGGAGACTACATGACGTTTCTTAGTCTCCGCAGGAGACTTCGCTGCTTGTCAGCCCGCCAATTCATTGGCAGGGCGGGGCTGGCAGGGCACCCCCACAGGTCCTCCATACAGGACTTCCTCACACCCCTACGAAGTACAGGCATGGCATGTGCTGTAGACGACAGCGGCGGATACCCAGCAGCAACCCCCGCAAGCAGCGGCACCACTAGGAGCAATCCAATGCGGCACTTGTTGATCGACAACGTCAGAGTGTGGGACGGCACGGGCGCAGACACGCAAGCCGGGCAAGCAGTGGAGATGCGGGACGGGCGCATCGCCTGGGTCGGGCCTGCTTCCGACTGGCCGGGCCGCCGCGCTAACGTCGCCGTTGTGGACGGCCGGGCGCGCACCTTGATGCCCGGCCTGATAGACTGCCACGTCCACTACACCAGCCCCGGCGGCCCCGAATGGATAGAGCGCTTCACCGACCCCGTGCCGGAGGTCACCCTGCGCGCCATCGACCTGGCCGGGGCTTCCCTGCGCAGCGGCGTCACCACCGCCCGCGACGTGGGCGCTCCCTACGACCTGAACATCCAGCTCTCGAAGGCCGCAGCCGCCGGGGCGTTCCCCTCCCCCCACATCCATGCCGCCGGCACCTGGATAGCTCACCAGGGCACCTACGTCTCTTTCGCTCGCCAGTTCGGCACCCCCGACGAGTTGCGCCACGCCATCAGCGCCGAAGTCGAGGCCGGGGCCGACCTCATCAAGATAGCACTGGCCCCCTGGAACGAAGGCAAACGCCCGGAGGGTGCGCCCGCCGTGCCTTTCGACGCTGCCTTGCTGGCCGTAGCGGTGGAGGCGGCGCACGCTGCCGGGCTGAGCATCGCCTGCCATGCCAACGACCCTGAGAGTTGTAAGCTGGCCGCCAGGGCGGGTGTGGACTCTCTGGAGCACGGCATGCACCTGGACGGGGACGACCTGGCCGCCATGGCAACTCACGGCACCGTGCTCGTGCCCACGCTCTCGGTCTGGGACTCCTGGCTGTTCTACACGCGGGAGGTCGGGTGGCCGGAGGCTCGGAAGGCGCGCGCCGAGTCGCTGCGCGAAAGCTCGCGGGCTGCGGTGGCGGGGGCGGCAAAGGCGGGCGTGCCGGTCGCCCTGGGCACCGACGCCGGGGGTGGGGCGGTGCGCCACGGCCGAGTGGCCCGCGAGGTGGAGCTAATGATCGAGTGCGGGCTGACTCCCGAGGCCGCCCTGCAAGCCGGGACCACCGTGGCCGCGCGCCTCCTTGGCGAGGCCGACCGGGGCACTATCGAGGTGGGACAGGTGGCGGATATGGTGCTGCTCGACGCCAACCCCCTGGACGACCCGGCTGCGCTGCGCCTGGTGGCGGCGGTGTTCCAGGGCGGGCGGCGCGTCGCGTAAGCACACAGAAAGCCGAAAACGCCAAGACGCCAAGACGCCAAGGACCACGCCAAGTTAGAGGATGTTGCGCTAGGCAAAAGGAGCAGGGTACAAGATGTCGTACCCTGCTCCTCTTTGTACTCTCCAAACCTTAATACCTTGGCGTGTTCTTGGCGTCTTGGCGTCTTGGCGTTTTCGGCTTAGAGACTACCTGCTGGTCTGGAACTGCGCGCTGTAAGTCCTACCGTCGGTGAACTTGACGTCCAGGCGGTAGCACCCACTCCCGGCGGGGGTCTGCCAGTTGTAGATGAATTGCTGTGACGTTGTGTCGTAGCGCAAGTTCGTGCTGCCGGTGCTGGTGGTCTCTACCGCGTCCTGCGGCAAGGCGGTGCAGGCGGCGGAAGCGTACCTGGGCCAACCGGCGGCGACTGAAGCGGTGCTGGTAATCTCAGGCCCACCCTGGTAAAGATAGAGCTTCCACTTCACGGGCACCGTCTGGCCTCCCTTGATGGTGTTCCAGACGTTGCCGTTGTCA
>DASVQO010000279.1:0-6428 GCA_036389075.1 Chloroflexia bacterium | reverse complement strand
CCAGAAGATGCGCTCCCCCCTCATCGTGCAGATCTCCAATAACGAGCTAAGACGCTACACCATCACCGCCGGGGAGTTCGCGGAGGAGTTTTACCGGGTGTTGCGCGACGAGCAAATCGCCGTGCCCGTGGTGCTGCATCTCGACCACACGAAGGAACTGGGGGTCATACGCGAGGCCATAGCTGCCGGGTTCACCTCCGTCATGATGGACGCCTCCGAGAAGCCCCTCGACGACAACATCGCCGCCAGCAGGGAGGCCGCCGAGTACGCCCATGCCCACGGTGCCTCCGCCGAGGCCGAGCTCGGCATGATAGGCACCACCGACAAGATAGAGACTGACACCGACGAGGAGCTATACACCGACCCCGTGGAGGCCGAACGCTTCGTGCGCGAGACCGGCGTGGACGCGCTTGCCGTCTCGGTGGGCACCGCTCACGGCGTCTATATGGTCCGCCAGCCCCGTATCGACTACGACCGCCTCAAGGCCATCAAGTCGCGCACGGGCGTGCACATGGTGCTGCACGGGGGGTCGGGCGTGCCCCCCGAGATGATGTGGCAGGCGATAACCCTGCCGGGCGGCGGGGTCAGCAAGGTGAACATCGCCACCGACCTGGAGGTCGCCCTGTTGGAGGCGCTGGGCCGCGAGGAGCGCATGACCAACGCCGAGTGCAAAGCTTTGCCCCCAGAGGAGCTAGAGCGCGGGCGGGAAGCGGTGGAGCGCACCGTGTGTGACAAGATGGAGAATTTCCTCCACAGCGCGGGCAGGGCGGAGGGGTTCACTTTCTAGACCCGAAGGAGGGCGCGGATGATTACGCGAGAGCAAGTGCGGGAGGCGCGGGCGCAAGCGCGAGACTACTTGGAACGTGCTGGTATCGTTCTCACCCCCGACGAAGCCGCCAACATCGAGGTGGCCGACATGGGCCTGGGCGAGCTGGACCGCACCGGCCTACAACTGGTCGTCTACGTCAACACCGAGCGGGTGTGCGCCAAGGAACTGGTGCTCTTCCCCCATCAGACCTGCCCCGAACATCGCCACCCGCCCATAAATGGCGAACCTGGCAAGGAGGAAACGTTCCGCTGCCGCTGGGGCACCGTGTTCCTCTACGTCGAGGGCGAGCCGACCCCTAGTCCTACCGCCACCCCGCCCGCCGGGCGCGAGTCGAGCTATTCGGTCTGGCATGAGGTCGTGCTTCGACCGGGCGAGCAGTGGACCATCCCACCCGACACGCTGCACTGGTTCCAGGCCGGGGACGAGGGGGCCGTTGTCTCGGAGTTCTCCACCCGCAGCCGCGACGAGTTCGACATCTTCACCGACCCCGACATCCGCAGGCTGCCTGTAGTCTCGTAAGCAGCAAACGTCACCGCGCTTAAGCTGGGCACGCAGCGTGCAAGCGTCATCATGGGCACACAAGCAGCAGTCGTACGGCGACATGCAGAAGGGGAGGCCGGCATGGGAAGTAGATCGCAAGGTGGCAGCACACCTCGTTTCGCGAGGCGTTTGTTGCCGGGGATATTCGGCATATTTGCGCTTCTCATCATGGCGGGCTGCGGCACGCAAGCCACACCTACTCCCACACCCTCACAGCCCCCCGCCACCGCTAGCGCCACGCAGGCACCCGCCGTGGTGGACACTCCCACCCAGGCCCAGGCCAATTTCCCAACCGCCACCAAGCGCGCCCCTACCTCAACCCCATCCCCCATAGTGGTGCCCGAAGGCCAGTTCCTTAACCCCGTCATTAGGAGCGACTTCCCAGACCCCGGCATCACCAACGTCGATGGGGTCTACTACGCTTACGCCACGAATTCGGGCAACAAGAACGTGCAGGTGGCCCGCTCGAACGACCTTATAAAGTGGGAGATGTTGCGGGACGGCCTGCCCAGCCTGCCCCGGTGGACCGCCATTCAGTTCGGCAACGTGTGGGCCCCTGAGGTCATGAAGATAGGCGAGCAGTACGTCATGTACTACACGGCCCGCGACAAGGCCTCCAACGTCCAGTGCATCGGGGTCGCCACCAGCCCCAGGCCGGAAGGGCCTTTCAAGGACACGCGCACCGAGGCGTTCGTCTGCCAGCCCGGCCAGGGAGGCTCTATCGACCCCAGCCCCTACCGCGATGGCGACAAGCTGTACCTCTACTGGAAGAACGACGGCAACTGTTGCGGGAGCACTACCTACATCTACGTGCAGGAGCTAAGCCCCGACGGCCTGACCCTGGTGGGCGAGCCTACCGAACTGGTCCAGAACGACAAGCGGTGGGAGGGCATCGTCATCGAAGCCCCCACCATGTGGAAGCAGGACGACGCCTATTACCTCTTCTTCTCAGGCAATATCTACAACGGCCTGAACTACGCGATTGGCTATGCCCTCTGCCAGTCGCCCACCGGCCCCTGCGAAGACGCCCCCGAAAACCCCATCCTCAAAACCTCCCTTGAGCGGCCCCCCGTGGTCAGCCCCGGCCACCAGACCATAATCGCGGACAAGGACGGCGAGCCCTGGATAGTGTACCATGCCTGGGAATCGCCCCCCGGCCCCGTGCAGCGCCGCTTCGTCTGGCTCGACCGCATAGAGTGGCAGGACGGTAAGCCCCACGTACTCGGCCCCACAACCTCCCCCCAGCCGGTACCCTAGACCGACATCGCGAGGCCGTGGGGCAGATAGGAGACGAAACCGCCAAGACGCCAAGGACGCCAAGGACCACGCCAAGATTAAGGATGGTGTTCTAAGCAGAAGGACCAGGGTACGTCAGCATGTACCCTGGTCCTTCTGCTTAGAATACCCTCAATTCTTCTCTGCGTGCCCTCTGCGTCCTCTGCGTCTCTGCGGTGAACCGTTCTTAACTTGGCGCGCCCTTGGCGTCCTTGGCGTCTTGGCGGTTTCGTCTCTCGGCCTGTTGGTGGCTACGGCTCCAGGAATACCTGGTGCACAGAATTATGCACCAGGTCCCCGTGGTAGCCCGAAGCGCCTGCCGAGTATGTGTACTCGAAGTACCCTTCGATGGCCCACTGCTGTCTGGGGCTGTGGCAGTCGATATCGTTCTCCTCGAACCTGAACGACGCAAGGGTAAGCAGGTGGAAGTAAGTGTTGTTACCCCCTCCGTCCCACCTGTCGAAAATGGGTATCACGTATACCGACTTGCCCGCGAAGCTCTCTACCATGTCCTTGAAGTAAGCGCAACTACTCGACACACCTGAAGAACCTTGAAGCCACCAATCGGGCCCTTTCCCGTCGGCCCCTTTCCACTCCAGCCAGGGGGCCGTGTAAGGACCCGCACTAGGCGCCGACCCGGCGCCCGTCCAGTACTGGGTCGGGCCTTTCGCGTCGGTTACTTTTTGGTACTTCGTATCTGTGCAAAAGGCCTTCCAATCGGCGTCCGTCAAGGCTCTCGGGCTAAACCCGCATGTGATCCAGGCATTGATTAGGGTTGTAGACGTGCCATTGCCATTGAAGTTGACATAACCCCAGTTCCCTGAAACGTCCCACTCCATGCCGGGGTCCAGGGGCGTAGGGATCTTGCGGAGGTTCCCGGAAATGAGTGTATACTTCTGGCCGGGTTTCATTTGAAGCAGGCGCTCTGTCGTCGTGTAAAAGCCGATAGGCAGTAGCGTCACGTCCGGCCCGCTTATTACACCAGGGCCCATGAATGCCGTGGCGGTGGCGTCGGCAGCTATTGTTTTATAGCCGAAAAGGCTCATGAAGAAAGCAGACGTCTCCGCGCGCGCTGACACCGTTATGCCTTTGACGCCCTTGTTCCAGGGCACATACCCGTTCTGGCCCACCTTGCAGGGCGACAGCCCCGCCGATGTACCGCAAATGACGTTGCCGTTGCTGTCCGTGCCCTGGCTGGCCGATACGATCTGCTTGTTGTCGTTGACGAAATATGCGACTATCGTGTCGGTGACGACACCGTTTACCCCGGCGTAGTCCGTTATTGTCTCCAGGATGGCCTCCTCGATATACTTCTCCCCCGGACCCACCACCCCTTTGTTTTCGTAGAGCATGCCCTCATATTCTATGAGCATCATCTTGGTACCCGCCAGCGCCGCGCCGTCCGTGGAGTTTTGCGCGGTACGCCGTTGCAGGTACATCGACCCGCCATCCACCGCCAGTCCCACCAGCCCGACCAATACGAACATGGCGAGCGCGATGATTACCATAGCCTGCCCGCGCGCCTTGCTCCTGAGGGGGTATTGTCCCTTACGTTCTGGCATGTTTGGCCTGTAGGGGACGTTCCCCCGTATGCCGCGCCGGTTGTTGCTGACCCGTTTTACCCGCTTGTTGTGCATGATACTAACCTCTAATTTGTCTCAGGCCCGTTAGCTACAATTCCTGTTGTCCTCTACGTCCCTCAATATGAGCTGTGTCGCGGACTGAGTGATGGGTATCTCTTTGAACCCCAGCAGCCCGGGCAGGAACAGGTCGTTCAAGGTGTACTTTATCTTCACGGTGATGGCATCGCCCTGGCAGCGCTTGCTGCAAGCCTTGATGTTGTTGCCCACGGTGACCTCGATATTGGCCGAGGTCTGGTCTTCCGCCTCTATCACCAGGCCCCGGGCTTTGGCGAGCTCGCGCACCCGCGTCTGGATGCTCTGGCTGTCCGAGTAGGGCATGATGCTGCACGAGTGGTCTCCAAGCTCGCGGTCCGGCCACAGCGCCGCGTAGGCCGCACCCTCGCCCGCCATGTTCTCGATGACCACCGCCGTGTAGTAGGCCCTGCCGAAATCCACGGCGGCGGCCAGGAGCAGCCCCAGGAATAGGCCCATGAGCGCCATCTCGACAACTGCCTGGCCGGAGGACCGCCTCCGCAGCAGGTCGCGGCGGCTTCTACCGGCCTGCGCCCCCGCGTCATGCTTGCCCCTTGCTCGATTGCGTGTTTTTAGAAATATCATCTATCTACCTTTTACTGGCATGCCGCGCCGCTGGTTGAGGTGGTAAACGACTGGTTGGAAACCGAGCATTCCGAGCCGCTCACGCTGATCGAGCCGGTGACGCTGCTGCCCAGGTACCGGTTGAACACCAGGCACACATTGCCCGCGTTATCGGTGGTGCCTCGCCGCACCTCGCTGCGTATGACGCCGGATACAAGTGCCCCCGCTACCTTCTTGCCCTGCGCATCGGTGACTTGCACGCTCACGTACGCACGCTGGTTGCCCGACGCCTTGTACGCGCTTACGCTCACCGTATAGGGGCAGGTCACAGGCGTGGGAGTGTACGACGGTTGTGGCGTCAACGTGGGTGGCGGCGTGGGGGTATTAGTGTCGGTTGGGACCGTTGTGGACGTGCCGGTGACGCTCACGTTGGCCGTCGGTGTGCTGGTGGGCGTGTAAGTGGGAGTTGATGTGCTGGTGGGCGTGTAAGTGGCCGTTGACGTGCTGGTTCTGGTCGGAGTAGAGGTCTTGCTTGGAGTGAACGTGGCGGTTGGTGTAGTGCCACAGTACGACCCGACCTGGTTTGTAGTGTAGGCAGTGGCGTCGATGTAGCCGGTCTTCTTGGCAACCAGGGAAACTGCCACCTGCCCGGCGCTTCCGCTAAACATGCGCCAGCCACAGATTCGATAGCTGCCATTGCCCATGTTAGTCAAGAAGAGGGAATCGCTTTGTCCTACAGAGCTTAGAGCGCTTACAAAGACGGAATTTGCGTTGGTTACGTATTGGCCGCTCTGGTCCGTCAACCATACCACCACGTCCAGGTCTTTGTTGTTGCCGTTTGCCTTGTAGACGTCGAACGACGCGACAACCAACTGCTGGGTGGCTGTAGTGGTGGTACTCACTGACACGGCTGTTTGGGCTGCCGAAGTGGCGGTTTGGGCGACCGAAGTGTTGGTAGAGTTCGCCGCGATGGCGGTGTTTGTGGAATCGGCGATAGCCGTAGACGTTTTAGCCACAGCCGTGCTGGTCGCATTAGCGGTAGCGGTCTTGGCCACAGCCGTATTAGTCAGGTTGGCATTGGCGGTAGCGGTCTTGGCCACAGCCGTATTAGTAGAGTTGGCGTTCGCACCGGCGTTGGCTACGGCCGTGGAGGTCACAGCAACAGCCGTATTCGTTGCATTCGCGTTGGCCGTTGAAGTGCTGATGGCGGCGGCTGTCTGCGTGCTCGCCGGTATTGGGGTCTCGGTGTCGGTGGGAAGCGGCGGCGCGGGCTCGTAATTGACGGTACAGTTGAACGCGGAGTTGTTGCTGTTTACTATCGACCTTGCCGCGCTCATCTTTACGTCTATGCCGTTGGGAGCGAACTGGCTTATCAAAGGCACCAGGAAGTTAAACCTGTAGGTTGCCTCAACGACAACACGGTTGCCTACCTTTAGCACGTTGCCGGTGTAGTTGTCGCTACTCGGGTTGGTGCTTATTGCTCCCGGCGCTACAGGGGTGCCGTATTGGTTCTCATAGGTGGCACTCAGTCTCACGTCGGAGCGAGTGATGCCGAGCACTTTCTG
>DASVQO010000278.1:0-17691 GCA_036389075.1 Chloroflexia bacterium | reverse complement strand
AAGGGAGGGGCTAAACGCCAACGCGCCACTACGACGCAATAGAAAGAGACGAAAACGCCAAGACGCCAAGACGCCAAGGACCACGCCAAGATAGGTGAGGTTTAAAGAGTACAAAGAGGACCAGGGCACAGTATTTGTACCCTGGTCCTCTTTGTACTCATTAAACCTCTCTACTCTTGGCGTGGTCCTTGGCGTCTTGGCGTCTTGGCGTTTTCGTCTTTCTATCGTGGAGCGGCGGCGCGTTGGCGTTTAGCGCCTCCCTTATAAAGGCCGCGCGAGGCGTTCATGCGGATGCGTACCAGCCCGCGCAGGGACTTTACCGCGTCTTTCCAGAGGCGCACCTTGGTGCCCGATTCGTCGTGCCAGGTGACGGGCACCTCTTTTATGCGGTAGCGGAAACGCTGCGCCAGGAAGAGAATTTCGGCATCAAAGCTCCAATCGTCAATCACCGAGAGGCCAAACAGGGTGCGGGCAGCGTCTTGCGTGAAGCATTTGAAGCCACAGGTCACGTCGGAAATATCTTTTGTGGCTATGTGGTTCGTTAACCAAGTAAACACCTTACCCAGCGACTCGCGCCAGGGGGACTGGTGCTTTACGATGTTGGCCCCCGGCATCTTCCGGGAGCCTATCACCACGTCGTACCCTTCCTCCAACCAGCTCCAGAACTTGTCCAGTTCCGCGGGCGGTGTTGAGAGATCGGCGTCGGTGAAGAGCACGTACTGTCCATCTGCTGCCACCAAGCCCACCTTGAGCGCGTGCCCCTTGCCCCGGTTCCGAGGTTGTACGAGCACCCTGGCGCGCCCTTCTCCGGCCAGCAATCTCTCGGCCAGTTCGGGCGTGCCGTCCGTCGAGCCATCATCCACCACCACTATCTCGTATGGGTAGTCCTGCGCGTGCAGGTAAGCCAGCAACTCCGGCAGGCGCTGGCCCATCCGGCCGGTTTCGTTATAGACCGGCACCACAACCGACAGCCTGAGGTCTCGTCCGTGCTGGCTCTCCCGCGTGGAAGCGCGTCTCTCTTGTTCCCCTTCAGTTGTCAAGTGCATTCTCTCATGTGGAGTAGGTCTGGGCGGTTGGAACGGCCTTGCAGAACATAGCATACGCCTCCTGGAGTGTCAAGCGTCCACAAGCGCCACTATATCCCGGGCGTCCTGCTCGGCGCGCGCTCTCAGTCCGGCCGCCGCGGCCCCTAACTTTTCGCCCTCTGCCGCCCGCTGCCCCCACAATTGGCGCAACTTCATCTCTATCTCCCCCGGCGAGGGCACGCGTGTCTGCACCTCTACCACCCAGCGGCGAGCACCAAGCAGGGACATCAGCGCCCGCATCTTGGGCACGTAGGAGAGCGCCAGGGCAGGCACCCCGGCGAGCGCCCCGAACACGAGAGCGTGCAAGCGCATGCTGACCAGCATGTCCGCCCCCGCGATATAACCTCCCAGCTCGGCGGGCGTATGTCGCACCCGCGCCCAGGTGAGTTTCTCACCCGGCACGCCCAGGCGCAACGCCTCCCCCTCCACCTGCCTCAACACCTCGTCGTCACGCTCGGCCCAGAACGGCAGCAGCACCACTCTCGCGCCGAGCTCCTCGACGCAGCACCGCACCCCACAGGCCACCGCGTGCACGAACCTGCGGTCCTCCTCGATACCGGGCCTCGTCTCCAGCTTCAGCCGGTGTCGCACTCCCACGGGCAGCAGATAGCGCGGGTTCAAGCCGGGATTATCGTGCAGCCTGTGACGCACACAGAATATGATGGTGGGCTTGTGACTGGCGAGACCTCCCGGCGCAACCCGCCCCGGCTCGATCAGAAATGCGGGGTCGGCGGTCACGCGGACCCGCTCTGCCTGCACGCCCGCCGCTCGCAGCGCGCGTGCCGACTCTACATCGCGCACGCTGAAGTAGCGCGACGACCCCACAATGAACCGGGCCAGCACGCGGCCCAGCTTCGTGTAGAGCGGCCCCACGCCAAGCCCCCAGCCGAACACAGGTATGCGCCGCAGCCGGGCCAGGGCCACGTAGAAGGCGTACAGGGGCAGGTTGTACACGCTGGAGCTATCTTGTATCAGGCCGCCGCCGCCGAGCACCAGGGCTTTTGATCGGAGGACCGCGTGGAGGGTGGTGGGGTCGAGTGGGTTGCGAGGTACGCTTTGGACGTGGTATGCGTTCGCGGTCGCGGCGGGATTGGTGGAGAGCACCAGGAGGTCGTCATGTCCCGCCCGGCGTAGCGACTCTACCACGGATTGCAGCACCGCCTCATCCCCGGCGTTCGCGCTGCCGTACCAACCGAGTATGGCGATCTTCCCGCGCTTCCGCCGCCCGCCTCTATCGACCGCCCGGCGAGGCTTCCACATCATTCTTGCCTGGTACCGGGGGCCTCTTGCGGCTCGGTTTCAGGGGCCGTGGCCGTGGTCTTGTTGGACCTGGCACCCGCTTGCGAGGTGTGGCCCTGGCCCTGGTTGTGCCCGTGCCCGTCGTGTATCACCCGCATGAACAGCCCCTGGTAGCGCCGCGCCACGATGTCCCACGAATAGTGACCCTGCACGTACTTGCGGGCTTTGCGACCAAGGGCCTCTCGCTGCGCGTCATCCGCCAGTAGCTCGAGGATGTTGTCCGCGAAGGCCTCGCTGTCGAGCGGGTCGAGCAGGATGCCGTTCTGGCCGGGCACAATCGCTTCCGGTATGCCGTCCAGCCGGGAGGCCACGACGTAACGCCCCGCCGCCGCCGCTTCAAGGGCCACAAGCCCGAAACCCTCGATATCGTGCTGCACGGGGATGTTCGGCATCACGAACAGGTCGCAAAGGTGGTAGGCCGCCCGCAAGGTATCATCGTCCACTCGCCCCACGAGCACCACGTAGTCCTCCAGGTGCAGCGAGGCTATGCGCGTCTCTATCAGCTCGCGTTGTGGCCCTTCACCCACTATGAGGTAGCAAACGTCCTGCCGCTGGGCGATGATGCGGGGCATCACCTCGGTGAGGAAGTGCACCACGCCCTTGCGCTCGATGAGGCGGCCCACCGTGAGGAGCACCTTGCGGTTGCGCAGCCTGCTCCCGGCTGCCATTTGCAGGTTGCGCATCGCCTGGGGCGTAAACTGGTCCGCGAATTCGAGCATGTTCACGCCGTTGGGCACTACCTCGCACAGGGAGGGCGGCACGCCGCGCTTGATGCACTGGTGCCGGGTGTAGCTGCTGACGCAAATCACCTTGTCCATGCGCCTCAGGCATTTGGGGATGGCCCACTGGTAAAAGCGGTTGGAATACGTCACGTCCAGGCCGTGCACCGTGACCACCACGGGCACCCGCAGCAGGGTGCGCAGGGCCAGCCCCAACGGCGTGAGCAGGGCGTCGGACAGGTGGATGAGCTTGACGTGGTTGGAGCGGGGCACGGTGAGCAGCGCCCACAGAAAGGCGTAGACGACAAAGAAGGGCACAAAGAGCGTCGAGCCGCCCCAGTAGATTGTGCGCGTGGGAGTGAGCCTGCCGACTTCCCTGGTGAGGCTCTGGCTCAGGCGTTGCATGCCACCCACCGAGGGCGGGTGCTTGCGCGTGATGAATAAGATCATACGGTGGTCAGTGGTTAGTGGCTAGTGGTTAGTGGTTAGTGGTTAGTGGCTAGAACGGCTTGGAGAACTAACCACTAACCACTAACCACTAGCCACTCATTCCTCACGTCTCAGCACTAGCTCCTTGTACAGATCGAGTTGCTCGCGGGCGATGGCGTCCCAGGTGAACTGTGCCGCCCAACTCTTACCGGCTTCCCCCATCTTCGCCCGCAGGCCCGGGTCGGTGGCCACGCGGCGCATCGCCTCGGCCAGGGCTTGCGGGTCGTCTTCGGGCACTAGCATACCATGTCCCGCCGGGTACTGTGGCGCATTGTCACGCAGCCCCGCTATATTGGTGCCCACCACCGGCACTCCCGCCGCCCCTGCTTCGAGCGCCGTTATCGGTCCGGTTTCGTACCTGGACGGTATCGCCACCAGCAGTGCGTGCTTCATAAGCTCCGCCGCCCGCACCTGGTCTACCTGCCCGACGAAACGGATGCGATTGCGGTGCCGGGCGTGCGCTACCAAATTGTCGAGCGCAAACATCTGGGCCGAAGCCCCCCCGCCCGCTATCAGCAGCCGCACCGTCGGCACCTTGCTCGCCAGGTCGTCAAACGCGGCCACCAGCCTGTCGAGTCCCTTCTGGTATACGTCGATGCGGCCTATTGACAGGATGTACGGATCATCGGGCCTGGGGCCACCTGGCATCTGCCCCGCGCTGAAAAAGACCGGGCTGGCGCTGTAGCGTATCACCCTGACGTTCGCCTGCTCTCCCTTCAACTCCCGAAGCTGCTCGCCTACCTGGATGGAGGTAGCCACAAAGTTCTTGAAGAGCGAAAGCAGCGGGCGCTCTACCAGCCTCGGACCCCAGCCCTTGAGGCCGTACTTCTTGCTGGCGTGCTCGCCGTACACGTTCTGCACGCTTGCCACCGAGGGCGTGCGTCCGCACCACAGCGGCACGCCTACGGGCGAGAACGGGGAGACATCCTCGATGACTATATCATAGCCCCCACGCTTTATCAAGCGCGCCGCCGCCAGCATGTAAGTGAGCCTGCTGAGCACGTAGGAACGCTTGCTGCCCACCCTGCGGTACTGCACGCCTCCCCGGTTTTCGGTGAGCGCAGCGCCGGGGTACATGCCACACACCACCTGTATCCGCTCGCCGCCTTTGACCATGCGGCTGTATATCTCAAGGGTGCGGTAAGCCCCCCCGCCACCGACCCAGGGGTTCCCGATATCGTCGTAGATGACGTGCAGTATGCGCATATCTTGGCAAACCCCAGGTTATAGCCGCGACGAGATGCCCGCCCAGAGCACGATACCGATCATGGACCAGGCGCGGGACAGCAAGGCAGCGGCGGCGGCAATAGGCGGCGGCACGCCTACCAGCGTGGTGAGGAGGCCGACGATGAAGAACTCGCGCACCACCAGCCCCTGCGGCACGAACACCGCCAGGTAGCCCGCCACCCACGAGGCCGTGAAAAGACCCCCAACTACGGGCGCAGAGGAGAGAGGCAGGCCGGGATAAAGGGCCGCCACCAGCGCGAACGAGATGGCAGCGTAAATCAGCCAGTTCAGCAGGTAGGGCCACAGCAGCGCCAGCATGTCGCGGGCGGTGAGCCTTATCTCGATGGGCCGTCGCTTCAGCCGGGCCAGTACCCAGTTGAGCAACCCGAACAGCAGACCCGGTTGCGCCACGAGCACGAGCAGCCCCGCGATTAGCCCCAGCCCCAGCCAGGTCGGCGCGTCGTGCCAGGCGAACAGGGTCAGCGACGACACGATGGCCGCCGCAAGCAGCACCAGCACGCTCTCTATGCCCACGCTCACGGCGGACACCAGCCGGGGTACGCCCTCGCGCTCCACAAGCATCACCCGGCTCACCGCGTGCCACACCAAGCCGGGCACGAACCCCGCCAGCCCCGAATAGTAGACCGCCCGCGCGCTCACCCGCCAGGGGAGGACGTGTCCCAGCTTCTCAAGCACCCTGGCCCACGCGTACACGGGCACCGGCCCCCGCGCCAGCAGCAGCACTGCGGCCAGGACTATGTAGGCGGGATCGAGCACCCAGTCGTAGCCGAGCACCTGCGGCAGCAGGTCGTACACGGCGCGCGCGAAGAACAGGGCGACCACGAGCACAAGCAACACCTGCGCCCACCGTCTTACCCGCCCCGAACTGAGCATATCCATAGCCGCGCCGCCCAACTGCTTCACCAGTAGACTGTACCGGAGGCCGTAGGCTTTGTCAATCAGGGTGCGACAAACCTCCGTGGGTGTACACACTCCTTACAAGGGGAAGGGTGACTTGCCACGGTCACCCCGCCAAGATCGCCCCGCCAAGATCGCCCTGCCAAGATCGCCCTGTGGCTAAAGCCACGGGCTGAGAAGTAGCGAAGTCCCCTGCGGGGACTGAGGAACATCATGTAGTCTCCGAAGGAGACTTTGCTTCTTGTAAGCCCGTGGCTTCAGCCACAGGGCACCACCGTGGGCACCCCGCGTCATTACGGGAGGCTCAATAGTAAGCGAGATAAGCGTCCCAGATCCACCTCAAATCGGCCTTGGAGTGCTTCTGAAGCACTGCCAGCAAGTCTCCGGGGGTGACCGTCTTGAAGCGGTAGGTGCTATAGTACTCGCGCAGGGCAGCGTAGAATGGGCCATCGCCCATCGCCGCGCGCACCCTGTCGAGCATCAGCGTGCCGCTGTCGTAGATGGTGGCCGAGTACTGGTTCTCACTTGCGAAGCCGCTGAAGATGCCCGCCGATACTGGCAGGGCTTTGGTGGCGTTGCGCGTCATAGACGAATAAGAGGCGTTATAGTAGCCGGGGTGGTTGGCGCGCACGTACTCGGCGGTGACGTAGGTAGCCAGCGCCTCGTCCAGCCAGGGGTCGGCAAGCTGGTTGTTGGCGACGGTCGAGTAGAACCACTGGTGGGCTACCTCGTGCACGGGCGTGTACCACGTCCAGGTGCCGGGGGTGACGCCGAGGTTCAGCCAGGAGGTCGGTATGAAGTAGCTGGCGGGGTACTCCTGCGCGTAATTGTCGCTCCTGAGCTTGGGCACCCCCATTTGCGCCACCGTGTACGTGTTGAAGGGGTAATCTCCAACGGTGCGCCCCAGCCATTCGAACGCGGGCACCACTATGCTTAGCTGCTGGCGTGCCTGCTCCCGGTACTCCGGCAGAAAATACCCCAGCACCTTTACGTCCCCCACCTGACGCCGCATGCTCTCGTCCGTCATCGGGTTGATGAAACGCGGCGACACCACGTATCCCACGTCGCGCACGTTCTCAGCCTCGAACCGCCAGATGTTAGACCTGGCGTCGTAATTGACAGTGTCGCCCGTGCCCCCCGCCACCAGCTTCTCGCCACCCGACGATGCTATCTCCACCGTGTAGTTACTGTGCGCGTAGTACCCCAGGTCCCCCAACTCTGAATAGGGATAGACCGACCAGCCGCCGTTCTCCCACGGCACCACTGTAGGCAACATATCCCCTAAGCCGACGATGTCGTTGGCGGTATCGTACCCGGTGCGTCCGCCCACCGGCCGGGGGTGTAGCTCGAAGGTGAGGTCCAGCGTCACCCGTTCCCCCACGGCCACAGGTGCGGGTAGCTGCACATCGAGGCTGATCTCCTCGCGCCAGGCGGTCTCTACCTCCTGACCTCCCGCCGTGATTGACAGCAGTCGGAAAGCGCCGTCCCAGTGCTGCCAGGGCGCGTGCAGCACCACATTTCGCAGGGGTGCGCCGGTGCCGTTCGCCAGCTCTATCCTCTCCACCACACGCGTGACGCGGCCGGGTTTCGGTCCAACCTCGATGCGAGCCTGGTAGCGGGTGTCGAGGTCTGCCGCCGCAAGCTGTACGTACCGCCATTGGAAGTAGTGCCGCCCCACGTTGCCCATCTCCACCTGAAGCGCGGCGGGGTTCGCGGGGTTGAACGTGAGGCTGCGCCGCTCGAAAAGCTGCACCAGCACCGCCTGAGACTTGCCGGACACCGGCACCTGCACCCAGTACGGCTCCGTGATGGGGTAACCCAGCGTGTACAGCCAGTCGAAGCGGGCTGGACGGTCGGGGGCGTTGGCGAACCGCCAGAAGACGTCGGCCCAGTGGTGCCCGGTGGCCGCCTCGCGCCGCGCAAGCGTCACCTTCGTGGGGGGAGCGCCGAGGGCGGTGACTTTGCCCGAGGCCTCCAGCAGAGCCTCCACGGTCCGGCCCTCTGACGGCGGCACCCCTGCCAGGACGCCCCGGAAGCTGGCGTAGGTAGCCGACTGCGCGCCACCATCGCCCGCGACAGCCACGTTCGCCGGACCTACCTTGTACGCCTGCCCCCCGCCCGCCTCGGCTTCCCCTGCCACCATCTCACTGACCAGGCGGCCGCTGGTAACGAACCAGGGCGAGCCTCGGTCGGCGTCAGGGTCGTTGATTTCCAGCCGCCCCTTGTCGAAGTACTGGACGAGGTGGCTCGCGCCCGGTGTGCCGGTGAAAGGTTCGTAGTTCGTGTAGAAGGGGCCTGGACCCCACATCCAGGGCCGTGTCGCCCTGCCCGATGCCACCACCGCGTCGTCGCGCTCCCATATCTGACGGATAGCCGCGTGCGCGAAGCCCTCAAGTGGGGCTTGCAGTGGTGCCGCCTGCATAGTCCCTGCACCGGCAGCGGTCTGCAAACAGATCATGAGGCAGGCAAGGCTTAGGACGTATTGTTTCTTCCGTGATGCTGCCCTCATGGCCGCAGTCATAGCATCAACTCCGCTACCTTGTGCGAAATGCCAACTTACCAGTAATCAGTCGAAGAACCGCACGAAGCCCCGGCCCTGTCATTTCGAACGCAGTGAGAAATCTCGTCCTCCACCGGGGTGTTCCCCTTTTCTCATGGGACTCTCTTCCACAGGAAAGGTGTTGCTCCGGTGCTGAAGGACGAGATTTCTCACTGCGTTCGAAATGACAGGGCCGGGACCTGGGTGCTCATTTCTTGAAGCTGTCATTGCTGAGGTAGCTTTTAGTTATCTACTGGAGGGTATCACATCGGGCGGACGCCAACAAGCCCCGCAGTATTCGTGGGGGCTTGTCTGGTGTGTTATCTGGTTGTACTACGCCGCCCGCTGTCCGGTATGACGGACAGCGGGTAGCGTTATCGCACTACGCCTGGCCTATCTCTGAAGCGCGCTCCTCGACGGTGCTCTGCACGTCGCCCGCCACTTCCTCTACGCGCTGCATAGCGTCGCCTGTGGCCTGCTGCACCCTCTGCAGGGTGTCCTGCGCCACCGACTGCGCCCGGTCAACCAGCTTGTCGCGGGCCGCCCCCATCAACTGGTGCTCCTGGGGTGTTTCGGGCACCGCCAGGCCCACGGCCGCGCCTACCGCCACCGCGATAGCGCCCACCGCCAGCGGGTTCTCCATCAGCATGCGCTGGAACTGGGTCTGCGTCTCGGCGGCCTGGTACTTCACACCTTCAGCCACGCTGCCTACCGTCTCCCCGGCGCTCTCGGCCAAGCGGCCCACTGTATCACCCGCCTGGCTCGCCACGTCCCCGGCCACGTGCCGGGCCTCGTGCAGCCTGCCCCGGCCCTGGCTGTTGCTCTGCATGTAGAGCCAGCCGAGGCTTATCCCCGCGAGCGCGGCCGGTATGGGGTTCTCGGAGAGCGTCCTGAGGAAGCGGCTCGCCACATCCCCGGTCTGCCCCGCGACATCCCCGGCGGTCTGGGCCACGGTGCCTGCCACCTCGCCCGCGGTGTCGCGCACCTGCCCCGCCACGTTGCCCGCCGTGTCCCGTACCTGACCTGCTACGTCACCGACCTTGCCGGCTACGTCGCTGGCGGTGTCGCGGGCCTGGTCTGCTACGTCACCAACTTTGCCCTGGACCTGGCCCACGACGTCACCGATGCCGCCACCCTGGTCGCCATACCCGCGCTGGCCGCTGTAGCCACCGCCGCCGTAACGGGCATAGGAAGCCCCGCTCGACTGGGTGTTGCCGCCCCCGCCCATGAGCAGCCAACCGAGTCCGGCAGCCGCGAGCGCGGCGGGTACGGGGTTCTGCTTGATGCGGCCGGTCACCTGGTCCACCACGCCCGAGTCGCCGTCCGCCTGGCCGCCGCTGTAGCCGCCGTAAGCCTGCCTGCCGTAGCTCTGAGGCTGATAGCTACCCGCGCCGGGGTAACCGCGGTCCGTGTAGTCGGGGTAGTCCCTGTAATTGGGGGAGTAGCGATAGTCGCGCCCCTTGTTGGACGAGCCGCTGTTTCGTGTGAAGAGCCAGCCGAGGCCCAGCCCCACCAGGGCCGCCGGGATGGGGTTGTCCTTCACCATTTGGACGAAGTTCCCCCCGGAGTCCGTTACGTTGCTCACCATGTGTTCAACCCTCCCCACCGTGGCGTCTCGCACGGTGTCTTTGGCGTTATTGATGATATTGGACGCGGCATCCTGGAGCGTGTCCTTGGCCTGGTCCATCAATATTTGCGGATTCAGCTTCTCCTGGATGGCGTTGATCGTGTCGCTCATCTCGGCGCGTGTTTGCTCTATCCCCGCCCTGATAGCCTCAGGGTCGTCGGGAATGGTCACATCATCGCCCCCGCCATCACCGAGGCCGGTCGCCGGGGCGTCGTAGCCCCCGCCCGCCGTCCACCCCGTGTCGTCATCCCTGAGCACCCGGGCCACCGATGTTACCGGCGCGTCATGCGTAATAGGCACGACCGGGGCGACGGGTAGCACCGGCACCGGGGTTACCGGGTTTATAGGCACCCGCGCCACCCAGTCATCGTTCCCTGCGTCTTGCCCCAGGTCGCGGCCCGTGTCTACGTCCGTGATGATGGCTTCGTCAGATTCCAGCACCGGGTCGGGCGTGGCGTCCAGGAACGAGGGTTGCAGCGTCTGCGGCGTCGCGTCGAACGCGGGTTGCGCGTACTGGCTCGTGGCCGCGTCCGAAGTAGAGGCTGCGGAGTCGTTAGGGGCGTACGGGCGGTAGACCACTACGCTCGAGTCCTCGGCACCGCCGCCCGGCGTGGTATCGTTGTTGTCCTCGTCGTCAACAGCTCCGTATGGTCTCATCTCACCTGCTCCTTTGCCCACTCAGCATCTTCCTTCAGCGTTTGAATCGTCTGGCGCGGCGCGAGATTTTCCCGCTTGAGCGCCTTGAGGCCCTTCTGTACGAGGAAGTAGCCCACCCCTGCCACGATCAGCCCCACAAGCAGGGCTGAAAGCCACCACGGCACGCCCACGGTGCCCAGCACGATGATAATCGCCGCGATGATCGCCAGCAGCCCCGCGTAGAGCACCAGGCCGCCCACGGCCAGGAAGCCGATATCCTTACCGACTTCGCCCGCCTTCTGCGTCAATTCCGCCTTGGCGAGGGCTACCTCCTGGCGTACCAGCACGCTCGACTCTTTGGCAAGGTCGGCGAAAAGCTCTCCTATCGAGCGGTCTTCTTTGTTTACTTGCATCGCCTAGCCCTCCGAACCGCCGTCACGGGGAGTGACTACGTAGGTGGACCTGAAGGTGTCCTCGCCGTCCGCGCCCGCCGGAAGCCCGGCCCCGGAGCGGCCTTCGACCGTGTTGTTGCCCTGGGTGGTGAAGTGGACCACTTGCGGAGCGGAGCTGCCACTACCACTGCTCCCGCCCGCATAGCCCTGTGTTTGCAGTTGGCGGGCTGAACTCTTCAAGAAGCGAGCGCCCAGCAGGCCGAGCAAGAAGCCACCAGCCAGGAACATGGTCGGTTGGCGGCGGGCGAAATGCTCCGCTTCAATCGCGATGTCGCGCAGGTCCTTCTCTTGCAGGTAGTCGGAGAACCTCTGTAGCTGCCAGGCGGCCCTGTCCATGTACTCGGCTACCGCGCCCTGGTCGTGCATATTGAGGCTCATCTCGCGTACCTGCTCGGCCACGTTCGAAATGCCCTCGACTGCGCGGTTCTTCTGGTCTTCGAGGCGGGTCGAGGCGGTCTGGCGCACCTGGTCGGCCACCCGGCTAACCGTCTCCTGGGCCTGACCGGCCACGTTTCCGGCGGTCTCCTGCACCTGTTGGACGGTGCCGCGCACCGTGCCGCCTATGTCCTGGCCCGTGTCGCCCGTGCCGCTGCCGCCCGATGTGGCATAGCCCGCGTCCGCACCGACCGCGTCGAATTGGATCGTCTCGGCATCGCTGCCCGTGGAGAATCCGTCTACGCCATTTCCTTCGGAATATTGGTCTCTCTGGTCCATAACTGTTATCCCCTCCAATGACTGGATTTGGTCGCTTGCTTGCACTGCCGGTTGGGTTGGGGCAGCTAACGAGGAGACCTCGCTCCTCGAATATCGTCATCCATCACAAGGCAATCCCTATGCCAGATGGCTAATTGCAGTGTCAGGGCGTACGCATTTCCCATGATGCGCTCGCATTGGGTCCACGCAGGAGATGATTTTAGATCATCTCGAAAACAAAGGTACCAACTATGTGCACCCAAAGCCCCCCTATGTCATTTCGAACGCAGTGAGAAATCTCGTCCTTCAGCACCGAAACAACCCCTTTGCTTGGAACAAACATCGGCAAGTTCACATGAGTAAAAGGAAACATCGCGGTGGAGGACGAGATTTCTCACTGCGTTCGAAATGACATAGGGGGAGCCTGGGTGCCGACATTCCACACCGCGATTTGTGAGGTAGCTTCGACACCTCATTACAGCCTCACTCCGATTTACTTAGCCCCCAAACTTTGCTATCATGGGGGCGCACTATCTTTTGCAAGGGAGGTATCATGCGTGGCCTCTTCACCTGAAATAGACATGCTCAAGATAATCGACTCGGGGCTGGAAGGAGAGACCCCTTCGCCTAAGCGGGTAATCGTCGTGGGAGCGGGTATGGCGGGGCTGTCGGCGGCCTACGAGCTACTGCGCGCCGGGCACACGCCCATCGTGCTGGAGGCCCAGAACCGGGTGGGTGGCCGCGTCTACACGCTGCGAGAGCCGTTCGCGCCGGGCCTCTACGCGGAGGGCGGGGCCATGCGCATCCCTCGCGCCCACGAGCTTACGATGGCCTACGTAAACAAGTTCGCCATCAACATCACCGACTTCACGATGGGCAACCGCAACGCCTATTACTTCATCAACGGCTGCAAGTGGCGCGTGAAAGACACCGATGTGGACCCCGATTGCCTGGGCTTTGAGCTGGGCGAGCACGAGAAGGGCAAGTCGTTGGACGACCTGTGGGCCGAGGCGCTGAAGCCCTTCGCCAAGCGGCTGGAAGACGAGGGCGATGCTTGCTGGCCTGACCTCGTGGCCGAGTACGACCAGTATTCCACCCGCGAGTTCCTGGAGACCCTCAACTGGTCGGAGGGCGCAATCGAGCGGTTCGGCCTGCTAGCCAACCAGGAAGCGCTTATGAACTCGTCCTTCCTTGAGCTACTGCGCGAGGAGGTGGGCAACTATTACACCAACATGGTAGAAATCGAAGGCGGCATGGACAACCTGCCCAGGGCCTTCCTGCCCGCCCTGAAAGACCACATCCGCTTCGGCGCGAAGATGATCGCCATCGACCAGACGCCCGAGGGAGTGACGATCCACTACCGCACGCACGCGGGCCGCTTCTCGGAGACGGGCGACTACGCGATTATCACCGTGCCCTTCCCGGTGCTGCGCCACGTCGAGATGCTCAAGCCGCTGTCTCGCGAGAAGCAGCGCGCCATCCGCCAGCTTCACTACGACGCTTCGGCCAAAATCTTGTTGCAATGTCACCGCCGCTTCTGGGAGGAGGACGAGGGCATATTCGGCGGCGGCACCATGACCGACTTGCCCATACGCACGGTGTACTACCCCGACCACGGGCGCGAGACCGGGCGCGGGGTGCTGCTGGCCAGCTACACGTGGGCGGAGGACGCCCAGCGTTGGGGTTCGCTCTCGCCCGAGGACCGCATCAGCCAGGCGCTTGAGAACCTGTCCTGCATCCACCCGCAAATCACCGAGGAGTTCGAGGTGGGCACCTCGAAGATGTGGCACGACGACGAATTCGCGGGTGGGGCTTTCGCCTTGTTCGACCCCGGCCAGCAGACCCTCCTGCACAAGTACATCAGTGCCCCGGAGGGACGGCTCTACTTCGCCGGGGAGCACACTTCGCTGTGCCACGCCTGGATACAGGGGGCCATCGAGTCGGGCCTCCGCTCGGCCTACGAGATCCACCAGGAGAGTTTCGCCCCGGCTGAGAAGGGCGCATCGTAGAGCGCGTTGTTGCTTCTTCAAGGCACAAAAAGAAAAGTTCCCACTTAAGGAATACTCATGGGAACTTTACTTTTTGGGCCTTGAAATGGCCGGGCCTTCGTCCAGAACAAGATTGTAGAACGCATAGGATCCTCTTCCCCCTTGTCATCCTGAGTACAAGACCAACAAAGTTAATTCTAGAAAGGTGCAGTGCCCGAAGGGGCACTTCGTAAAGGTAGCCCGCGGTTTCAACCGCCCGGCTAAATGGAGCAAACTTCGTTGTACAGTACTGAGCGTAGCGAAGGATCAGGTGGGTAGGCCAGAGTCTTCAACAATGCGGATGATGGCGGCATCAGGAACAGTGGTGCCTCAAGCGGGAGTGTCAGGAACGGGCCGCTGATCCTTCGCTACGCTCAGGATGACAAAGGGGATTTTAGGAAGCGGCCTCGCCTCACTCTCGTCCTGCTTCTAGGACTTTGGAAACCGTGCTCAGAATGGAATCCAGGTCGAAGGGCTTCTGGATGTAGGCGGCGTACTTGCAGTCGGTGCGGCTGACGATGTTCTGCACCGCGCTCATGAGCACGACCGGCACGTGGTGGAAGCTGGGGTCGCTCTGTACGGCGCGGCAGAGGGCGCGGCCATCGAGCACCGGCATCATCACGTCGCAAATGACCGCATCGGGACGCGCGGTCACGATCAATTCGAGGCCCTGCCGCCCGTTTGCCGCCGTTATTACTTTGTAACCCTCTTCTTCGAGTATGGAGCGTAGTATATCTACTATCGCAGGCTCGTCGTCAATGACCAGTATTGTTGCCATCCCCGCCCGTCATTCTGGCTCTCGCGCGTATTTGTCGTCTTTTTCCGCCTGCCCGTGGCCCAGGGGACGAGCGGCACCCGTGAGAATTGCTTCCGCACTCCGAAAGGTATCGGCAACTTCTATGCCGCTCTCGGTGATGAGGAACTCGCGCACTGACGAATCGTAGCTGCTTTCGCGCATTTTGACGATGGAGATCAGCCGGTAAAGCTGCGAGCGCAACTCCACAAACCTGACCAGGATGATGTTCTCGGAGCTGGATGAGACGCCTTTCGAGGGCAGATAGAGGGACTCGCTGATCACTTCCAGCAACTCGACGGTAAGCAGCGTAGTCACCCCCAGGGAGCGCAATTCATTGCCGAGGGCGACCAGGAACCTGCTGATGCGCTCCGGGTAGCCCGCCTCCTCGAAACCGCTAAGACTGTCTATGAATAGCCGCTTCACCCCACGCCTTCGCACCGCGTCGAGCAACTGCTCCGCCAAACCATCAAGGTTGCCCTCAAGGGGAGGTTGCCAGATGATCTCGATGGCCCCGCTTTGGGCATAGCGACTGAATTCCAGGCCCAGGTGCGCTGCATTATCTGTAAGCCGCGTGGCCGTCTCGTGGAAACCGAAATATAGGCAAGGCTCGTTGTTGCGCGCGCCCTCCGTGAGGAAGTGCAGGCCCAGCATCGTCTTGCCAGCGCCGGGCACGCCATAGAGGACCGTGTTCGAGCCTGTGAGCAGGCCCCCGTGCAACATCTCATCGAGGCCAGGAATACCGAAAGCTCGGCGCGTGCGGTCCTGCCCGGTGGAAGCGGTAAGGCTCCTCAACACTGCTTCAGTGCGCGGGTGGACCACTACTCCGCCGTCGGTTATCTCATAATTGTGCTTGCCGCGCAGGTGCTTGCTGCCTCGAAGCTTGCTGACTTCTATCTCGGTCACCGTGCGCTGCTCTATGTACCTGGCTCCCATGTCCACCAGCCCATCGACCATCGTGAACTCCGGCCTCGACTTGGTGCCAGGGCTGGCATGGGTCAGCAAAATGGTGGTGCAGCCGTGGGCCTCGGCGTAAACGTGCAGCCTCTGGAGGAACTCTTTCACCAGGATGTCCGAGTCGGTGCTCTCCTCCACGGCGGCCAGGCCGTCCAGCACCAGGAGGGTGGCGCGCTGGTCGCGAATGACCCCCTCCAGCAGGGACAGCAGGGTGGTTAGGGCTCCCCCTTGCAGCATCTGGTAGCCGCTGACGTAGTAGAGGCTGTCGCCGATGGGTTCGGGCCTGAAGAACGAGAAGGCGCTCATATGGGTGAGCATGCGGGCGTGGGTCTCGGTGAGCAGGGTCACGTAGACCGCGCGGCCGCCGTTCGCGACGTGGTGGAACGACATCTGGTTGCCGAACACGGTCTTGCCGGAGCCTGGCTGCCCGCTGATGAGGTACATGCCCCCCTTGAGGAAGCCCCCGTGCACCAGCACGTCGAACCCTGGCACTCCGGTGGGTACCCGCTCGAAACCGGAAGGCTGTGAAATGAGGTTGGTCATGCCCGGTCCCTCCTAAATAGCGCACGCGGCAATCCACAGCCTCATCATAGCTCTGCGCTCGCGGCCCCACCCAAATCCGCGAACGGCAGGTCTCCCGGCCGGAAGACACGCCCTGGCTGTCGATATTGATTGCTATTATCGGGCAAAAGGGAAGAGGGCGCAAGAGTACCTTTGTCGATGCAGGCCCTGGCCGAAGTAGAAGATTGCACTGTGGTGGCCCCTGTCATTCTGAGCGCAGCGAAGAATCTAAGATGCTGGTATGGCCTCTACGCTGAACGACAGCACCTTAGTACGCGATGTTCAACAGCCCCTCTATACCACCTTCTCCCTCTATACCACCTTCTCCCTCTATACCACCTTCTTGAGATTCTTCGCTACGCTCAGAATGACAGGGGCCACCACAGTGCTGCTGTCTGACTTTGAGACAGCCCTACCAGGGAGTGTTTGTCCTGCTAAGGCGGCGGCTACATGTTCAACAACGCATGCGCGTCTTGCTCCCAGCGAGCAAACGTGGTCGTAAGAAACCTTACCGCGGCGGAACGTGTCTCTTGAACACCTTCGGTGGGCAGTAGACCTTGAGTGACGGCGTAGCTATACTGCCGAATCCAGTGTTGCAAAGGGTGCCAGACGCGGGCTGACAAGAGGGCCGCGTCAAAGTCACTTTTTGGCAGGGCCACCCCGGCATCAGCCAGGGCGTCCGCGTACCACCCAATCATGAGGTCCTCATCAACGGGAAGCCTCTCTCTATAGACGCCCGCAGACACCGGCAGCAGCAGGTTCAGGAAATAGGCCAGCTCCCAAAGACCCGACCAGACTTGTGGGTCTTGCCAGTCCACGAGCACTATACGTCCCGTGCCGGTAACCTGGACGTTGTGGAACCAGTAATCGCCGTGGACCAGGGTAGTCCCAGCAGCCAGCAAGGGGCCGAACAACTTCTCCGGCTGCTCCAGGAGGTGCGCGGCGAGCGCCAGCCGGTCCGCCCCGAACACCTCAGGCAGCGCCTCCGGCAGCCCTGCCGCCGTGAGTGCGGCCACGTCGCTTCTCCGTGCCGCGACGAGTTCCTGGAGCGACCGGTCGTCCGGCCTCCAGAGCCAGGAGCAATCACCCAGCAAGTTGGTGCGCGTCCAGAACTGGGCGTGGAGCCTTGCCATGCCGGCTAGCACAGCCTTATAGTCGGCTTCCTCCCAGTCAAGGCCATCCTTCACACCGGCAATCTCTTCCATTAGCAGCCAGGCACGGCCATTGTCGATCATACGAGCGTCCAGCACGCGGGGCGTATCCACAGGCAAGCGGGAGGCAAGCTCGCGGTAGAAGTAGACTTCCTTCTGGCCGCCACCTATTTTCAGGACAAACCTCGAAGGCTCACTACCTGGTGCCGACGCGATGGCGACCAGGTAAAGCTCGGCGCCCGACGTGCCCTTGTCCAGGCGCTGCACGCTAAAGCCGGCTAGCTTTTGGTGAGGCTCACCGGAGTAGTCCCTCAGGAGAGGTTCCAGGTAGGCAGCATCGATCGCGTCTGGTGAGTTCGGAAGGCTCATGGGCATGCGTGGCGGGGATGCACGACCTGGCACCCCATTCCTCAGATCCGGGGGCAGGGCTGTAGACGCTCCGGGTAGCGCCGCCTTAGCTTTCTGCTTTCACCCCGCCCGGCAGGGCGACGTGCGCCAACTGCTTGTAGACCGAGCCG
>DASVQO010000277.1:0-7986 GCA_036389075.1 Chloroflexia bacterium | reverse complement strand
CAGGCGGCCGATAGTGGTGCAGCCAACAACAGCAAGGCGCAGGCGGGCAAAGCGGACAGTAACTCCACCCCTGCCAGGTCGAAGCCGCTTTCGCCGGATGCCACAGGCGATCAGATCACTGGCGATATCGCATTCGACCCGGAGGCCAACCGGTACCTGGTCGTCTGGACCGACTACCGCAACGGCAACGCAGACGTGTACGGGCAACTCGTGGCAGCCGACGGCTCGCCTGTAGGCGATAACATCGCTATCGGCAGCGTCCCCCAGTACCAGGGCTTACCGAAGGTCGCCTATAGCTCTGCCAGCAACAGCTATCTGGTGGTTTGGATGGATGAGCGAGCGGGGAAGCCCAATAGCGCGGACATCTTCGGTCAGAGGGTGTCGGCTGATGGTTCCCTCCTCGGTGAAGACTTCGCGATTGACAACGGTGCTAACAACCAGGCTTTCCCCTCCATAGCTTACAGGCCGCAGGGTGACAAGTTCCTTGTGGTGTGGAGCGAGTGGATCGGCAACAGCAGCAATGAGGATGTTTTTGGGCGCTTTGTGACCGCGGCCGGTGCCGTTGATGACAACAAACTGCCGATAGGCATCTCAGGCGACCAGGAAAACTTCCCCTACGTCGGGTACGACTCGGACGCCGACACTTTCCTCGTTCTGTGGGGCGTCTCGCCAAACGGCGAGAACGCTGATATCGAGGGGCAGCTCCTGACCGGGAGTGGTGCCCTCCAGGGCAACGTTATCAACGTCGCCACAGCGACCGCCCACCAGTTTGCTCCCACTGCGGCATATAACCCCGTAGAAGAGCAATGGTTCGTGGTCTGGAACGATACGCGCACGTCCGGCAACCAGACCGATGTTTACAGCCAACGCCTATCGAGCGCGGGAGCTTTGGTGGGTGGCAACGTACCGGTGGCGGCTACGTCCGCCAGCGAGAATACGTACATGGTCTCCTACAACATCTCCGCCGGGCGCTACATGGTGATCTGGGATACCTATGGCGATGTGCCCTCCGGTATCTACGGCCGTATTTACGCGGGTAGCGGCACACCCTACGCCGCCGGCTTCCAGGTGCAACTGACGGCTTCCGGCTATCCATCGCAGTGCTGCGCGGCGGTGGCGCCAATGACAAACCCGGCGGGTTTCATGGTTGTTTACTCGCCCAGCACCGATGCCGAGACCTACGATGCATGGGGCCAGCGCGTGGGGCATGACGGGCGCATGTTCGGCAACAGCTTCCCCATCGCGCCCCTGCCCGACCTACTGCCCGCTCCTACCTCGTGCAGCACCCAGTACTCGGACGTGCCCCAGGGTTCGACCTACTACGATAACGTGCGCTGCCTTGCCTGCCGCCAGGTGATCTCCGGCTACGGCGACGGCACCTTCAAGCCCGGGAATTTCGTGACCAGGGCGCAGCTATCCAAGATCGTATCCAACGCCGCGGGCTACAGCGACACGCCCACGATCCAGATATTCCAGGACATCCCGCCCAGCAACGATTTCTACACAGTGATCGAGCGCCTGGCCGTGCGCGGC
Source organism: Chloroflexia bacterium (assembly GCA_036389075.1). GTDB lineage: Bacteria > Chloroflexota > Chloroflexia > QHBQ01 > JADMIH01 > JADMIH01. The sequence goes on along the minus strand of DASVQO010000277.1, from coordinate 6,453 downwards.
ATCATCAGCGGCTATCCGTGCAACAGCGCCCCCGATATCCCCTGCCAGCCGGGCAACCGCCCCTACTTCCGCCCCGGCGACAATGCCACACGAGGGCAGATCGCCAAGATCATCTCGCAAGCCGCCGGGTACCAGGACCCGATTTCGGGCCAGACTTTCCAGGACGTGCCCGCTGCCAACGCTTTCTATCCTTACGTGGAGCGACTGGTGATGCACAAGGTGATGTCCGGCTACGCTTGCGACAACAACACCCCCGGCCTGGAGTGCGTGGGCCCGGTTAACCTGCCTTACTTCAAGGTGGGCAGCAACGCCACGCGCGGGCAGATTTCAAAGATGGTTGCCAATACTTTCTTCCCTAACTGCCAGACACAGACACAGGCACAGACACCCGACAGCAAGTAGGCAGTTCAACTACACACGGCAAGCAAAAGAGCCTGGGCACTTAGGTACCAGGCTCTTTTCATGCCTATTCACTTGTGAACCGCGGGGGACTCGAACCCTCAACCCACTGATTAAGAGTCAGTTGCTCTGCCAATTGAGCTAGCGGTCCATTTCAGTACACACTATTGTAACAGAAAGCGTGGGCCGTGTCAAAGCCCTTCTTGTCCTAAACCTCACACCACCCGGGAAGATTAACGCTCAGCTAACACCCCGGTAATTTTTACCGCCAAAGTTGCAGGGCAACAGCTTGCATTGACTATTATTCACCCTCTCTTTACCCCATTTTAGTCAAAATAGACATAACGCGGTCCTCTTGTTGCTTATAATTGGGTATGGTGGTTGCGGGTACGCGACGTACAGCGCAGCCATCCAGCTACTCAATGGCGAGAGCGACGAGAGGAGATGTCAATTTGGAGCCATACACTCGACGGCGAGCACGCACACGCACACGGGCTACAGCGGGCAACACGCGGAAGCCGCCCACCTGCCCCCGGGTCTACTACCCCACCCATGCGCACCTTTACCTGGGCGACAAGACGCCCTTGTACCTCAACTGGATCGTGGAGGGGCCGGACGGCAACCTCTACCAGGTGCCCGCGGAGGTCGGTGGCTGGGCACACCGCAGCGACTACAGCGGCCCTCGCGAGCCGTTGAAGCCGGTGGAGGTCCACATGGGTAAGGCGCTCATCGAGATGCTGCGCGCGGACGGAGAGCCGTTCCAGCTAACCGCGTAGCCCCGTCCCCGTGACATAAATTACAAAGTGTATAAAGTCGTCAACAAATAAGAGCACCGGCCGCGTTCCCGTCGCAGGGGGTACGGCAGGTGCTCTTATTTGTTGCCGGTCCTCCTGTTTGGCGTGATGCGGGTCGCAGTGCGGAAGGCGGCTCGCATCATGCCACAGGCTCTATCAACCCGCGTCTTCGGCGTGTGCCGTATCGGGGTGGTCCTCACGCTCGGCTAAAACGGGGCCGACCTCGTTGCGCGTGGAATGCGCGTAGTTCCACGAGCCGTGCTGGAAGCCCTGGGTGTTCTCCGGTTCCTCCCACGGCTCTATGCTGGGGATGCGCTCCCCCGCCTCGTGCGGCTCCCTCATGCCCTCGCCCTCTTGCGCACCCGAGGCCAGCGGGGTCTCGAATACGTAGTTGGAACGGGCCGTCTCGTTCTCGTCTGGTGGGTTGTTCATAGGGCTGTCTCCAATCGTGTTGTGGACTTATGGCTTACACGTGACTTACCTGTTTGGCGTTGTATGGGTGCAAGATTCGGTCCAGTCCCGACGAAGTCCTGCAATGTGCCGTCTCCCGGCCCTAGTTGCCGCCCACCCGTGGATCGACCACCGCGTACAGGATGTCCGCCACCAGGTTGGCTATGCCTATCAAGAAGACCATGATCACCACGACGGTAAGGATGATAGGTATGTCCGGCCTGATGTTCATCGCGGAGAACAATATGTCGCCCATGCCGGGGTAGGCAAAGAGCCTCTCGATGACCACCACGCCCGTCAGCACGCCCGGTATGGCGAGGGCTACGCTGGTAATGAAGGGTATGGAGGCGTTCCGGAAGGCGTGCCGCCACAACACCCGCCACTGCCGCAGCCCTTTTGCCTGGGCGGTGCGCACGTACTCTTTCGACAGCACGTCGAGCATGGAGAAGCGGACGTGCCTCGACAGCCACGCTACCTGCGACAGCACCAATGCGCTCACCGGCAGCACGAGGTGGTAGAGGCGATTGAGCCAGTTGGTATCCTGGTCGAGGTCGTGGGTGAGGCCGGGAGGCAGGTAGGGCAGCCAGGTCCAGCCCTGGTTGTGGTGTAACTGGTAGGGGATCACGGCCGCCGCGAAGATCAACAGCATGCCCAGCACGAAGGGCGGCATCGATTGGCCCGCGAACGAGAAGAAGGTGATCGTGTGGTCCACCTTCGACCCGGCCCTGACCGCGCTCCACATCCCTACAGGCACGGCTATGAGCACGCTGAAGATAAGGCCCAGCCCCACGAGCAAGGCAGAGTTACCCCACCGGCCGCTGACGACCTCCTGTACGGCCACTCCCCGGCGTACGACGTCGGAGTAGCCCCAGTTCCCCAGCAAGGCCCCATCGCCCGTGATGTGCAGCGAGCCAATCCAGATGTCGAGGCCCTTCTGCTGCTCTAGGAAGAGCCGGCGGGTGTAGGTCATCGTGTCGTCCGGGTCGTAAAGCCAGGCGAAGAAGCTGAGGGGCCAGGGCTTGTCCAGGCTGTATGCCTCCTCCATCTCGCGCACCGTGAACAAGGGCGTCGGCTGGCGAGGTCCGACGGGCTTGCCGCCCGAATTAAGTATCCTGCTAAATGGTTCCGTGATATTGTAGTCGCGCACATCCTGGGCCGCGCGACGGTAGGCCGTGGCTGGCCCCCACGGGAGTACGTAGACGAGGAGTGTGTAGAAGAAGAACGCCCCGAACAACGTCATGAGGACAGCCTGGAGCGTGCGCCTGATGATGTATGTAACCATGTCGTCCCCTTACTGGTTGGTCGAAATCGAGAGGCCCAAAGTGGAAGCAGGTTAGCTTTGCCTGTGCGGGTCGAGGGCGTAGCGGGCCGCGTCGCCTATATAGTTGATGGAGAGCACTACCAGCAGCAGCAGGAAGCAGGGCAGTATGATCGTGTAGGCCCGCATCGACTCCAGGGGGTTGAGGTTGGCTAGAAACCACGTGCTGCCGGTGTAGTTGGATAGCGCGAGCATGCTTCCTAAAGACGGCTGCCCCCCGGTGCCGTTGTTTACGCTGAAAGTGCCCTCGTTCAGGCCGATATCGATGTATGAGAGAATGGATAGGGCGATCATGAACTCACCGACGAGGAAGATGCTCGCCACCAGGATGGGGGCCAGTGCGTTGGGCAACAGGTGCCTGAAAATGATGCGCCGGTTGCTAGCCCCCAGCGCGCGGGCCGCCTCGATAAAGGCTTGCTGCCGCAACGACCTCACCTGCGCCCGCACGAGCCTGCATACCCCCATCCAGCCGAGGGCGGTGAACACCAGCACCGTGGCCGCAAGCAAGGACAACGCCCACGCGCTCATCGAGTCGCTGCCCGAACCGAAGTCCGCGTACTGAAAGAGCGTCCAGCGCACGTACTGTCCGAGTATGACGTAAGCAGGCAAAGCGGGGATAGCCAGCAGCAGGTCGGTGAGGCGCATGACCGCCGTGTCGAGCAGCCCACCGTAGTAGCCGGCGAGAGCGCCCAGCGCCGAGCCTATCAACACCGACAGCAGAGCGGAGGGCAGCGCGACGGCAAGGGTCGTGCGGAGCGCCACAAAGAGCAGCTCAAGCAGGTCCGCCCCGCGCTCGGTAGTGCCGAGCCAGTGGACCAGCCCGGTGGAGTCTACCGTCCCGGCGGGCTGGTTCCACATAGTGGCGGTGTCCATGGCCTGCCAATCAAATGGGGAAATTATGGGCACGAAGACGGACATGAGCACGAGGGTTACGAGCATCAGCAACCCCAGCATGCCCATGCGACGCCTGCGGAAGTGCCGCCAGGCCACGGCCCACTGTCCGGATGGGGCGAGACGCACCCTGCCTGAAGCGGAGATGTCGAGGTCGGCGCGCGCTATAGTAGGTGAGGTTGTGGGCGCGGACATACTGGCCCTTCCTTTTGAAACAAGGGTGCTTCGTGTAATTGGGTCATGTTGGGGAGGGCGCTAGCGGGCGGGTACCTCGAAATGGAAGGTCCACGGCCCGCGCAAACGCTCTCCCAGCGAGCTTGAATCGGGAGACGCCTGCTTCTGGAGATAATTCACCTTGAGGGTCCAGGTGCCGCCGTCCGGGGACGGGTCTCGCCGGACCAGCTCCAGGGAGCGCCGGCCGTCGAAAAGGGCCATCGATGCTGATGGCGGGTCCGTGTCTGCATCGAGGCCGCTTTCGTTTGCGGAGCCGAGTTGGGCAACACCCACCGACATGTAGCGCCACTTGCCGGAGTCCGCCGCACCCGCTCCAACGCGTACGATGGCCTGGGTGGCGGAAGGCGTGGTGATTATCTTCTCAAGCGTGACGGTCTCACCTGCTACGGTCTGTGCGCTATCGAGTTGGACCACGTGGGTGCCCGCAGTAGTGACGGGGACGGACAGGTTGAACCGGAAGGCGCGCGGGCAGGGGTCCGAGGGTGGGTCCGCTACAGACCCCGCAGACATATAGACCTCTACAACGGCGTGCAACTCAGCAGGTACCGGGTCGAGGAGGGACAGGTCGTACACCAGCAGGCGGGCGACGGTGCCGGAGGAGTTGCTGGTGCTGGTTTCGTAAAGCAGCAGGGGATTCCTGCCGTCATACTCCGCCCCCTCCAGGCTGACTATGCCCCCGTACATCCTGGGCTGCCCGAGCGATGTGCGGGGCACCTGGGCGGTCATGCCTATTATCAGCCGGTTGGCATCCGCGTAGGTCTGTTTGACTTGCGCGAGGCAGCCGCCTGCTTGCCGGCTCAAGCTCACCTGGCGCAGCAACCCGGCCCCGCGCAGTTCTTCCAGACGCGCGGTGTCGAGCACCCGCTCCAGCAGCAAATCGCCGCTGGCATCCGAGGCCAGTTCGGTGCCGCTGAAGGCGCTGCTCTGCGTGCTGCCATCGCGGTAGACCGGCAGTTCGGGGCTGCGCGCGCCAGTCTGCCAGCCGATGACGAAGGCGACCAGCCCCCACGCAAGCAGCACCGGCACGAACAGCGGCGCGATAGCCGGGGCGGTGCGCCCCAGGCGCAGCGGGCGTTGCGTCCCGGTTGGGCGCATGAGGCCACCCGCCCCAGGAGTGAGGTGAAGGTGAAGGTGACGCACGAAGCCCTGGAGTCTCCCCCTCGGCGGGCGGTCGCGCAGGCGTGCTTCGATACGCGGCCAGAGGTCCACGTCGGCGGGCACTGCCTCGCATGCTTCCCTGCGCATGGCCCCCGCAAGGCCCGCATGCAAGCTGGAGCGCACTTGCAGCCGGTTCATGGCGTGTCTCCGTTGGGCAGTTGGGCTACCAGGGGTACCGGCCTAGAGCCTTCGTCTTCCGGTCCCTCAAACATACCTCGCACCCACGCGGGTAAGAGCTTCTTCAAGCGTTGGCGCGCCCTGTGGAGGTGCCACCTGCCGGTGCCGGGCGCGCAGTTCAGCTGGGCCGACATTTCCGCCTCGTTCATGCCCAGGTAATAGCGTAGCACGATGGCCGCGCGCTGCTGTGGCGGCAGTTGGGCGAGAGCGGCGCTGATGGCAGCACTCACTTCCGCCGAGTCGATGCCTTCCTCAAGCGCGGGGTCCAGGCGGGCCAGGGCGGCGTCGTCTTCGTGCAGTGTGCTCTCCAGCGACACGGTACGCCTGGGGCGAGCGCTCGCGGTGAGGGCCGCGTTCACCACGCTGCGCAGGAACCAACCGCGAAACGGGCGCGTGTCATCGAAGCTGCCGATGCGCTCGAAGACGTTGATGAAGGCGGTCTGGGCTATGTCCTCGGCCAGCGGGCGGTCGCGGCACACCATGTAAGCGACACGCACGGCTTCCACCTGGTACTTACGCACCAGGTACTCCAGCCCGCTGATGTCGCCACTCTTCAGCCGCGCAACGGCGTCGCCTTCCTCCACCGGCCAACCCCCGAAAAAGCTGTGACGTAACCCTCGCCACAGGGCTAGTCTACCGTTAATACTCAGCACCCGCCTAAAATGTTGGGTGCTTTTATCGTATTACAGCCGGAATATCTAAACGCCAAGACGCCAAGACGCCAAGAACCACGCCAAGAGACGAAAGCGCAAAGACGCAAAGAGCTTGCCCTGAGCGAAGCCGAAGGGACGCAAAGAACGCGCAAAGATTAGGATTGATTTGCGATTGAAAAAGGAGCAAGGTACGACAGCACGTACCCGGCTCCTTTAGTTTAGAACACCACCTTACTCTTGGCGTGGTGCTTGGCGTCTTGGCGTCTCGGCGTTTAGAGAGTGCCGGTGCCTAGTAGTGAGACCAGACGGTGGTGCCGATGGGCGCCCAGCCGTAGAACCAGCTTGCCATGGGGGTGCTCAGGTTGACGCAGCCGTGGCT
>DASVQO010000276.1:0-16525 GCA_036389075.1 Chloroflexia bacterium | reverse complement strand
GGCCTGGGCCTGGCGCATATGGAACAAGCCTCAGGTTCTCCCCACCCTGGTAGACAGCCACGAGACGACGATGCTGCACCCGGAGGTCGGCGAACTGCATCTGCGAGACCAGCTGAACGTGCAAATGCTGTCATCGCGGTTTCTCATAATGGAATGGGCACCCACAGATGAGGTCAGTAGCGCGAAAGCAGCCGCCGTGGTGAGCCGCCTTCACTGGCTCCCGCCCGAGGACGCCAACAGCACAGCTACCTCGCATCAAGATACGGATGCGGCGAATACTCCCACTCCTTCGCACCCTGAGCGACGAGCACAAGAGAGTTCTCCTTCCAAAGCACAGCCAAGTAAAGTCCCCAATAAGACGCCGGCCGGTGAGATCGAGCCGGAAATCTCCCCTGAAGGCGCAGTCCAGGAGCAAACAAGCCCCCGGCTCCGCAGAGGGAAGAAAGAGCTGGTGCACTAAGCGAGTGGCCTTCTAGCTCAAGTCCTCATGTGAGCTAGAGGGCTTTGCGCGCTAAAATCCAGTGCCAAATCAGGCTTTCTAATGCAGGGTCTAAGTCACTCTGTTGCACATCGGAACCATCCGGCACCGCCACGGCCCTGAAGATGTCCGGTGCCTGTGCGGCTGTCGTAGTCCTGCTTCTCTCCTAACTCAGGTGCAAGACTGAGGATTGATATAATCGTCAATTGACCTGTATTGCCGCTCCATGTACAATCTCGTTGGACAAAGCCATGCATGTTGACAGGTCCTACTGATAAGGCTTGCTCTGCACGTATGGTATTGCAGACACAGCCGTCACTGACCCAAGAAGGAAAGGAAATGTTATGACCCGCCCACCCCACAGCAAGTTCACGACTATTATCGCGGGAATTATGGTAGCGCTGGCACTGCAACTCTTGGCTCCCCTGGCCCCCGCGCAGAGCTTCGCGCAAGTCACTACACCCAGCCGCACGTTCTCCGAAACGGGCAAGTCGGTAAGCGGCATCTTCCTCGAATACTGGCTGGTGAGTGGGGGTCTATCGCAGCAAGGCCTGCCTATCTCGGAGCCGATGACCGAGGTATCGGACGTAAATGGGCAGTCGTACACGATCCAATATTTCGAGCGTGCCGTGTTCGAATCTCACCCTGAGAACAAAGGCACGCCTTTCGAGGTGCTCCTCTCGCAGCTAGGGACGTTCGAGTACCAGCGCAAGTACCCGGCGGGCGCACCCGGCCAGCAGCCCAACAACTCGGCAGGCTCTGTGCTCTTCCCCGAAACCGGCAAGCGGCTCGGCGGGAAGTTTCTCCAGTACTGGCGAGACCACGGGGGCCTCTTACAACAGGGGCTGCCAATCTCTGACGAGTTCATCGAGAAATCAGACCTGGACGGAAAGGAATACCGGGTCCAGTATTTCGAGCGAGCGGTGTTCGAGGAGCATCTGGAGAACCCGGCTCCTAACGACGTGCTCCTGTCGCAGTTAGGGACGTTCCGCTACAAAGGCAAGTATGAAGGTGCCGGTGCACAGCCCGTACAGCCCGCTCAAGGCCCTGTACCCACTGCGGGGTGGGAAACGGCCCAGGTGGTGCGGGTTGTGGACGGGGACACGATAGTGGTCAACGTGGGCGGTCGAGAGGCGACTGTGCGGTACCTGCTGGTGAATACGCCTGAGACGGTGGCCCCGAACACGCCCGTGGAGTGCTACGGCAGGGAAGCGTCCGCCGCCAACAAGGCGCTGGTCGAGGGTAAGACGGTCTACCTGTCGAAAGATGTGAGCGAGACCGACCGCTTCGAGAGACTGCTTCGCTATGTGTTCACTTTGGACGGCTGGGTGAACGCGGAGCTGGTACGAGGTGGGTACGCACAGGTGGCCACGTTCCCGCCTGACATCAAGTACGAGCGAACCCTGCGGGAGATAGAGCGGCAAGCACGCGACGCTAAACGCGGCCTGTGGGGTGACGTGTGCCAGAAGCAGGGAGCGCAACCCACACAGCCCGCCGCTCCCCCGGCTAACACGCCAGTCCCTGCACAGCCCACCGCTACCAGGGTGCCCGCGGCACCGCCACCCGCGCCGCCTACCCCGACCACGAAACCGGCAGCGCCTTCGGGTGGCAAAGTGATAATTTCCTTTATCTACTACGATGGACAGGAATCGCGTACGGAAGGGGACGAGTACGTTGTAGTAAAGAACACCGGCTCAGGTGCCGTCAATCTCCAGGGATTCAGCATCAATGCGGGCGACCCCGGGCAGGATTTCACGTTCCCGTCTCACGTGCTCAACGCCGGCGCAGAGGTGCGGGTATATACGAACCGGGACATACCCGGTAGCTTCTCGTTCGACTATGGACGTGCTATTTGGAACAACGACGGAGACTGTGGGTACCTGTACGACCCGCAGGGGACGGAGGTATCGAGGTACTGCTACTAGAGCGCTGCCGAATCGTTCCGCTCTTAAAGGCTACTGAGCCAGTGTGTATGTTCACCTGGATACGGCGCTAGGGGATTGCTGTGATTTTCAATGTGTGGAAATATGATGTGACAGATTCCAGCCGAGAAATCACCCTACGGTGCCCTGGGTGCCAACAGGTGGGGACGTTTTCCGGTCTCGAAGGAGTGCCAGATGTGGTGCTCCCGCGCCAACTTAGATGGCCAAAGGTCTTCCTCGGCCACCGCCGCTGTCCCAATACGCTTTGTAACACCCATGTGTTCTTCGCTCTCCAAAGGGATGAACTGATTGCAGTCTACCCTGCGGAACGTCTCGATTTTAGCGGTACTGGCATTCCGCCCGCCGTTGCATCAGCTTTGGAAGAAGCTATTACGTGTCATGCAAATGGGTGCTACAGAGCTGCGGCCATGTTAGTCCGCAGGTGTTTTGAGGAGTTATGCCATGAGCGCGGTATTGTCGGTAAGAACCTTAAGGCTCGAATTGACAATCTAGGCAATGAGGTAAGGCTACCGACAAATATGCTGGACGGACTGCACGAGCTTCGCCTGCTCGGTAATGATGCTGCTCACATTGAATCGCGGGAGTATGGTAGTGTTGGAAAAGAAGAAGTAGAGCTAGCAATATTGATCACCAAAGCGGTGTTGCAAGTGGTCTTTCAGAACACTGCTTTAATTGAACAGCTAAAGGCCCGGAAAAACACTCCGGAATCGTAGCTGTTGAGCGGTATGGGAGTGTCAGGTGATCCATGTTAAACTCTAGCCTCGTCCAGGGGCGGCAACACGACAGATTATAGCAGCGAAACCTCTCGGGCAACATTCTCACTCCACCCCAACTCCCGGAGTATGGGTAAAAGCTCCTCACCATACTCTTCTCTTGCTTGCTCTACTTGATGTACGAGTCCGGCATCTAGAGCAGTGGCAAGGGCTGCATGCATGTAGTGTGCCCATTGATCGGCCTGGCCTAGCTTCCCACTTACCCTCGCGTATGTTCTAAGCAAACGTGTCTTGCTTACCGGACCCAGTTGCGGCACGTCGTCTATTCTATCGACTACATCCCTCAAGAGTTGTGCGGCCTCCCTAAGGCTGTGCTTCGACTCACTTTGTAGCCCATATTGCAGATAGGCTCTTGCCTCTGCCTCCCTCAAGCTGATCTGCCACCGGGATTCAAAATGGACCGGCATTTTGGCGAAGGCTTCCTCTGCCCGCTCTGCCAGGCTACGCACGTCCCTCAGCGTGAAGCGCGGCATCGTTATCAGCGCTTTGAGGCGGTTTTCAAGCGCATGGGGCAACCAGTACCGGGCCTCCTCTGTATCTATCTTCCGGATAAGCGCTTCGGCCTCATCGCTTTTGAGGAGCGCCTGCTTCGGCAGATTCAGATTGCGATAAGCCAGGCACTCGGCTACAACCGTGTTGACCGCGAGCCGGTCGAATTGCTCCTTGCGCGTGCGGAAGTCCGCAGGTTGACAGGCTTGCATAATCTGCGTGGCGTACTTTGCATGAAGCAGGGCATCGTCTGCCCGATTGAGCACACACTGTACGTCATGCAGAAAGAGGCAAAACTGCACGAACTCCAGCGGGTTGGAGTCGAAGTCGGCTTCCTTGTTGTTTACTCTCGTCGGGTTGGGATCCGTCCTCGCTATCACAACTTTGCAGGCCCATCGCAGCACGCGGTATTTATGCCGCGCCTCCTCGGTATCGGCCGTTCTCGTGGCTGTGTGGTGATAGCTTCCAACATCAGTAATCAGGTCGGCCAGCATGAAGCGGGTCAGTAGACGAGGGGCGGCCTGGGAAGGACCAGGTGCGAGCCGGGCCAGGGACTCTCGCTCCGCTCTCCAGGCCAGGTAGATGTGCTTCTTTAAGTCATCCCGGACTTCGCGGTCCAAGCGCAACAGGTCCACCATGTTTTCTGCGAGTTGCGGGTCTGGGGTCCGTATGTAAGCCTCTCCGGCTTCCCCTGTATTGAGCATGTTGCTTAAGTGCTCAGGCTTCTCCCCTAACTGCTCGGCCAGGGCCTGCTTATCGCCACGCCTGCGTAACGCGCTCTTGATGACAGCGGTGTAGGTCTCACGATGCGCTTGCGCTACATCGATAGCTTCCAAGAAAGTTGCAGGCAGCACCCACTCAGGGGCCGGTACTTGCCCCACATTTTGCTTGGCAGCCAAGTGTGCAGAGTGGTCTTTCCTTCGCACAAAATTACCCATTCGCTTTAATGCTACGCAGCTAAAGTCAGAGAGACAGGAGCCAATACCCGCCTACTGCACCCGTGGAAGGGGCAGAGCAAGAGGCGGAAATAGGCTGGCTTTCTCTGATTTCTGCTGGTTTGTGCACCGCGTTATGTAGCTACGTTGCGCACCTTTAGTGCGCGGTTACATAGCGTGCCCTTCAGCACCACACAGGACACGACCTGGCGCAAGGACCCAGCGCCACAACGGTCTCTGTTGTCCACGCCGCAAATCAGGTAAAGGCCCCGAAAGTCGCCCTTCAACCGGGTAAAGGCTCCTTCGACCGGACAGTTCAACGGACAGACGAAAGGAGCATGTAATGAAAGGTACAAGAGTACAGAAGGCGATAGGTTTCGGGCTGCTAATGCTGGTCCTGGGCTTCGCCGCCCTAACCGGTATGGGCATACACCAGCCTGGAGGTTACAGTGGAGTACCCGCCGCCCATGCGGAAGGCGGCGCTCCCCCGGACCTGACGGGGCCGAACGGTGAGGGCCAGCCAACGCCTACACCTACACCAACCCCCCTGGCTCTACCGTGACCCATAGCCTGGTAAGCAGAACGTAAATCTACGACCAAATCGGGCGGTTACTCGGGGTGCGGCGCGCAACGCCTGCTCTGAGTGACCGCTCGGTCCAACAATCTACTGGTATTCGGAGCCAGAAGCCTACCTGGTCACCTGGCTCCGATGCGGACCTGTGTGGCCTGGTCCAGGTATCTTGCAGCGTTCTGGAAGTCACCGCGAGCCTTCAGTACGTCCGCATAGCTACGCATGATTGCCTCGCGCGCTCGCTCAAATCCTGTTCCCTCAACAAGAGCAAGCGCACGCTCAAACAACTGGTCTGCGGCCCGGTGAACTCCCATCGCTTCCTCAACGAGTGCGCCGGTGTGTAGAGCTTGGGCATAATAGTGGGCAGGGTGGATGCTAGCTCCTGCTGCAGATCCAGTCCCTGTTGTATCCTCTGCACCGGCAGCCTCTGCCCGGTACACAGCTTCAGCCAGCTCGATGCTCCTCCTGGCCTGTTGCGATGCCGCGTGCAACTGCCCTTGAGCACGCGCCAGTCTTGCCCGGTTCTGGTACAGGTTAGACAGTGTCAGGGGCACCGCCGTCTCCGGGCTGAGCGCCGTTAAGGCTACCGCTGCCACAGCCTTCGACTTCACCAGCGCATCGGAGCTATGCAGCAGCGCCTCGGCTTCTGCCAACAGTGGCTCTGCCTCGGGGTACTGACCATCATCGATGAGTAATTCCGCAAGGTTTATAGCCATCGTGGCCGTGGCAATCGGGAACTCTCTCGCCCGGTATATATCAAGTGCCTTTTGCGCATGCAACTTGGCGTAGCCACGCTCTCCAGCGGCTTTGTACGCCATGGTCAATCCCCACTCCAGACCCGCCAGGCGCAAAGGGTCGGCCAGGTCCTGGAACAAGCGCAGGGCTTCCAGTGAGATGGTGATAGCCTGCTCGTACTTGCCACAGGCCCAGTAATCGTTTGCGAGATTGCGGTAGATACTGAACCTCAACCCGATGTCCTTTATCTTTCCGTCTTCAGACGCATGCAGGCAACTCATGTGCTGCTCTTCTGCGTCTTGCAGCCGCTTTTGCATGTAGTACGCAACGCCCAGCAGGTTGCGGATACGAGCCTCTATATCTCCTGGTTCTTCCGGGTGGGTGCTCGTGCCACCCGCGCCACCCATGCCACTCGTGCCACCGCCTCTCCCGTCACCAGCCGCATGAAGAACCATTTCCTCAGTTCTCCGACTTCCGGACTGCGCGCTAGGCTTTACTTGTGTTGCAGCTACAGCGTCATTCGCGCTTGGGTAGCTGCGCATTCGACTCGGTGCAACAGGAATACCGGCCACTTCAAGGGCAGTTTCCAACTCGACTTGAGCCGCACCCGGCTGCCCCACCTGAAGGTTCGCCATGCCTCGTAGATAGGGCAGCCTGTAACGGGCCTTAATGCTCAGTTGCTCGCTAAAAGGCGAGACAGCCACCTCAACTGTGTTGATGAGGCTTAAGGCGTTCTCCACGTCGGAGCGGTGGATAAGAGTGGTGGCATAATTAAGCTGGAAGTGCAAGTCTTCCTCGTATGCTTTCACAACAGGCTGTAGCCGCACGGCTTCTCCCCCGTCCGGTTCCACCTGCTGGTGTGCTTGTTGTATCTCCGGCTCCACCACATGCAACCTATCAGGCGATAGCTGCAGGCGCTTGGCAATCAACTCCAGGGCCATACGAGAAGGCCGGATTGCCCCTCGTTCGAGTGCCTCTATGTATGCCCCACTGAACTCAGGCTCTCCAAGTTCTTCCGGCTGCAAACCCTGCTCCTCGCGTACCAGCTTTATGAGTTTTCCTATCATAGTATGGACCTCACAAAGGAGATTGGGTTCCGATCTCCCGGAAGGACAGGTCCGCCCAACACGCATCCAGTATGTAGGACCTAGACCTTAGTATATAATACAGGACATCTTACCAGGAAGAACTCTAATGGCTGAACAGCACGTCTCCATTGGTCAGACACCAACGGCGTCAAGTTGGGGAGTTCGCGACCGCCTGTAAGCTTTGTACTCGCGACACAAGAGAGGTACATCATGGTCCTTTCCATTTCTCCCCGCGTACTGGGGCAGCGCATAAGGCAGCTACGCACCCACAGGAGTATGACGCAGGAGGACTTGGCTGGTGGAGACTACTCGAAAAGCTACATTTCCGCGATAGAGCAAGGTAAGACGCGTCCCTCTCTGCAGGCACTGCAGCGGCTAGCCTCTCGACTGGGTGTGTCTCCCGGTAGCTTGCTGGAACCTGACACAGCCGGTGCTATACCTGTCGACCCTGACTTACTGCGCCGCCGAGTGAGAAGACCTCGTGCAGAGCGCGCGGGAACATTGAGCGGGCGCGGACAGGCCAGTTCGCAGGATTTCCAGCTCGACCGTGCTGAGTTGTCCATCTACGCCGACCAGCCCGAAGAAGCCTTGGGTCTGTTAGCGCCTCTGCTACAAACCACATTAGAGCACGGCCCAGCAGAAGTTAAGCCGGGCAAGACACGAGCTTCGAGAAAGTCGGGCGCTGTTGTGGGTCCGAGCTTGGACGTAGGAGTGATATCCGGCGGGGAGATGAGTGCTGCCAACCTGACACGCCCACTCGACCTTAACCGCGCACAGTTGCAACGCGCTCTCTATCTGGCCGCGTTCGCTCACATGCAGACCGCAGAGGCTTCAATTGCCTCACAATATGCCCAGCGAGGTATGCAGGAAGCCACACAGAACGGCGATATGGCGGGTCTGGCACGGTGTCGGATGGTGCTGGGCAACGCGTACAGGAACGCGGGTCAGCCCCTCTCCGCGGTAGAGGAGCATAAAGCCTGCCTGGAAGCCGCTACCAATGGAATAGTCCGTGACCCACAGTTCAGGCTCGCCGTGGTAAGCGAACTCTTGGAGGACTATTTAGCGCTACGGGACTACGAGCGTGCCTGGGCAATATACGAGGGAAACCGTGCCCTCTTGGAGGAACTTAGCCGGCTCGAAGGTCATGCCAGGCTCTTACGTGCGGCGTTTGAGCAAAATGAGGTGCAGCACGACACCACTGTTGGCGTGCCGACCGGTAAGGCTATTGCCATCTACCAGACCCTCGAAAGCATGCGTACTGTGGCGAAGGTGCTGCGTACCTCAAGCACAATGCTGGCCGAGCGCGGGGCGCTAGAAGAGGCAGAGGGGCAGCTACAGCTTAGCCTTGCGGTTGCTGAAGGTCTCAACAGCACCCGGGACCGTGCCCTGTCGTTTATCGAGCTTGCACATCTCGCTTTGCGGCGTGGGGACAACGAGGGTGCAGCCAGGCAGGCTGAGCTAGCCATCTCACTGTGCCGGAGTTTGCCGCAGGATGATGGGCACAGGAAGAACAGGAAGAACAAGAAGAACAAGGAGCACGCGAAAGCTTCAGCCGCAGCCACTAGCACGGGGAAAGCGCCTGCAGGGAACACCAGAGAGTCTTTTCAGGTCAGTAGAGCATTGGTTCGTGCCCTGGCGGTTTTGGGAGAAGCAGCTACGAGGCAGGGGAACGAAAGCAAGGCTGATGAAGCTTTTCTGGAAGCGCTCCAGTTGCTGGATTCAGGTGTCGATGTAGAGAACGCAAGCGAAATATACCGCACGTATGCGCAGATGCTTGCAGCTCACGGGGACCACGAAAAGGCTCTTTATTATTTCGAGCGGGCGTATAATGCGGTCTCTCAACAGCTGCGCTAGGCCTGTGAGTTGAAGTCCGCGGCATGACACGTCTACAGGTTCTTCCCCAGTTTGAAATCCGCAGTGAAGTATCTATTCAATAATATTGTTCTTAATTTCTTGATATAAACATCTTAATGTGTTATTATAACTACTCTCGCGGGTTTGAGCCACGGCATTGTGCCCGGCCGTCTCCGCGTTCTTCTCTCTCGAATCTGGAAGGAGTAGTTCTATGTACTGGACGTCTACTGTAGCGACGTTCTTTCGACGTGCGCATCACAGATCCTCTCTTATTGTATTACTGCTCCTTACAATGCTGGTGGCGCAAGTGGGACAAGTATACGCCTTTCAGGCAGCAACATCCCAGGTTGCTAACACTGGAGTTACTCGTGAGGAGCTGCGGACTCAGCGGCCCTCAGCCGGAACCCGACCGGCCAGAACTCGCACCCTACAGGATGCCCACACTAGAGTAAGCAATGCTGTTGCTGTGAACCAACTGACGCTAGCGAGCTTAGCAAGTAGCCCTCCTTTCGGCGCTATCATCGTTGATGATGATGGTGGGGGTACTCCAGGCGGCTCTTTCACCCACCACGTTTTCAACGAGGATTGGGATTTCTGGGGGAAGCACTATGACCCCACGCATTATGCGGGCGACATGCGCTATACCTTCAACACAGATGTACCCCCAGATCCCGTCGATGGAGCTACATGGGAGACTCCGGTACTTACGGAGAGCGGTCCGTACCAGATATGGGCGTACATACCCCTATATAATGCCTACACAACCGGCGCTAAATACTGCATCGGTTACAGCTGCAACGGTACTCCAAGTTACACAGTGAGCCAACTCGCCAGCCGCGGGCACTGGGTCCAATTGGGTACGTACTCATATGCGGCCGGTGAGCATGGAGCCGTATACCTGGACGATATTGTTCCAGAAGTGTGGGACCACTACGCCACCAAGATTGGCTATGATGCCATAGTATGGATTCCCCCGAGCGTGAGTTGGACTCCCGGTCCAGGTGCCAACCTTATACCTTACGATGCGCGTTGGGCGAACCTGGGCTGGTTGCCCTGGCTCGGCTTCCGAGGCGACCCTGTGAACACGGGACTGGGCAGTTTCTTCACTAGACACGAAGACCTGCGCCTGCCCGGCCGGGGTATGGGTGTTGACATCACGCGGGCCTATAACTCACTCGACAACCGAGTGGGTATGTTCGGCCTGGCCTGGCGCTACACCTACGACATGACCGCTATAGACAGGGGTGACGGCTCCATAATTGTGACCTTCGCTGACGGAAGGGCCGGTCTCTACCTACCCGACGGCGGCGGTGGCTACACGACCCCCGATGGCTTCTTTGCGCAGCTAACACGGGATGGAGGCCAGCTCATC
This sequence comes from Chloroflexia bacterium, assembly GCA_036389075.1. Taxonomy (GTDB): domain Bacteria; phylum Chloroflexota; class Chloroflexia; order QHBQ01; family JADMIH01; genus JADMIH01. The sequence continues at coordinate 6,287 of DASVQO010000276.1, read as the reverse complement.
CTCAAGGAGGTAGACCAGACCGTCTACGCCTTCAACACCGACGGCACCCTCCACACCATCACAGACTCCAACAGCAACCGCCTGGCCTTTGCCTATGACGGGCTTAGCATCACCCTCACCGACACCGTGGGGCGCATAATCAAGATGGAGCTAAACGAGGATGGCTTCATTAGCAAGATAACCTATCCCGAAGGTCGCAGCGTCAGCTACGAGTATACGGACAATCGCTTGACTGCGTTCCACGACGCGGAGCAGGGTACTATCCGATATGCGTACAATGGCGATGGTTTACTCGAATCGATTACAGACCCTAACAATCACACATTCGTTACTAACGTCTACGATGCGCTCGGCAAAGTGGTACAGCAGACGGATGCCGAAGGCAGCATCACGACCTTTGCTTACCAGGACAGCCCCCGGGTCACCACCGTCACCGACAGCGAGCAGCACGCCACCGTACAGGAATTCGATAGTGAGTACCGGCTGGTACGGGAGACTGATGCGCTCGGTAATAGCCTGGAATACCAGTACGACATTGACAATAACCGCACCTACTCCAAGGAACGAGGCGGGGCCGAGACTTTCATGGAGTATGACGAGCGTGGCAACCTGACCAGGAGAATCGATGCTCTCAGTCAGGAAGCAACCTTCCAGTATGACGGGCACAACAATCTCGTCCTGGAGCACAATGAGGCTGACGAGGAGACCAGTTACATCTATGACGCCCGAGACAACCTGACCGAGGTCCACGATGCCGAGGGCGGCGTAACCGGGATGACATACGACCAGTACGGCCAGCGTGTCACCGAGCGCAACGCTAACCTCAACCTCACAGAGTTTGGCTACGACGCGCAGGGCAACCTGATTTCGGTAGTGAACCCGCTGGGTCAGACTACCTCGTACACTTACGACGGAGCTGGTCGCCGTCGCTCGATGCTCGATGCCAACAGCCACACGGTCGGCTACAGCTACGATAACAACGACCGCCCCGTGTCCATCACTGACCCGAAGAACAGGGCTAGTTACTTCGACTACGATGCGGTCGGCAATCTGGAGCAGTTTACGGACAGGCGTGGCTACATAACGCGGTACACCTACGATAGGAACGGCAACCTCATGAAGGTGGTCGACCCGCGCACCAATGTTTCCACCTTCACCTACGACCGTACTTACCACCGCACCAGTGCCACAAACGGCCGCGGAAATACGACCCATTATCACTACAACGCTGTGTACGACCTCGAAGAGGTGGTGGACGCTAAAGGCAACCCCACCCACTTTACCTACGACGCAGACCATAACCTTGTTGAGGTCACCGACGCTCTGCAGCAGGTAACGGCCTTCGACTACGATGCCTTAGATCGGCTTACCAACATAACCGACGCCCTGAATGGACGAACAGAGTATGAGTACGATCCTGTAGGGCGTCGCACCCAGCTACAGGACCCGAAGGGTGGGTTTACGCACTTCCAGTATGACAGGCTGGGCAGACTTACCGACGTAGTAGACGCTCTCAACAATCACACTGCCTATGGTCATGATGCCATGGGGAATCAGACGTCCGTAACCAACGCGAGGGGTGTTACTACTTCTTCCAAGTACGATGCCGCCAATCGCCTGGTCGAGCAGTATGACCCGCTTGGAGTACTTCAGAAGTTGGGCTATGACGGCGTGGGCAATGTTATCAGCGCCACCAATGCCAACTCATACACCACCCTCTACAAGTATGATGAAAACGATAATCTGGCCGAAGTGCTCGACGCACTAAATGGGCGTACTTCCTTCACCTACGACAAGGAAGACCATCGCCTGTCCGTGACCGACCCGAACAATCACACTCAGTCCCTGCAGTACGATGAGGTCGGTAACCTTATTTTGAGCGCCCTGCCGCAGGGACAGGTTACAAAGTACGGCTACGACGAGAACAACAACCTTGTAGCCATTACTAACGCCAAGACCAACATCACCAGGTTCTCCTATGACAAGCTGGACCTGTTGCACACAAGCACCAGCCCTCTTGGCTTCGTCACCACTGATGATTACGATGCTTTAGGCCGCCACGTGCGCACAACGGACGCTGAAAACCGAGCCACCGAGTATCGTTACGATCCGCTCAACCGCCTCGTAGACGTGGTGAATGCGCTTGGCGGCCATACTCGTTATGAGTACGACCCCCTTGGTAACCTGACGGCGTTCGTAGATGCCAACACCAGCCGCACTGCTTACGGCGTTGACCTGCTTGGCCGTGTGGTTAGCGAAACCAACCCGCTGCTGAATACCTGGACCTACAGGTATGATGGAGTAGGTAACCAGGTACGGCGTGTAGACGCCAAGACAGTTGCGACAGACTACACTTACGACGCGCGCAACCGCATGACGCGCACAACTTACCCGTCCGGCCCTGGAGTCACTTTCGGGTACGACGGCAATGGCAATATCATCTCGGTGGCCGACAGTTCAGGCGCTTCGGCGTTCTCGTACGACCGCCTCGACAGGCTGGAGCAGGTCAAACGCGTTTCCGGCATACTTTCGGGCACTATGCTTGCTTACAAATACGACCCCGCGAGTAATCGTACTCGTATTACTTACCCGGACGGCAAGCGCGTCGACTACGGCTATGATGCCAACGATTGGCTCGATGCTGTAACCGACCCGATGAACGGCACGACCCGCTACACTCAAGATGCAGTGGGCCTCGTGACGCTCATGCAAAATCCCAACGGCACCTGGGCCAACTACCGGTACGATGCCGACGACCGCCTCACCCGTTTGTTCAACGGCAAGCCGGAGGCCAGCTCCAACCTCATAAGCAGCTTCGACTACACTCTGGACAAAGTGGGTAACCGCGTCCGCTCGGTGGAACAGCTAACTCGCGGGCAGGTAATCACATGGGACAAGCGTTACACATACGACGCCCTGTACAGGCTTACGGAGTCTGTGTTCACCCCCGATTACCGGCCCGCGCAGGTGCTGACCAGCAAGTTCTCCTATGACGCTGTTGGCAACCGCCGGTCGATGACCACCAACATCAGCGACAAGCCTAACACACCAGCACTACCTGGGCCTGTCACCACAGCATACAGCTACAATGCCGGCAACCAGATGCTAACCGCGGGCAGTACCAGTTTCCGGTATGACGCTAATGGCAATCGCACATCTATGTCGGGTGCGCAGCGAGCGATAGACTACGCTTTTGACTTCGAGAATCGCCTGTCTGGAGCGCGCACATACGACGTGAAGCCCAACGGTGCCCGCCAGTACGACTCCACCCTCGACTACACTTACGATGGCCTGGGACGCAGGCTTGAGCGGGGTGTAGTGGACAATGGCAAGCGCAAGACGGCCCAGTTCTTGTATGACGGTCTCGGCTTCGACCACCTCGCGCAGTATGTGGACCCCGGCTCCCCGCGCACTACCTACTATTACCGGGACCCGCAGCAAGTACTTAGCCGCCACGAGATTCAGGGGAATGGAGCAGGCCTGCAGTATTTCCACCACCATGACGGGCTGGGCAACGTGAGTGCCTGGACCAACCAGTCGGGCCACTCAGTGCAGGAGTATACCTATGCACCATACGGACGCCTGCTAGACAACAACGGCCCCGACAACGCCAGCAACCGCACTGACCCGCACAACAACCTGACCTGGAGCGAGAAGCCCTGGGATAAGGAAACGGAGCTGAATTACTTTGGCGCGAGAGACTACGACCCCAGTACCGGCACCTGGCTCACGCAGGACCTGTATCGAGGAGAAAGCACCGAACCGGTAACGCTCCACCGGTACCAGTACGCCAACAACAACCCGGCTACCATGATAGACCCCTATGGCTTCTCAGCCTGCTTTCCCAATCAGAGTGTTCCTAATTCGTCCGGTTACGCTGCCAGCAGCCAGAGAGTTGGTACAGTTCGACAAAGCACACAGGGGGGTGCACTGTACAAATCTGTTAACGGTGGCACTCGCCCGTATGCAGGGGCCTCTACTGGTAACCCTCCGGGGGCCAGTGCGTGTGCCTCCTGCATGCCCCTCGATTGGACTGACACGATGGTAAAGTATCTGCGCGAGGGCAAGGTGACATGGGTGCCTGATGAACTTCATTTCCTTGAGGCTTTACCCATCTTCTTCCCTGCGGACTTCAAGATTTGGGAACTGCGCGGCATTGAGAGCGTTTTGATATGCGATACCATGGTGCCCGTCAGTGTTCCCGGTAATGTCTATCTAGGCTACAATACCGTACGGACCTACCCAAGCTGGCGAGAGCGCGTAGATGCAGGCGCAAGAAAATCTGGGGAAGTTGGAGAGGCTGTTGACAGATTTCTTGAAACAGGTGAATGGAAACTCCAAGACAGCCCGGCTGATGTAACAGGATACAACATTGGTCACGTCCAATCAACCAGCACAAAGCCCACAAATCGTTCGACATTCTGTGCAACGTGGAACAATGCGTTCGCACCTTATGCTTGCTATTCTGGCCGATGAACGAGGTAAGTACTGCCCTTTTGATGCTGGGGAGGACGCGTTCTTAAAGCGGGAAACTGTTATAAAGGCACTTGTCGAAGGCATGGATAGCTACATGCAACAGGTAGTAGTCGATAGATAGCTGGAGTGGAGCACCTAACAGCAAGAACTGACTGGTAGCTTAACAGGCAAACACGTCTGTTAGCAATCAGTAGCCTCTTGCTGTTATGTCATATAGTCGGTACGGAAACTCACGTCAACCACAACTACTTGTACCAGTAGATTGACAGCGGCACTGCCTCTAGGTTGTAACAAGCGGCCCAGCCACCTTCAAAGGTGATACTACGATAGCTGTGGACGAGGTAAGCATTTAACGTCTAGCGTGGAATTCACCGCCCATCAATTAGGTCACTCCTTTTGCGCTCACTCCTGGCGGATACGTACGGGAGCTGGTATGTTGGGCCGTGATAAGCCTGCTGCATTGCAGTACGTAATGCGTAAGCGTACAGCAGCTTACCTTTTTTCAGCTTTACATTTTGAATCTGCATCTTTTTTCATGATTGCGCTGTCCTTTTTCACTCGGAGGCGGCACCCCTAATGCAGTTTTGGCACCTCGAAGAGCCTTTTCCATGTCAGGGCTAGGAGAGAAATTACAGTCTGCTAACGAACTTTATCGCCCGCCCAGCCTTCTTTGGCGATGTCTTCTCGACCATTTCAACGTGCCTCCAGAACCAACTTCACTTGTGACAAGATCGTGACAGTGGGGTGCTAGAATTGATGAGATGACGGGGGTTACACATGTGTACCTAGGACTTCAAGAGTAACTCCGAGGTCAGCAACAACACCAACAATCACATTGAATATATGTAAGCACCCAAATTGGAGGAGAAGAGAAATGGTCTCTAAGAACAAGAGCAATGGGGCAGGCAGCAAAGGCAAGCAACGGGCAGATGAGGGTGAGGATCCACGGCCATTGCAACTGCTGAGCGAACTAGATGATATAGATGAGGAATACAGACCTCTGGCCGAGGTAGTCAGCAAGGTCCAAGAAGAGGCTACCGCGGGTCAGGCTCCGCTCTTGGGAAAAAAGGACAATTCTAAGAACATAATCGTTCGAGTAAACGGGTTCAGGTTCCGCAGATCCGAAAGGGGTGAGCTACTGGGTGCTTTTCCATGCACGACATGCTGGCGCGAGGTATGGAAAGTTGTGGATGGAACCCTCAACATTCTAGAATACGAGATCATGACAGGCATCTGGGATCAAGTAGGTTCATATTGCTCGTACTGTGCTCCGCTAGCCGGTGAGGGTCTGGGGAGGAGTGCAATTTACGCGCGGCAGAGTTTTGAACTTGGTACTACTATGGGGCAGATATTGCAGGAGAAGCCCGAATCAAAGGCATTTGTTGTCGAGACTGCAGATAGCATGCACGACTTCTTGGACTGCATCTGGGGGAAGGAGCTTGAACGCCATGTACGTCTACAGCGGGCCAGCTTTGGAGAACAGAGAGAGGCGCGTGCGCTTTTCTACGAGAACTTCGAGCAAGGGGTAAAAGTAGGTATAGGGCTTCAAGCCTAGCGGGCGTGCAAAATCTATCCAGAAGGCATGTACCTCGCTTGGATGAACGCGAGATGCAGCAGCAGTGAACGCAATGAACTGGTCAAGGGGCAGACATGTGGTCCGCAACTACTACGCCTTCGTGTTCCGGCACACTCTGTGGAACACCATGTTTCCATGCTAGGAACTGCATTAATGGGTCAGGGAAGCGCAAACGATCACCTTGCTTATTCCGGGCGTGTGCCTGCATACGCTGAACGATGAACTCTTCAGCTTG
>DASVQO010000275.1:0-5217 GCA_036389075.1 Chloroflexia bacterium | reverse complement strand
TAAAATGCTGGCCTGTCTGAGAATTTGAAATTGCAGTGGGGTCTCCCTTGTCGCTGTTGTCCTACAGCGACCCGATACCAGCTTCTTTAGATCCTTCGCTACGCTCAGGATGACAGGGGCCACTTTGGTCCTGTACCACGGGTTTGGACGCGTTCCGGTCCTGACGTTCCTTGCCTTACTTCCACCCGTACACGTTGTCCATCGCTTCGGCGGTGGCTTTCAGGGACTCTACCTCTCGCTTGAGGCTGTTGGAAAGATCGTCTGTCGCGCCATTGTAGGAGAGCACCTCGGACGACTTGATGCGCAGCACCTGGGAGAGCAGGGTGTCGAGGGTGCTCAGGGCGTTCTCTATTTGCGAGTCCCAGCGGCGCATAGCTACGGTGGTGTCCGTGAGGTTCTGCATCTGTTGCAACTTGCCGTCGAGGGCCGCGTAATACTGGCTCTTCTGGAACTCGTCGTTGGTGGAATTGATCTGCGCCTCCAACTGCTTTATCTCGCCGGTCAGGCGGTCTATGGGGTTCGCGCCGCCGAGGGCCGTGTCCACGCTTTGCGCCTTGAGGGCCAGGTTATAGATGCTGTTTATAACCTCAGGCAGCGCACCGACCGAGTCCATGAGCACCTTGCGCTGGCCCTGGTCCTGGGTGCGGCTAATGGCCGACTCTATGTTCTGGCGTGCGGTGAGGGCGCGCTGTACCTGCTCGCGGTAGCGGCCCTGCAACTGGTTGAGGTCAGGTCCGGACGCTGTGGCGATGGGCGGGGCAGTCGTGCCGGCAGCGCGGCCAGCCCCGATGTTGAACAGCGAAGGGTACAGCACCACCAGCACGAGCAAGGCACCAAAGAACCATACCCAGGTCTGCCCCGCCAGGGCAATGAGCAGGGTGACAAGCAGTATCACAAACGCCGCCTGGGCGGGATGGGCCTGCACCCTCTGCCAAAATCCCCTGATTGTATCCCCTAGATTCGCGCCGTTATTCATCAAGTTCCTTTCGTGAGTGGCTAGTGGTTAGTGGTTAGTGGTTAGTGGTTAGTGGCTTGTGTTGCCAAATAGTTACGCAGACATGCCATCATGAGTTGCGGGTTACATGTCACTAACCACTAACCACTAACCACTCGTCACTTTTGGGGCGTGGGGAGCTTGCCCGTGCCCGCCATTATCTTGCCTGTCTTGCCGGTGTGCAGCTTGCCGGTCTTGTTTACCGCGTCGCTGGCGTTGGTGGAGACCAGCTTTCCGGTGCGCGGGTTGATGACTGCGCTGAGCACTACGGCCTGCGGGCTGTTGATTTGCGTGGCTCGTTGGAGGGCGGCGCTCAGCTTGGCCGTGGCCTCATCGACTGCCCCCATGTCGAGCAGGGCGAAGCCTTCCTTGGAGAGGGCGGCTATTTCTTCTTCGCCTGTGAAGCGGGTCAGTTGCTCGTCCATCTTGATCTGGCCCGGCGAGCCGACCCAGCGCACGAAGAACCAGGAGGAGCGGTCCAACTCGTCCACCTGCTCCTGGGTGCCCAGGTTGTAGAGCACGGTAGGCACAAGGATGCGGAACGGGATGTCGTTGCTGCGCGGGGTGGTCTCCAGCTCTATCACGAACTTGGGTTCTTCGGTGCCGAGTGACCCCACCGAGATGACCCACTTCTGCTCGTTGACTTGCTCGGCGGCGCGGTCTTGCACGGAGGGGTAGACTTGCCGCACGCTGCGTATGCGGGTGCCCACGGGGGTGTTGAGCACCAGGCGCACGTCGCTTGCCACGGTGCTGCGCACGTCGGTGAACAGGGCGGTCACGGCCTCCGCGAGGTCGCGAGCGTTAGGCACCACCTCGGCCTCGCCGCCGGTGGTGTGGGCGATAGTGCGCAACTCGTCGGCCTCCCAGCCGTTGCCGACGCCCCAGGCGTCGATGCGGAGGCGGGCGCGGGCAAGCTCGTCGGCGGCCTGGTAGGCATCGGTGATGGGCACCGGGCCTTCCTGCTTGCCGTCGGTGATCATCAGCACGCGCCGTTCGTATTCGGGGTAGCGCCGCGAAGCCTCAAGGGACACGCGCAAGCCGGAGCCGAGGGAGGTCTGCCCGCCCGCGTTGATGCCCCGTATGCGGGAGGTGAGGCTGCCCATCTCGCGCTCGATTTCGCGGCCCGTCCTGGCCGGCATCAGCTCCTCGGCGTAGTCGCTGAACAGGGTGATATGCACCACCACGCTGTCGTTGTCGGGCACCTCGTGCAGCAGCCTGATTAGCGCCTCTTTGGCGGATTCTAGCTTGCTGCCTTCCATGCTCCCCGACTGGTCCATGACGACACCGAGGAACACCGGCACGTTTTGCCTGCCGCCTCCACCACCCCCGGCATCAGCTCCGATGCTGTACATAGTTCGTGCTAAGTTCTGCCCTTGTAACACCTGCGCCTCGGCTGGGTGCGGCACCACACGAAATCTAACCACAAAAGCCTCCTTCAATTCTGGACCCTAGAAGGGATGAACAATCCAAAATCTAAAATCCAAAATCGTTATTGCCATTCTTGTACGTCAAAGTAAATGCGAGCGAGGACTTCCTCTCTGTCGGGTGCGTCGGGGGCGCGCTGTAAGTAGCGGCGGTAGGCCTGGCGGCAATCGTGGCCGACAATGTCGGGTTTGTTGCTGTGGTCGGTGCGGCTGTCGGGCCAGCTAATGTCCTGGGGGAGCAGTCCCGCTCGCGAGAGGCGGTATGCGGCGTACCACCAGTCGGCTTGCAGACGGTAGAAGTGGCGCGACTCGGTGCGGTCGTTGAGGGCGGCGATGGCGCGGCCCGCGAGGTCGAGGTCGCGGAGCATGCCCTGTACGTCGGGGCTGCTCAGTTTCGCGCCAGCGAGGCCGCCGGGCCTGGAGGTCAGGTAGCCGTCGATGCGCGACAGGTATAGCTCCACCAGGCGAAGCTGGGCGTCCACGTAGCGCAGGGCGTTCTCATTTACCGCGTCCAGCACGCCTATCGCCACGTCGGTCCTGTTCAGTGCCACGAGGCTATCGGCCCAACCCAGCACGGCGTCGGCGTTGGCGGGGTCGGCGGCCACCACGCGGCTGTAGAGGTCGGCGGCCTCGTCGTAGCGTTGGGTTTCGCTGTAGAGGTCAGCCAGGGCTTGCTTGGGCAGCACCTCGCCGGGCACTAGCTTTATTAGCTCCTGGTACATCGCCTCGGCGGTGCGGTAGTCGTTCTGGGTTTCGGCCGCCTGCGCCTGCACGAGCAGGGTGCGCCAGCGGGTAGCGGGGGTGCCCAGGCGGTTGGCCTGGTCGAGGGCGGCCCTGGCTTCGTCGGTGCGCCCCAGGTTGTTGAGGGCGGTGGCCCTGAGCAGGTGCCCATCGATGCTGGCGGGGTGCTGGCGCAGCACCACGTCGAGTTGGCCCAGCGCCTCCACGTAGCGCCCGGCATCCACGAGGTCGCGGGCGGGTTGGAGCAACTGCTGAGCGGGGTCCGTGCCGCTGAGCACGGGTAGGGCGCTGATTTTGCCCGTGACCTGCTGGTTGAGCAGCTTGCCGGTGATGAGGGTGCTTTGCACGGGCACCAGCACCTGCGAGAGCGTGCGCGTGCCCCGCCCGCCGCCCACCTGAGGAGAGCCGACCACCCTGGCCCGCTCCTGGCCCTGGATGAAGCGGTTGATGCCCTCAAGCTGGTTGAAAAGCTCCTCGACCGTCTGGAAGCGCACGCGCGGATCGGGGTCGCGCCCGCGCATCACGAGGTCGTAAATCTCCTCGGACACGGCCCACTCGTGACGGGGCGGGGCGAGAATAGGCTGCCTGTCCACGGCCACACCCAGGAGCGCGGCAAGGGTGCTCACGATGCCGAACAGGTCCATAGTGGGGGGCTGCTCGACGATGCCGCCGATTTCGGGGGGCGCGAAGCCCACGGTGCCCCAGGCTTGCCGCCTCTGCCCGGGGAAGTACTCCATCGCGGTACCGAGGTCTATCAGCACCTGGCGCTTCTCGCCGTTGGGATCGGTCACCTCGATCACCTGGCCTGGCTTGAAGTCGCGGTAGACGACGGGGGGCACGCGGTGATGCAGGTACTCGAACGCACCCCTCATGCCGAGCAGCAGGCGCAGCGCCTCGCCTTCGGGCAGGGGGCCGCCGTTCTCCTCGTAAAGCTGCTTCCAACCCTTGCCTTTGACGTAAGCCATGACGATGTAGGGCACGCCGCCTTCGTTCACGATGTCGTAGATGCGCACGATATTGGGGTGGTCGAGGCGCACGAGCATTTCGCGCTCTTCGACGGCGGCGGCGAGCAGTTCGGGGTCGGTGGTGTCGAGTATGGCCTTGACCGCGACCTGGCGGCCCTCCGGCTCGGCCCGGCTGGTGAGGTTCATATCGACGCCCTTGAACACCGCGCCCATACCCCCGCCGCCGATTACGGACTGTATCTTGTAGCGCCCCGCGAGCACTTGGCCGGGCTTTAGCTGGCTGAGGCCGCCCGGGCTCTTCTGGTCCGAGGCTATGCTGTCGAAGCGGGTGCCGCACTCTCGGCAGAACCTCGCGCCGGGACGGAGCTTCGCGCCGCAGTTGGGGCAGTTGGCAGGTCCGGGCGCGGGTTCGTCGGCCTGGGCGGAGTCGGGAGCCTGTAGCTGGACCGACGCGCTCCGGGGCGCGCCGCAATTGGGGCAGTAGTCCTCGCCGGGTGGGATGTCGTGGCCGCAGACGCCGCACTTGACGCCGGTGGAGAGACCATCCCCACCTGAGGCTACGGGCGTGCCCAGTACCTGTGCCAGGGGAGCGCCACAGTTGGAGCAAAATTCGGTGCCGGGCGCGTTGGTGGTGTTGCAGACGGGGCAGACTATAGCGGACGTGGCGGTGGCGCCGCCCACGGGTGGGGAGGCCGCGGCTGCGGCGTCGATTGGGGAGCCGCAGTTGGGGCAATAACCGTCGTCGGGCACTACCGCCTTACCGCACGTGGGGCACACTTGTGTGGCCGCTGGTCTAGTGGGCTGTGCTTTAGCCAATCCGAACAACCTCTTTCTACGTGTTGTGGTCTTGCGAGCAAAGTAGGCCCGCGTTTATACTGTGACGGCACCGGCGGTGGAGATAGTATACCTTCAATTGCCAGTATTGCATAGCGCAAGCCGCGCCGCCTCTCCCTGTAACCTCGTCCGCTGAATGTACGTAATTGGAGTGGCCCGGGGTTGCAAGGGAGCCGATTAGCGGTGGGAGACGGAAACGCCAAGACGCCAAGAACGCCAAGGACCACGCCAAGATTAGATGTTGTTGTTTGGGGCTAGC
>DASVQO010000274.1:0-3525 GCA_036389075.1 Chloroflexia bacterium | reverse complement strand
AGGCCCTGTGCCTGCCCTTGTTGGAGATTTGCACATGGTACGCCAGCAGGAGGGCAGCCACCAGGGCAGGCACCGGTGCCTGCCCCTACATAGCCGTCTTTCTCCCTCTGACGATTACCTCATTAACCAGTTAATCTTCATAAGCCACGGGCTGGGCAGCAGCGCAGTCTCCTTCAGAGACTATCTTACATATACCAGAGTCCCCGCAAGGGGACTTTGCTTCTTCTCAGCCCGTGGCTTTAGCCACAGGGCGTCCCCCCACACCGCAATCCCCACTTTTACGCTCCTCCACCCCCATGTATAATGAGGGGCCATGACATCCCCATCCCAACCCCAACTACCCGCCCTCACCCGCAAACTATCAGCCCCCCGCCCCCACATCCTCCACGTAGGCGCGGGCCGCCGCAAAATCGTAGGCGCCGTCACCCTCGACATCAATCCCTCCCTCGAACCCGACGTCGTCTGGGACCTCAACGTCTTCCCTTATCCCTTCCCCGACGACACCTTTGACATCGTAGTGTGCGAGCACGTAATCGAGCACCTGCAACACGTCATCAGCGTCATGGAGGAGTTGCACCGCGTGTCCACGCCAGGGGGCCGCGTGTGGGTGCGCGTGCCCCACTTCAGCAGTCTCAACTTCAACACCGACCCCACCCACGTCCACGCCTTCTCCTCCCGCAGCTTCAACTACCTCTGCCTCGGCCACGAAGAACTCCGCTACGGCTACTCCCCGGCCCGCTTCCGTAAGCTCGTAGCCCGCATGGACATGCGCCCCGCCACCCCCTTCAACCGCCTCCTCATGCGCGCCATAAACCGCTTCCTCCCCTTCTACGAAGAACACCTCGCCTACATCATCCCAGGCCAGGAACTCCTCTTCGTCCTCGAAGTCGTCAAATAGCACCACACCCAACCGGAAAGAGACGGAACCGCCAAGACGCCAAGGACGCCAAGGACGCCAAGGACCACGCCAAGATTAAGATAAAGGCGTTCAAAGTAAAAGGGGCAGGGTACATGATGTCGTACTCTGGTCGTCTTGCACCGCCCAAACCTTTCTAATCTCTGCGTAACCTCTGCGCCCTCTGCGTCTCTGCGGTGAACCGTTCTTATTCTTGGCGTCGTTCTTGGCGTCCTTGGCGTCTTGGCGGTTCCGTCTCAGAAGTGTTTGTCCAAGTACCATGTTGGCTGTACAATGCATTTGCAGCCATGTCGATCGAGAACCGCAAAGCCGACCATATTCGCATCTGCCTGGAAGAGGACGTGAGCGGGCGAGGCATCACCACGGGCCTCGAACGCTACAGGTTCGTGCACCAGGCCCTGCCCGAGCTTGACCTCTCGGCGGTGGACACCTCCCTCCGGCTCTGGCTCCACACCCTGCGCCTCCCCCTCCTCATCTCCTCCATGACCGGCGGCGCGCCCAGGGCCGAGGAGATCAACCGCAACCTCGCCCTCGCTGCCCAGGAGCTTGGCCTCGCGATGGGCGTCGGCTCCCAGCGGGCCGCACTCAAGGACCCCAACCTTGCCCCCACCTACCAGGTGCGCCGCTACGCCCCCGACGTGCCCCTCTTCGCCAACCTCGGCGCGGTCCAGCTCAACTACTCCTATAGCCTGGACGAGTGCAAACGGGCCGTGGACATGATCGAGGCCGACGCCCTCATCCTTCACCTCAACTCCATCCAGGAGGCCGTCCAGCCCCAGGGTGACACCAACTTCGCCGGGCTGGCCGCTAAAATCGCCCGGGTCTGCCGTGGCCTTGATGTGCCCGTGATAGCCAAGGAGGTGGGCTGGGGCATCTCCGCAGACGCCGCCACTCTCCTGTGGGAGGCGGGCGTCTCGGCCATCGACGTCGCGGGCGCGGGCGGCACCTCCTGGAGCCAGGTGGAGCTCCACCGCATCCCCGCCGAGCGCGACCGCCTGGTGGCCGAGGCCTTCGCGGACTGGGGCATCCCCACCGCCGGCAGCCTCAAAGCCCTCACGTTCAACCTGCCCCAGGGCGGCAAGGTGTTCGCCAGCGGCGGTATCCGCAACGGCATAGACGCCGCCAAGGCCCTCGCCCTCGGCGCCCACCTCGTGGGCATCGCTCGCCCCTTCCTGAAAGCCGCCGCTATATCCGCCGAGGCCACGGTGGAGCTAGGCGGAGTGCTGCGCGACCAGCTACGCATCGCTATGTTCGGCATAGGGGCCGCCGATCTCGAAGCCCTGCGCTTCACCCCGCACCTAGTGGAGATAGAGTAACGCCCATGCCCGTAATCGGCCTCGACCACGTCCAGGTGGCCGCGCCCAGGCGTGAGGGCGTCGAGCAGCAGGCGCGCGACTTCTACACCGGCCTGCTGGGCCTCGCTGAGCTGGAAAAGCCCGACATACTCAAGCCGAGAGGCGGCGTCTGGTTCTCCCTCGGCCACGGAGAGCTACACGTCGGCCTTGAAGACCCCTTCACCCCCGCCCTCAAAGCCCACCCCGCCCTCCACGTGCGCGACCTGGCCGCGTTGCGCCGCGCCCTCGAAGAGGCTGGCACCGTCATTGCTGAAGCGGAACCTATCCCCGGTGTCTCGCGCTTCTACGTGTCGGACCCGTTTGGCAATAGGCTCGAGCTTATGGAGCGTGCATGAGCAGTCAAGGCGATAGCGACAAGCGACAAGGGCAGGGTAAGCCGCTGGGCGAACAGCTTGGCTGGCACCTGCTGGGCACCACCTACCCATTCGTTTCCCCCTGGATTACCCTCCGGCAAGACCGCGTCAAGCTGCGCGGCAAAGACGAGCCTATCGAGTTCAACTACCAGGAGCACCCCGGCGCGGTGGGCGTCGTGCCCGTCACGAAACAGGGCGATGTGGTGCTCATCCGCCAGTATCGCTACACCATCGATGCCTGGAGCCTGGAGGTGCCCGCCGGGGGCATGCACGACGCGGACGGCGCCACGCACGAGGAGGTAGCCCGCAAGGAGCTGGAGCAGGAGATAGGCGCGACCTGTGGCGACATGCTCTATGTCGGCTGCTACTACACCACCGTGGGCCAGAGCGACCAGGCGTACCACATCTACCTCGCCCTCGACGTGGCGCTGGAGCGCGAACAGTCCACCGAAGAGACCGAGCAGATAGAGGTGAGGCCGGTGCCCGCCGCCGAAGCCCTCGCCATGTGCCGCGACGGCCGCATCAAAGACGGTAACGCGGCCCTGGCCCTGCTCCTGTGCGAAGGGTACTTGCGCGGGCGGGGGTACGTCTAGCCCGTGGAGACCCGCCTCCCCATATTGCAAGAGGGGGCCCGGCAACTCGGCTTCACCCTCACCCCACGTCAGCTAGACCAGTTCCAGCTCTACTACGATATCCTGGTAGACTGGAACAGCCGCATGAACCTCACGGCTATCACTGATTACGAAGCAGTACAGGTGCGCCACTTCCTCGACAGCCTCACCGTCGGTGCCGCCTTACTCTCAGACCTCCGTGACACTGACCCTTCGGCAAGGGAAGCCCCGCCAGACGGCTTCCGCTTGATCGACGTAGGGACCGGGGCAGGATTTCCAGGTGTGCCGCT
>DASVQO010000273.1:0-4676 GCA_036389075.1 Chloroflexia bacterium | reverse complement strand
GCCGGTGCTCGCATCGTACCCGGTGAAAGTGCCCGTGATAGGCGAGCGCGACACACGCGAGCCAAGCCCCCCCTTCTGCGCCAGCACGGCCCCCTTCTCTACCGTTTGCCCGTTGCTCACGCGCAACCTCTTGGCGGCGGCGGTGGGCGACATGTCAAGATCGGCGGCGATACCCACCGGCACCGGTTCCGCCCCCAGGGTGCTCTGCGCCAGCACGTCCGACGGCTCCACCCGCTGCCCAGCCCGCACCACTACCTCCCCAGGCACCGGCAAGCGCCGCTCCCGCCTGACGAGGATGTTGGTGGCTATAGTGGGTTGGGGTATCGGGTAGTACTGGCTCACCTGTGTCTCCCTATTTCTATGTGGCAGCTCGGCACTACCATCTCTCTATCGATAAGTTCTCGACGTTGCCAAAATGCGCATCACGCGTGACCAAAACGAGGTTGTGCTCAAGCGCAATCGCAGCAATCCAAACGTCGTTATCTGGAATAGATCGGCCTTTCCCGGCCAGATCAGCGCGAATCAGCCCGTATTGGCGTGCCGTCTCCATACCGGAAAACACAAGAGTGTTATCTAGAGTGAGTGATACTATCTGCGTCGTGTTCTGGCGCACCCTACTTGATCTGTAAGCCCCGAAGTACAACTCTCCAATAGCGACGTAGGGCAGGTAAATCTCAGTTCCAGGAACGACACGCGCCACTATGGACGCATCACCTTTGATAAGCTCAATGATGACACTTGTGTCCAGAAGATATCTAGGCAAAGTCTATCACTCTAATGGCTCAATGCGTTCACATTCTTCTTCGATGGCCGCAGCCATAGCCTCTAGATCATCCTTGGGTATAGAGCCTACATATCGGAGAAGGTTTTCTACCGGTTGAGCGGGAGGCAATTCTGAGGTCATGGAGCGCACAAGCTTCAGCACCTTCTGCAATTGCTCAACCGTTAGCCCGTCTAGGCGGTCAATAATCTGATCTTTCACCGAAGTCTGAAGCATTCCAGCACCTCCTACCACCACACGACCACGAATGCTTCTCCCATTATAAGCCCTCGCGCCCTATCGAGCCTACGCCCCGCCCTCGCCCTCGGGCTCCGCGTCGCCCTGCGCGTCGGGTGGCGGCACGATCTCCAGCCCCCTCGCGCCTGGTGCCTGCCCAGCCCCACTCTCGGCTATCGCGTCCATAGCCGACAGCCAGCCGCGTATCATCGTGCGGCGCACCGTGCCGTCTTCCGGCAGGTCAAGCGGGCGGCCCCGGGCGTCGATTACCAGGCCCACCAGCCCGCCCTTGACCTCCTGGCCCGGCTGGGTCTTGAGCGCCTTCCCAGGCTCGCCGCTGCCCACCCGGAAGCCCGCCCCCGGCTTCACCGTGAGGGCCGCACGCTGCCCGGGGCGAAGCGGCACGATACGTATGGTGCCGTAGGGCACTTCCACGCTCTCCGTGCCGCCCTGCTGCCGCTCAACCGTGACGTTCACGGCGATGGTGCTGCCGGGCACGGCGGCGGGTGGTTTTCCGGCGCTATTACCGGGGCCCGTGTCGCTCCACGCGTTGTGCACCACGATCGCCGTGCCCAGCCACACCAGGCAGTCGCGGTCGAAGATATAGGAGGCGGCGGCCCCCTGGTGGCGGGCCAGGTTACCCAGCGGGGGGATGAGCAGCGTGGTGTCCAGGGCCAATTCCACCGACCCAAGTTCCACGGCGGCGGGCTGCAAAGCGTCCAGCAGCAGGAGGGCCGCCTGGCCGGGCCGGGGGGTGTGGGCGAGGAGGCCGCCGGTGCCCACCAGCAGGTCGTAGCGCGGGGGCCGTCCGCCGTTGTAGCTCTGGAGCGCCTCCGCCCCGTGTAGCAAGGCTTCGCGGGCCAGGGCATGCTCGATCATCAGGTCGCGTGGGGTCTGGGGCAGCGTGAGGGGGCGGGCCACCTTGTTGAGCGCCCATTCCCAAAGCTCCTCCTCGCTCATCTCGAACGGCAGCCAGCGCAGCACGCTCGCTACGCCCCTCGTGGCGAGCAGGTTCGTCAGGCCGTAAGCCATGCCCATGTCGCCCATCACAGCCGAGCTATCGCCCAGCCCGTTGGCGAGGAACAGCCCGGTGGAAGTGGCCCCCACGTCCACCACGAGCGTCTCCCGGCTGTACTGCCTGTGGAGGTACTGCGCGATAAGCCGCTCGCAGTCGGCGGTGGGCACGATTGGCCCCTCCACCCAGCGCGAGAGCACGTGATAGCCCGGTATCTGGGGCACGCGCCTCTCGGTGTAAAGATTAGCTATCGCGGCGGCAGCGGGGCCGGGCGTCTCGGTGCGTAGGTCGGGCCGCACGTTGGGCACGCTCAACATCTCGGAAATCGGCACCAGCGCGTCGGTGACGCCCTGCAACGCCTCCCGGTTGCCCGCGAATATGAGCATCGGCATGCCTGGGGCGGTCTCTCCCTTGCGCGCGGCCAGCTCCGCCCGGCTGCCCTGCTCCCTCGCGGTGACCGCCACCACCTTCGCCAGCCTCACAAGGGGAGACACCGGCCCGCCATCCACCCCGCCGGACATGAGCACCACGTCCGGGGGCAGCGCTAGCAGCTTGTCGGTCTGCTCCTGCGACCAGGCGATAGCCGCGCTGTTGAGCACCGCCTCGTCCTCGTTGGGCAACTGGTGCAGGCCCTCGTCCAGGGTGATACGCGACACGATGCTGGTGTAGGTGCTCATCGCCGCCTGCATGGCGCTGGACGCGGAAATGTCGGCGCTCACGGCGGCTACTACCAATCGCAGGGCGGGTGCCGCGCTCGACGTGGCGATGAACAGGTCGATGCCGTTGCCGTCGCGACGCTGGGGCATGAGCAGGCGGGTGCCATCGGTCAGCTTGCGCCCCACTACGCCTTCGAGGTCGGCAATAGCGTTGTACACCCCGGCGGTCACGTCGTTGTAGGGCGCTTCGGCGGTGGTCTCGGCAGAGGCCCTGGCGATGAAGCGGTACTCGTCGCCAACGATGTCGAACAGCACCGCCCGCGTGTAGAGCGACCCGATATCCACCGCGAGCACCGCCCCCACCTGCGCGAGGATGGTCTCTTCGTCGAGTAGTCCTGAGTTTAGAGGTTGTACGTTTGACATAGCGGGGGCTCGGAATTCTTAATTTTTAATTCTTAATTCTTAATTGATTACGGTTTGGCTCAGTAGCCTATGAGGTCTAGGACCGTGTTTATCAAGGCCAGCAGGCGGTCTATCAGGGCGGCGAAGAAGGTGGTGGAGAGGGAGCCTAGCAGGGCGCCGAAGGCCACCAGCAGCACCCACCTCCCTATCATGGCGAGAGCTCGTACTGGCTGCGAACGCTCGCCGTTGCCCCTGGCCGCGAAGGCGAAGTAGGCGAGGGCGCACACCACGCCGAGCAGGAGCACGATATTGCCGACTAGCGCCACCGGGTCGTTCAGATCGAGCAGGCGCATCGTGTCGAGCGACTGGGGCACGATTGTGCCCGCGAGCGCGCCACCCAGCGCCAGCGCCGAGCCTACCACCACGACGAGGTTCAGGCCGAATGAAGCGGGCCACGCACCGGGGAAGGCTATGCGCATCAGCAGCAGCAGGCCGAGCGCCACAGGCACGGCGGCAAGCCACCTGTCGGTAGGCGGGGCATTTGCGGCGGGCTGGATGATGCGGGCCACCTGCGGCACCACCACCTGCGTCAGTATCACCAGCGTGACGTAGCCCACCGACACCCCCGCCAGCAGGCTCTGCGCCACCCGCCACAGCGGATTGGCCCCTATCAAGTAGCTGAACACCATCAGGGTCAGCAGCCCGGCCACTATTGAGCCTATAAGGTTTAGGTCCATCTGTTAGTGGCTAGTGGCTAGTGGTTAGTGGCTAGTGGATCTTTTCTAACCACTAACCACTAGCCACTGACCACTAACGCTACCTCCTGAAGATTCGCCTCGTTGCCATGCTGATGAAGGCGGCCACTATCACCAGGGCCACCAGCAGTTGAGCTACCGACTGGGCGTTCAGGCGGTCGGTGAGCGCGTCGATGTTCATCTGGCCGGTGTTGCGGCCCGCCTGTAGTAGCTGGCGGTTGTACTGGAGCGCGCCGTTGGTGCCGCTCACCACCGCCTGCAACCCCGTGCCCCGTACGCGGTTGTAGCTGCGGGCGATGGGGTCGAGGCTCTGCGGCACGGCGGCTATGATAGGCACCCCGGTGCGCGCCCCCACCTGCTCGATCCAGTTGCGCAGCTCCGCTTCGTCCGAGGCCAGGTCTATCACCAGAGCGAAGTCGCGCGCGCCTTTGATGTTGCCCTGCCGCAAGATGGGGTACGTATCGAGCCGCTCTATCTGCTGGTAGTCGAGGGGCAGCACCGCCGTGAAGTCGTCCACCGCCGAGCGCAGGGCGGCCTCGTTGCCGGGGATGTAACCCAGGATGAGGTAGTCGGTGCCGTAGGTATAGCCGTAGTTGGACACGGGGTCCGCAAGCGCCGCTCGCACCACCTGTTGCGCGAAGCCGGGGCCTTGCGGGGCGGTGCTGATAGTCACGAACGGCACGTGGCGCGACATGAGGTGGCGCATCACCGCCTGCGACAGCACCGACATCTCGGCGGAGCGCGTAGCGTCCCAGTCGTACACCACCAGCACGGGCCGGTTGTCGGGCACCGACTCCACGGCGTTGTAGAACTGCGTCACGTCGGCGCTGGGGGCGAAAGGTATGTCCCCG
>DASVQO010000272.1:0-12567 GCA_036389075.1 Chloroflexia bacterium | reverse complement strand
TGCGTGTCTCCTTTGTGATCTGTGACATTTTGGTAGAAGCTAACTCAAGAATGACAGTAGTATGGACACGAGCACCCAAGCCCCACATTGTCATTTCGAGCGAAGCGAGAAATCTCGTCCTATGGCACCCAAACAACCCCTTTCCTGTAGCAACGGCATCGCGGGAGAAAAGTGGAACATCCCGGCGAAGGACGAGATTTCTCACTGCGCTCGAAATGACAAGGTGGGGCTTTGGTGCTGGTGTTCTACAGCTAAGTCTTCTTTTCTCTAGAACGCTGTTCCTTGAACCTTACGTATGCAATCAGATGTATTATGAATTGAAACTACACATTCGAGGTTGGTATCGAGATGATTGCCTGGCTTACGTTGTTTGTACTGCTTGCCGTTGAGATAGGCGGCCTCATCTGGTGGTTGCGCCGGGAGTTCTTGCCTGTCATGTTCAACAGCAAGGCCCCGCTAATCTATAGTGTCGTGCTCGCCATTGACTGCATCGTCACTTGGCTGGTGTCGATGTCGGACACTCCCGGGGGCTCGCCCGGCGCGGCCATGCTTGCCGTGATAGGTGTAATCCAGTTGGTAATCGTGGTCGTGCTCGCGCTCTTCTTCCAGTGGATCGTCAGGAGCGATCTTACTGACATTAAGTAGAGGGCGCGACTGCGGCTTTTCGTTCCTGACGCTAAAAGAGGAGGGTCTCCGCTAAAGGGGCCCTCCTCTTTCGTGCTCTTTACAGCGCGGCGGGCCTAGCCGAGGTTGTCCCCGGCGTCGGTATTATCGCCATTGTCGCCTGTCGTATCGTCTTCTGCCGCATCCTCGGTCGCGCCGTCGGCGGAGAGGGGCACATCGCTGATGCCATCCTCGCCGTCGTCTTCGGTAGGCTCAATCGACTCCAGGTAGGCTTCCGGTTCGAGCAGGGCGCGGGTGGCCTCTTCCGAGGTCATCCCATCGCCGTCCGGCGCGAAGCCGGGCAGGTTGTTCAGGTAGTCGTCAACGCCCGCATCGCCGAACTCGCCGGGGTACTCGCCCTCGAAGCTGCCCGCGCCCTCTGAGTGGGCGATGTAGTCGTCGATGTTGGCGGAGCCTAAGCCGGTCATGCCCGTGGTCGAGATGATGCGCAGGTCGCCACCGTCGGCCCCGTAGCGAGCGCCCGAGCCGGCGGGGATCAGCTTACCGATGATCACGTTCTCCTTGAGGCCGCGCAGGCGGTCCACCTGGCCGTTGATGGCGGCTTCGGTGAGCACCCTGGTCGTCTCCTGGAAGGAGGCAGCCGAGAGGAACGAGTCGGTGGAGAGGGACGCCTTGGTGATGCCAAGCAGCACGGGTGTGGCCGTGGCCGCCTCGCCGCCCGCGGCTATCGCGCGAGCGTTGATGTTGGCGAAGTTGAACCTCTCTACCATCTCGCCGGGCAGCATCTCGGTGTCGCCTGGGCTATCGATACGCACCTTGCGCAGCATCTGGCGCACGATGATCTCGATGTGCTTGTCGTTGACGTTCACACCCTGCGAGCGGTACACGCGCTGCACTTCGTCCACTAGGTAGCGCTGCACCGCCTCGCGACCGAGAATGTGCAGGATTTCCTGTGGGTTCTGCGCGCCGCGTGTGAGGGGCTGGCCCGCCGATACGCGGTCGCCCTCGCGGACCTCGAACTGCGCGCTGTGGGGTACCGAGTACTCCCGCAGCTCGCGGTCCTCGCCGCGCACGATGAGCCGCTTCTTGCCCTTCTCCAGCACCACGATGCCGGAGGTGCGGGCCACGGTGACCTCGTCCTCTTCGCCCTTCGCGTTGGAGCGGAAGAGCGGCATGCCCTCCAGCACCTCGGCGCCCTCGTCCACGAGCAGTTCGTGGTGGCGAGGCAGGGGGTACTCGTCGTCGAAGATTTCGCTGTGGGTGAGGCGTATCCTCGTCTCGCCGGTCTCTTCGCGGACGATGTTCACCACACCGTCGATCTCGGCAAGGATTGCCTGGCCCTTGGGCACGCGCGCCTCGAAAAGCTCCTCCACGCGGGGTAGACCCTGCGTGATGTCTTCGGTAGAGGCCACGCCGCCGGTGTGGAAGGTGCGCAGGGTTAGCTGCGTACCAGGCTCGCCGATGGACTGGGCCGCGATGATACCCACCGCTTCGCCTAGGTCCACCACCCTGCTGTTGTGCAGGGCGCGGCCGTAGCACTTCTGGCAGACACCGTGGCTCACGTCGCACATGAGCGCGGAGCGGGTCATGATGCCGAACTTGGCCTTCTCAGCGCCCGTGATCTTGTCCAGCTCGTCGCCTCGCCGGCCTTCCTTCGCTAGCCTCTCGCGCAGCGGTTGGACGGACTCTTCGACGCTTCGCATGAACTCGTTGAGCGCGTCCTCGGTTAGCTCCTCGTTGGCGTCAACCAGGATTTCGCCGGTTATGGCGTGGGTGACGGGGTGCGCGGCGTAGCGGCCGATTACGCGCTGCGCCAGGTTGTCGGCAACGTCGCGGCCCGGCCACGCGATCCACACACCGGAGGTGCTTCCGCAGTCCTCGGTGGTCACGATCACGTCCTGTGCCACGTCCACGAGGCGGCGGGTGAGGTACCCGGCGTCGGCGGTGCGGAGCGCGGTGTCGGCGAGGCCCTTGCGGCCACCGTGCGTCGATACGAAGTATTCCAGCACGGTGAGACCTTCGCGGAAGTTCGAGCGGATAGGCATCTCGATGATGCGGCCCGAGGGGTCGGCCATGAGACCGCGCATGGCGGCCAACTGGCGTATCTGCTTGAACTTGGCCTTGGTCGCGCCGGAGTTAGCCAGCGTGTAGATGAGGCCGTAGGGGTCCATGACCTTCTCAAGCTCGGCGGTAAGCTCGTCGGTGGTCTCGTTCCAGATGCGGATGACCTCCTCGTAGCGTTCCTGCTCGGTGATGATGCCCCGGCGGTAGCTCTTCTCGACCGTGTCCACGTCGGCGTCGGCCTTGGTGAGGCGTTCCGGCTTGGTGCGCGGGATTTCGATGTCGGCCACGGCCACGGACATGCCCGACTTGGTGGCGAACTGGAAGCCCAGCCGCTTGAACACGTCGGCCACCTCGGCGGTGCGGCGCGAGCCCATCTTGAGGTGCACCTCGGCCATGAGGCCGCGCAGGGCACCCTTGTCCATCGCCATGTTGCGATAGGGGATGCGCTCCTCGGGGGATAGCTCCTCGTTGAAGCGGGCCACCACGGTGTTGAACATCACGCGCCCGACCGTGGTCTCCACGAGCTCGGACTTGCCGTTCAGGCCGGGCATGCGCACGATGATGGGCGCTTGCAGGTTGATGATGCCGCTGTTGTACGCAAGCTCGGCCTCTTCGGGGGAGGCAAATATCTTGCCTTCACCCTCGGTGCCGGGGCGCATAACGGTCATGTAGTAGCAGCCGAGCACGATGTCCTGCGAGGGCGACACGATGGGGTCGCCATTCGCGGGCGAGAGCATGTTGTAGATGGAGAGCATGCGCTCCCTCGCCTCGCGCTGGGCGGCGGAGGACAGGGGTACGTGCACCGCCATCTGGTCGCCGTCGAAGTCTGCGTTGAAGGCCGAGCAGACCATCGGGTGAAGCTGGATGGCCGAGCCTTCGATGAGCACTGCCTCGAACGCCTGTATCGAGAGGCGGTGCAGGGACGGGGCGCGGTTGAGCAGCACCAGGTAGTCTTTGATGACCTCTTCGAGCACGTCCCACACTTCGGGGCGCACGCGCTCGACTATGCGCTTGGCGCTCTTGATGTTGTGGGCGTGGCCCTGGGCCACCAGGCGGCGCATCACGAACGGCTTGAACAATTCGAGGGCCATCTTCTTGGGCAGGCCGCACTGGTGCAGCTTTAGCTCCGGGCCTACCACGATGACCGAACGGCCCGAGTAGTCCACGCGCTTGCCGAGCAGGTTCTGGCGGAAGCGGCCCTGCTTGCCCTTGAGCATGTCGCTGAGGGACTTCAGGCGGTGCTTGCCGGAGCCGGACACCACGCGGCCACGGCGGCCGTTGTCGATGAGGGCGTCCACCGCTTCTTGAAGCATGCGCTTCTCGTTGCGGATGATGATCTCAGGCGCGCCAAGCTCCAACAGCCTCTTGAGGCGGTTGTTGCGGTTGATTACGCGCCGGTACAGGTCGTTCAGGTCGGACGTGGCGAAGCGGCCGCCGTCGAGCTGCACCATTGGGCGAAGCTCAGGAGGGATGACCGGCAGCAGCTTGAACATCATCCAGGAGGGGTGGTTGCCCGACTTGCGGAAGGCCTCAATCACGCGGAGGCGCTTGGTGGCCTTCTTGCGGCGCTGGCCGCCCACAGTCTGGATTTCGTGGCGCATTTCGTTCGCCATGTTGTCCAGGTTCAGCTTGTCAACGATCTCCAGCACCGCCTCGGCACCCATTCCCGCGCGGAACACGCCGGGGAAAGCCTCCGACATTTCGCGGTAGGACTGCTCCGAAAGCAACTGGTAGACCTGGATAGACTCTAGCTGATCGAGGCGCTCTTCCATCTGGCGGCGCAGGTCCTCAACCTCGCGGTTGGCGCGGACCTGGATTTGCTCGCTCTCCTGCAACGCCACGTAGGAACGCTGGTCGCGGGTAGCGCCGGTGAGGTCCTGCGAGTGCTGAGACTGGCGGCGCAGGTCCTCCTGCACGTCGAACAGGTACTCCTCGGCTATGTCCTTGAGCCGCTCCAGCGTGCCCTCGGTGATGGTCTGGCCCGCCTGGATGACGGGGCGAGTGGCCCCTGCCAAGTAGATATCCTCGATGGCCTCGTTGCCCATCTGCTTCTTCAGCTGGCGCTCGATGGCGCGTCGCTGGGAGTCGAGTTCCTTCTTGGAAGCCTTCAGCCCGGCGTCAAGCTCGGTGCGGGCATCGCGGTCGCTGGCCTGGATCTCGGCGATCTCGTCCTGCAAGCCTTCCTGCAACTCGCTGATGCGCGAAGCGGTGCGCTCGGTGACTTCCTGGATGCGGCGCTCGCCCTCGGTCTGCACGCGCTCAAGTTGTCGCTGGCGCTCTTCCTCGTCAACGTTGGTCACTATATAGGTAGCGAAGTAGAGCACCCGCTCCAGGTTGCGCGGCGAGATGTCGAGCAGCAGGCCGAGGCGAGAAGGTGTGCCCTTGACGTACCAGATGTGCGACACGGGGGAGGCTAGCTCGATGTGCCCCATGCGCTCGCGGCGCACGCGGGAGCGGGTCACTTCCACGCCGCACTTGTCGCAGATGGTGCCCTTATATCGTACCCTCTTGTACTTGCCGCAATAGCATTCCCAGTCCTTCTGGGGACCGAAGATACGCTCGCAGAAGAGGCCGTCGCGCTCCGGCTTCAGCGTGCGGTAGTTGATCGTTTCCGGCTTCGTCACCTCACCGTGCGACCAGTCCTTGATCTTCTCCGGCGAGGCCAGGCTAATCCGTATTGCACTGAAATTGTTTACCTCTAACATTGTTCCTCCAGCGGCGCTGGAATTCTTAATTCTTAATTCTTAATTCTTAATTGAAGAGCGTTCCGAGCAGCAATTAAGAATTAAGAATTAAGAATTAAGAATTCTCCTACAGTCTGTCTCGCTCGTCGGCTTCGAAGCCGCTCAGGTTGATGCCTTCCAGTTCGGACATGGTGTCGGCCCCGGCGTCCTCGCTGAGGGCTACCAGCACGTCGTCCTCGGTGAATACTTCCACGTCGAGGCCGAGCGACTGTAGCTCCTTCACGAGCACCTTGAACGACTCGGGCACGCCCACTTCCATGATGCTCTCGCCCTTGACGATGGCCTCATAGGTCTTTACGCGGCCCATGACGTCGTCGGACTTGACGGTGAGCATCTCTTGCAGGGTGTGCGCCGCCCCGTATGCTTCGAGCGCCCACACTTCCATCTCGCCGAACCGCTGGCCGCCGAACTGCGCCTTGCCACCCAGCGGCTGCTGCGTAACGAGGCTGTAGGGGCCGGTGGACCGGGCGTGAATCTTGTCCTCCACGAGGTGGGCCAGCTTGAGCATGTAGATCTGGCCTACCGTGACGGGGTTGTCGAACTTGTCGCCGGTGCGGCCGTCGTACAGGTCCACCTTGCCGTCGCGTGGCAGGCCCGCCCGCTCAAGCTCGTCGTGGATGCTCTCCTCGCTCGCGCCGTCGAACACGGGCGTGGCGACCTTGTAGCCGAGTTTGTCGGCGGCCCAGCCCAGGTGGGTCTCAAGTATCTGGCCGATGTTCATACGGTGGGGCACGCCGAGTGGGTTCAGGATGATGTCCACCGGGGTGCCGTCGGGCAGGAAGGGCATGTCCTCCATCGGGAGGATGCGGGAGATAACGCCCTTGTTGCCGTGCCGCCCGGCCATCTTGTCGCCCACGGAGATTTTACGCTTCTGGGCGATAGAGACGCGCACCATCTGGCTTACGCCCGCCGGTAGCTCGTCGTTGTTGGCGCGGGAGAACTGCTTGACGTCGATCACCTTGCCGCGCACGCCGTGGGGCACGCGCAGGGAGGTGTCTTTCACCTCGCGGGCCTTCTCACCGAAGATGGCCCTCAGCAGGCGCTCCTCCGGGGTTAGTTCCGTCTCGCCCTTGGGGGTGATCTTGCCCACAAGGATGTCGTTGGCGGTCACCTCGGCACCTATATATATGATGCCGTGCTCGTCGAGGTTCTTCAGCGAGTCCTCGCCGACGTTCGGGATGTCGCGGGTGATTTCTTCGGGGCCTAGCTTGGTCTCGCGGGCCTCTACCTCGTACTTCTCTATATGTATGGAGGTAAAGACGTCGTCGCGCACCAGGCGCTGCGACAGGAGGATAGCGTCCTCGAAGTTGCCGCCCTCGAAGCTCATGAAGGCCACCAGGATGTTCTGGCCCAGCGCAAGCTCGCCCGTCTCGGTGGACGAGGAGTCGGCAATTACGTGGCCTGCGCGGAGGCGGTCGCCCGAATGGATGAGCGGCCTCTGGTTGATGCAGGTGTCCTGGTTGGAGCGCACGAACTTGGACAGGTTGTACTCGTGCTCGACCCCCTCGTCGTCGCGTATGACGATGAGGGAGGCATCGGCGCGGGTGACCACACCGTCCTGCTTGGCGAGCACCACCTGGCCAGAGTCGCGGGCGGCCTGCCACTCGATGCCGGTGCCCACGATGGGCGAGCGGGGCATGAGCAGGGGCACGGCCTGGCGCTGCATGTTCGCGCCCATGAGGGCGCGGTTGGCGTCGTCGTGCTCAAGGAAGGGTATCAGGGCCGTAGCCACAGACACTACCTGCTTGGGCGACACGTCCATGTAGTCCACGCGCTCGGGCGGTTCCTGGAGGAACTGCTGGTGGTGGCGGACGGCCACCGAGCGAGCCGTGAAGTGGTTGGTCTCGTCCACGGGGGAGTTGGCCTGCGCGATTACGAAGTTGTCCTCCACGTCGGCGGACAGGTACTCGATTTCCTCGGTGAGGCGGGGGCGCACTCGCACGCGGGCAAGCTCCGTGGCGGCTATGCGCTTGGCGAGGGCCGCATCGATTGGCGTGCCGCTCTCAGCGATTACCTTGCCCTTGGCGTCCTCGATGTTCTCGCGCAGCACGTGGCCCACAAGCTCTTCAGCGTTGTTGTTCACCGTGTTGACCACCTTGCGATAGGGGGTCTCGATGAAGCCGAACTCGTTGATGCGGGCGTAGGTCGCGAGCGAGCCGATGAGGCCGATGTTGGGGCCTTCGGGCGTCTCCACCGGGCAGATGCGGCCGTAGTGGCTCTCGTGCACGTCGCGCACGTCGAAGCCCGCGCGGTCGCGCGAGAGGCCGCCGGGGCCGAGGGCCGAGAGGCGGCGCTTGTGGTTCAGCTCAGAGAGCGGGTTGGTCTGGTCCATGAACTGCGAAAGCTGGGAGCCGCCGAAGAACTCGCGCATAGCAGCCACCACCGGGCGGATGTTTATCAGCGCGCCGGGCGATGCGCTCTCGGGGTCCTGGATGGACATGCGCTCCTTGATGACGCGCTCCATGCGCAGGAGGCCGACGCGGAACTGCTGCTGAATTAGCTCGCCCACGGCGCGCACGCGGCGGTTGCCCAGGTGGTCGATGTCGTCGGGGCGGGCGTGGTTCATGGGGTCAAGCTCGCGGTTGTTGAGCACCACCATGTGCTCCACGATCTTGAGCAGGTCCTCGTTGGTCAGCACGCGGGTGTCGAGGGACACGTCGATGCCGAGGCGCTTGTTGAGCTTGTAGCGGCCCACCTTGGCCAGGTCGTAGCGGCGGGGGTTGAACAGGAGCGATTGCAGGAGGCTGTCGGCGTTGTCGCGGGTGGGCGGGTCGCCGGGGCGCAGCCTGCGATAGAACTCGATCACGGCCTCCTCGCGGGCGTCCTTACCCTCGCGCTCGTGGATGCCGTCCTTGTCCATCGTGGCCCGGATGTAGTTGTGGTCGGGGTTGGTGTTTACGTCCTTGAACAGTTCGAGAAGCTGGTCGTCGTCGGAGTAGCCGATGGCGCGCAGCAGGATGGTCACGGGGATCTTGCGCTTGCGGTCCACCTTGACGGACATCACGTCCTTGTTGGAAGACTCGAACTCGAGCCAGGCACCCCGGTTGGGGATGAGCTTGGCCCCGAAGAGCTGGCGGCCGGTGTTTGCGTCCTCGGTGGCGGTGAAATACACGCCGGGGGAGCGCACGAGCTGGGAGACGACGACGCGCTCGGCACCGTTGATGACGAACGTGCCGGTATCGGTCATGAGCGGGAAGTCGCCCATGAATATTTCAGACTCTTTGATTTCGCCTGTTTCTTTGATGAGTAGCTGCACCCTGACGCGCAGGGGAGCGGCGTAGGTCATATCGCGCTGTCGGCACTCGAAAACGGAGTAGCGCGGCTCGCCAAAATGGAAGTCGAGGAAGCGCAGCTCCATGTTCTTGCCGGTAAAGTCGGTGATCGGGGAGATTTCCTCGAACAGTTCCTGGAGGCCCTGCGTCTTGAACCAGTCGAACGAATCTATCTGGATCTGGATGAGGTTGGGCATCGGCATGACGGAAGGGATCCTGCCGAAGTTGCGCCTACCTACCAGTTGGAGATACTGTTCGTCGGTGTAGAGTGGGGGACCTGAGGGACTGCTCTGCGGGCGTATAGCTGTCGTCATAAATACATTGCTCCTATAACTCATGAACGCGCTGAACCAGCATGAACGCTCAGCCTCGCCAGGGGCCCGGTGGGGTGGAGACAGCCAAAAGACGCAAAACACCCTTCCCGTCGGCTCACGACGTTGTGGGCAGCCGTGGGACAGGTGGGGGTTACTTTTGCGTTTGTAGTTCTGTCATAAATGGGGAATTTACCCTGGACAGGTCATTATAACCGGGGGGTGGGGAGTTGTCAAGTGGGATTTTGGTGTTCCAAGCACCCAGTTGAATAGAATATATTACAAGATTTCGTGCCCCCGCACCCCGTTGTCGCAGGGCACTTGGCGAGCCGTTCATAAGGTGTTGTGCTACCAGGCTGCATAAAGGGGAGCGAGAGCAGACAAAGCTCTCTCGCTCCCCTTTTGTCCAAAGTTCCTACAGACCTGAGTATGTGTCAGCAAAGGTGGAGTCCAAGGTGGGGTCTACTGTAGGGTAAGCTCCGTAACGGCAATTCTTGAAGTAACCTTGTCTTCTACACGCTCGATAATCTCGGTGGGTATGCCGTGGTCGGTTGACAAGCTCTTCTCGACAGCCCGGTCATAGCTCTGCCGTCCGTCGGCGCACAGGCGCGCTTGCCACTCGCCTGACAGTTCAGAGCAGGGGTGTTGCACGTCCTGTCGAAGGTGTATTTTTGACGGGTCGTTGCTTTCCACACGCCGATACTTCGGATCTAGACCGAGCCGCTGTGGGCTGACCGGCACGAGCCACCAGGTTGCCATTACGTCGCGGTCAACCGGCTGAGTTTCCACAGGCAGCGGAGAGCCGTCAACCATACCGCCAACGGAGTAAGACATGCCGTCGTAACTGGTCCAACTTCCTACCGCTCTCGGATCGCGGCTACTTTCTACCAGTTCAAGTCGCCAGTTCTTCCTACCCTGGTAGGTATACCGCCAAACGTCGAAGGTGTTGACCTGGCCGGTTTCCCAATGGTAGTTTTCTTCTCTGAACACCATGGAGAATTTCGGCCACGGGTCTTCGGTTTGCCCCTTGTCCGCAGGCACTGCCACTGTCGGTTGCCCTGGGCCTTGGGTGTCCAGGGAGGTGCCAGCAACACCGTGCGTGGCATTGCCAACGAGCAGGCCGGCGGCAATGATCAACAGGGCAAGTACCATGGTGGGGATTACTAATAGTGACGTAAGCTTCATCGTTAATCTCCTGTCCAGATCGTACGGATATGTGACGGCGTAGCGTGTCCTGGTCTCCTCCATGTGCGCTTGTCCGCCGAGATAGGTCGTTCTCAGGGGTATCAAGCAGTCTCACCGCGCGTGCGTGAAGCTGCTCGATCCGTCCAACCGCCTAGGTAACATAGAAGTTGAACGGGCCCCAGTACCAATAGTACCCATTAGGATAGTCGGGTGTAACCTCGAAGTACTCGAAATTGGCCGTCGATTTGCCTCCCCCGGTCATCCCACAATCTGTTGCGTACACATAGATAGTACCGAGACTAAAGTTGGTGTGCCAGGCATCTGGCCCGAACTGGCAATTGGTCACTGCCGACCACTGGCTGCCGGTCCAGCGGTAGTCCCTGAAATACTGATTTCGCCATTTCTGCGCCCCGCCGTCGGTCGCGCCCTGAAAGTCCCTCCCATCTACCCTGTAGATGTTCTGCTGTGCGTAGGTATCGTAGTAAATCGTGTAGTAGATACGAGCGCAAGCGTATTTGGGCGGGCTGTTGCTGTCGCACTGCCACGATGTATATGTAGATGCTGAAGCGAAGTTTGGCGACAGTATGGTGAACACTGCTGCGAATATCATAGCAGCCAACCACCGGCTGTACTTCTTCACGAATACATGTCCTTTCTAATAGTCATCAACAAACAACTGGTTTGGAACTCAAGCATTGGTGCAGGCGAACCTACATTGATGCAGGAATAGCTCGATACCTCGTCTTGCGGTCACCAAACCAAGGAGCGGTCGCGGCCGGGTCCCCCCTTATGACTTGATGTCTGCAAATTGCGCATCTCTCAGTAAGTCCCGCACAGGTTCATCTGAGTCTCATCTCCCTCATCTATCGCGTGTGCTCAACTCCCCTGTAGCTGCGTGCGCAGACTGCTAACGGCCCGGTGGAGCGCGGATAGAGCGCTCTGTCCGTATCTCCATCCGTCACTGCCGCACCAGGTTCTTTTGCACGCAGTTTTTCAGTTCAACTGAAGGATCCACGACAATAGTCACATTGAAAGGTGTAAGGTAGAGGTTTAAGCATACTAAGTTGTAGAACAACAGGAAGTCGTGGATACATATAATTTACCACAATTCCTCACTTGAATTCGTTAAATTCAGATTAAACTCCAATAATGTGTTATCTCTATAGACAACCGGCAACAACAATTTATTGACCACCTTTCGGGCGGGCGGATTCTGAACTATAAACGCGAGGCGTTCAGCTAATCAGGTAGCTCTGTAGCTGAACGCCTCGCGCATTAAATCTTGCCGTCAGGCATCTTATTGGATTATTGATCCATCAAACGAGTATCAGGGTAATCAATCCCGTGAAGCGAAAGGTTGTCCTCCTACGCACTCGCGGAGGGGCCACTGGGCACCAAACCCGAGGTACCTTGCGTGCCCGTCAGGCGATGCCAGGAGCACCTTGCTGCAACATCCACCACAGCCCCACCGCCAACGCCGTCAGCACGCACACCATGAACAGCGCCAGCGCGCCGCAACCCACGCCGATCACCGGCAACTGATTTTCTGCGCTCTCAGTATCCATCAACACTCTCCAATCGTCGGACTTCCAAGTATCAACATCTCGCCTCGCAAGCTACGTACCACCATCTCAAGAGGTGTCGGGGCGCCAGCAACAATCCACGGTGCCAATTGTGACACTTTTTGTGACGATGTACATCACTGGATAGCCGATATGCTGTACTCAGCTAATAGTCAGCGTCCCTGCTTCACGTCGTGCTCCGTCTTGAGTAATGTTCCATACAGCGTAAAGGAGCGAACCCACAATGCCACTGAACATAGATGAAAGCCACCCCTCTCCGAACCAGAGCAGCCGGGGCGGGGCCAAGGTACGCGCGATAGTGATGCACGCCACCGCGGGCACGAACAGCCTCCCTATTCTCACCGACCCTGCACCCGGCGGCCACCCCGAGAGGCGCGTCTCGGCCCATTACCTGATCGCCAAAAACGGCACGATATACCGCCTAGTGCCGGATAACAGAGTGGCCTTCCATGCCGGGGTGGCTGCCATCCCGCCTCTTGGTAATGACGTGAACGCTTTCTCGATTGGCATCGAGATGGAGAACCTGAACAACGGCATGGACCCCTACCCCAAGGCCCAAATGGACGCCACGGTCGAGCTGGTCCAGGACCTCGTCAAGAAGTACGCCATTCCCAGGCAGTTCGTGGTAACCCACCGAGCAATCGCCCTGCCACGCGGCCGCAAGTCCGACCCGCAGCCCCCGGCCTTCAATATGGAGCAGTTCCTGGACCGGGTGTTCGATACCGACCCTGGACACGCAGTGTTCGTGGTCACGGACGACGGTCTCAGGGTTCGAGAGGGCGCG
>DASVQO010000271.1:0-6604 GCA_036389075.1 Chloroflexia bacterium | reverse complement strand
TTCGGTGTGGGCTGGTGGGGGGTGCCCAATCTCTACTTCTATCTCACGTCTTTCTTCCTGGGGCTGCTCGGCGACCACAACATGGTGGCCGACCGCATGCTCTCGGTGCTCAGCGGCGTGGTGGCGGTGTGGTACGTCTATCGCACGGGCAGGCTGCTGTGGGGGCCTCGGGTGGGGCTAATCGCGGGGTGCCTGCTGGCCGTGTCGCCACTCGCGTTGCAGTTCAGCCGCCTCGCGGGGGAGAGCACCCCCACCGGCACGCTTTGGGCGGTGGGATTCTATTACATGGCGCTGGCGCTGCGCGACCGCAAGTGGACTGACTGGCTGCTTTCGGGCCTCGCCTGGGGCTTCAGCCTCTACTTCTACGCGGCGGGTAAGATGATATTACCCATGGCTGCTGTGTTGGGCCTCTACTGCCTGGTGCGCTGGCGGCTGGCTTTCTTCAAGCGCTATGCCCTGGGCTTCGCGCTGCTTGGGGCCGCAATGGTGCTGACAGCGATGCCCTACGTCATTTATGCAGCCGAAAGCAACTTCCTGGTAATCACCAGCCGCGCGCAGGAGACCTCCATCTTCACGCCTTCCAACCAGGCCGTGACTTTCCAGCGGTACAACCTCCCTTACGACCCGGCGCTTGCCGAAGGCTCCCTCGTGCAGTCGCTCGCGAAACACCCTGTCGAGTGGACGAGGTTGATTTACGAGCAGGCGCGCGAGACGCTGGACGTGCTGTATCGCAGGGCGGACCAGGTGTTCTTCTACCTAATATCGGACCATCGCGGCACCATGTTCCCGGCCTTCTGGGCGACAATAGTGATGCTGAGCATAGCGTACGCTACCTGGAAGCTCTGGGATGCCCGCTTCGGGCTGGTCCTGATCTGGTTCTGGTTCGGCTTGCTCGGCTCGATCCTCACGGTAGACACCCCGAACTTGCAGCGCGTCACGGGCGCCTGGCCCGCGCTGATGCTGATTCCCGCCGCGCTGGTCGATCGCATATTCGCCGCCGGGTGGCCTCTCAGCCCGGCGATGGCGCGGCGCTGGGCCACTGTACCGCTGGCGGCTGCCGTCCTCTTCTTTGGCTACACTTCCACACAGGAGTACTTCGGCCACTACCTCACAACGTGTCCCTACTGCGATTCCACTACGCAGGCCCGCTACAGCGTGGACCTGGGGCAGGACTATAAGGCGTACCAGCTGGGCGTAGGGGGCTATCCTTACTACTTTGGCCACGGCAGCACGCGGTTCCTGGCTAAGGACGTAGAAGGGGTAGATTTGCTGGCTGCCGCCGACCGCTTGCCCGTGGTGGACGGCAGCGACAAGGGTCTCGCCTTTATCGTTTACTCCAACAACGCCGAGTATCTGCCGCTCATCAGGCTCTACTACCCCGGCGGCACGGAGGAGGCCATCCGCAGCCAGGATGGCGTCGAACGCTTCACGTCGTACAAGGTGACGCGGGAGCAGCTTGCCACGTTCCAGGTGGCGACGGCCACGTATCGACCCGCCGGAGGCAGCCCGGTAACGCGAGAAGAGCCGGGGCTGGGCACCCAGCGCGCGCAGTCGGTGGTAGCGAGGCGAGTTGGCGGCCGACAATCGGTACGCCCGAGGCCAATGGAACCTTGGACCCCCCCGGCCGGCGCGACTTACCCTCTACAGGCGACCTGGGAAGGCGGCCTGGTCGCTCCGCACTACGGGAGCTACTCCTTCGCCACGAATGGCACCGCCACAGGCGTGAGGCTCTTTGTGGACGGCATAGAATTGGTCGGTGACAACGGCTCTGAACCGGGAGAGACGGTGGAGCTTGTGCTGGCGAAGGGGGTGCACGAGGTTATCTTGAGCGGCGAACTGGCGGATGCGAACTCCAGCCTTGGCCTATTGTGGTCGGGTGCGGGCGCGGAAACACGGCCGGTGGAGGCCCGGTTCCTCTATAAAGGTCCCAGGGGTGGCCTTACCGGGGAACTTGGCCCGCTCGCTCTGCCGGAGGCCGAGGCGCTCAAGATGCCAGACCCGTTCAACGGCCAGCAGGTGAGGGAGTGGCGCGTGGACCCGTTCATCGGCTTCCGCGAGACCTTCGATCTCTTCGGAAGTGCCCCCTACCTGGCGCGCTGGTACGGCACCCTCAAAGTCGATGCCGACGGCGTGTATGGCTTCGCGACATCCTCCCCCGCGCACGCCGTGCTGTCTATAGACGATGGCATCGTGATAGACGGTACTGGTGGCATGTCGAGCGGCACAGTGCAGCTTACTGCCGGTCCTCACAAGGTAGAGATGCGCTATGCTTCCCCCGGCGGTGGTGCACGCCTGGAACTATTTTGGAACACGCCGGGCGGGCAAGCGGGGTTAGTGCCGCCTACCGCGCTCGTGCCCGCTCAGCGCGCCTGGCTCAGGTCGGAACAACAGGACGCCCCGGGTGGGCAGGTGGTACCCCCGCAGGAGCCTGGCCCCCCTGTAGCAACCATGCGCGCTCCCCGGGCCATGCTGGGTGTGGGGGCCGGGCTGAAGGAGCCGAGGGGCCTGGCTGTGGACGCGGCAGGCAACGTGTACGTGGGCGACAGCGGCAACGGGCGCGTGGTGGTGTTCGCTCCTGATGGCAAAGTAGTCAGTACCTGGGGCACCCCTGTACCTGAGACTTACAAGCCCGAACAGGGAGAAGCGCCCGACGGTACATTCAGCGAGATTGCGGACCTGGCTGTGGGCGTGGGCGCGGACGGCAAGACTTACGTCTACGTGCTGGACAGCACGACCAGGGTACAGGTGTTTACACCGGACGGCCTCCAGATCGGCACTTACCCGGCGAACCAGCTCCAGGTGTATGGGCCGAACGGCTTGTCCACAGGCCCGGTCGAAGGCAAGGCCGGACACAAGCTGTACATTTCGGTTACCGGCCACAACCGGCTGGCGGTATACCCGTCGATAGAAGAGCTGGACGGCATGGAACCGCGCCCTCCGCTGGGCGAAGTCGTGAGACATATAGGCGTTGAGGGGGGTGTAGCGCTGGAGCAGCCCATAGATGTGTTAGCCGATCCAACGCTGCCCGACACCGTCTACACGATAGACTTGCACGATCGCCTGGTGCGGCTGAAATTGCAGCCCGCCTCCCAGGGCGCGCCCGACAACCCCCAGGCGCTCCCTTCAACCGCTACCAGGCAATGGCAGGTGCCCGTTGGTCGCGACACGGGTGGCTCGAGGCTGGCAAGCAGCCCAGACGGCAAGCACGTGTATATGAGCGACCCGGACCGGAATCGGGTGGCTGTTGTGAACGTCGAAAGCGGCACTCTTAGCTACTTTGGCTCCATTGGCAAGAGCTCGGGAGAGTTCCTGGCCCCAAGTGGCATAGCGGTCGGACCTGATGGTGCCGTGTACGTGCTCGAACGGCTCAACAACCGCGTGCAGGTGTTCGAGACCGACAAGTAGCGGATTAGACAGCACCTGACAGTGCTGATTGATGCCCATTCTTCCATCGAGGTGGTGGGCCTGTTTATATCCTCTGTATCTGAGCGCCGCGACGAGGCCCGGCTAACCCGGGTAGGTTGGCGGGGCCTCGTCGCGGCGCTCAGGGCCGCCCGGGCTATCGAGCGCAACCTGTGTGCTGCTCGCGCCGCCCACGATAGGCGCGCGGGCAGGTAGGCCGTCTGTGGGAGCAGGGGCTACGGTGGCTGCCTGCTCTCCGGTTCCGGTGACGGGCGGTGAGGTGGCGCGGCGGGGACGGTTGGACCACCAGGCAAGGCCCAGGCTTAGCGCGACAATCGCGGCAATGACGATTGCAGGGACGATGCTCTTCGACCAGGCCAGTTCGTTGGTGATGTCACCATAAGCGGGGTCTTGCAGGTAGTAGAAGTAGGGCAGCACGAAAGAGGGTAGAGCGGCGTTGAGGGCGTTGGGGTCGATTATGCCTTGCAGGCCGCCCGGCAGTTCCCGTAGCAACATGGGGAGGCCGAGGGTTATGACGTGGTTCAGACTGTACGTCTCGGGGTGATGGTACATCCACTGAGGCGAGTACAGGTACCCCGCGACCACGCCCAGGCTCACCACGAACAACACGCCGAAGATAGCGTAGTACCCCCAGTTGCGCACGCGGTCGAGAGAAAAGGCGAACGGCATCGCCAGCAAAGGCAGGATGGAGGCGAGGTATCGCGCGGGAGGGCACCACTCGCCCCAGAACTGCGCGTAGTTGGCGATGATCCCGAAGTAGGGCACGAATACCAGCGCCAACCAGAGAAGGTCGCGGCGATGAGGCTTGTGGGTGCCCATCAGGACCACGCCCACGATTGCCAGTATGTAGACCGGCGCGGCGATGAAGAGGCCCCACTGCACGTCTATGAACAGCCCTGCCGCGCCCCTGAGGGTGCCCGCGACGTCACTGCTCCCCGCGTGGTCGGAGGCGTTGGGGAACACCTGCCTGTACCTGTAGTAGAAGAAGTACATCAGCAGGCCCGCCGAGATAATGCACTGGTTGAGCACGAGGGCGTAGGCGGCGAGCCGGCGCGGTGTCACGCGCTTGATGGTGCTGTAAACGAAGTAGATGAAGAGGGCCCCGCTTACCGGGACGAAGCGGTAGTGCAGCCAGGGGAGAAAAGCTATGGCAGCGCCTATGGCGGCCACTTGGAACAGGTTGTTGTTCCACACGCGTATGCGGCGGAAAGCGTACAGAACTAATAAGGCCACCGGGAGTTCAGGGAAGATAAGGTATGAGTAAGGCAGTTGTGGCACGGTGAAGGCGAAGGCCAGCCAGGTGAGCAGCGCGGGCCAGACCCGTCTCGCGCTCTCGCGGGCCAGCAAGTAGACGTTTGCCGCCAGCAGCGCCCCCAACGCCACGAGGAAGTAGACGACAAGCTCGCGCCCCCCGGCCACGAAGGCGGGCAATATAAGCAGGCTGAGGCCCAGCCCGTGCTTGGAATAAAGCTCGCTCCTGGTGCCGTTGGCGGGCAGAGGCACGGTGGGTTTGGTGCTGATGCACATGCGGCTCGCGGGCACCAACCTGGCGGGGTGCGGGGGCAGGGGGTACGGCGTGGGCATCCAGCCCTGCCAGTCGTCAGGGTAGCCGTACCAGGGGTCGAAGAAAGCCGGGTGGAAGGCGGCTTCGTTGGTCTGGCGGTAGTTGTTGCACTCGTTCAGGTCGCCGTCCTTCCAGATGCTGATGGCAGTCATCAAGTAGAACGGCTCGTCCCCGGTGACGGGGTTGAGGTACGTCATTATCCTGGGGGCGAAGAGCGCCAGCACCGCGAACGTGACGGCGAAGATGGAAGCGGTCTGCCAGCGGGGCACGCGCACGGACGATACGGTGCTCTCTGCCCAAAGCGAGGCTGGCCGGTCGGTTAGCCGCCTGGGCAGGGTGATTGTGATGTCGTTGCTGGCGGTGGAAGGCTGCATGTAGGCCCAAAAGCGCAAACGGGTGGTTGGGGCGCGCCGAGATAGTGACGCGCATATGCAACTGGAGCTTACCGGCCGCCCGCAAAGCAGCATATTAGCTCGATTCTATCACTCGGCCGCTTGCGCGTCAACTGCTTCGGCAGGCGAAGTAGGGCTTTGGCAACGTGGAACGTAGAGGGAAGTAGTAGACCTTGTCATTCTGAGCGTAGCGAAGAATCTCGTCCTTCGCCACCCAAGTTGCCCCTTTCTCACCGCCCTACCCCCTCTTTCCGGCACAAGAAAAGAGCCACATCCCGGTGGAGGACGAGATTCTTCGCTACGCTCAGTACTGTACCAACAAAGTTTGTGGCATTTAGCCAGGCGGTTGAAACCGCGAGCTAGCCCTACAAAGTGCCCCTACGGGCACTACACCTTTCTAGAACTAACTTTGTTGGTCTTGTACTCAGAATGACAAGGCCCAACACTCGGCCGCTTGCGCGCCAACTGCTTCGTTTGCCAGGGCTGAGCGGCATCGGAGAGCACATTTGCGCGGGCCGTCTGCGGTGTGCTACAATTCCACGGCTGAAAGGCACGCGCAACGCCAGGCACACGGGGAGGCACATGAAGACCAAGTCGATGGAGGGCGCTCGAAGCACAGACGGGCGCGCCCGCAAGCCGCGAGTAGTGGTGGTCATGCCCGCTTACAACGCCGCCCGGACTCTGGCAAAGACCCACGGCGACCTGCCTAAGGACCTTGTAGACAAGGCCATCCTTGTGGACGACGCAAGCCAGGACGACACCGCCACGATCGCGCGGCAGCTCGGGCTGGACGTGATCGTGCACGTGCAGAACAAAGGCTATGGGGGCAACCAGAAGACCTGCTACATCGAGGCGCTGAACCAGGGCGCGGATATCGTGGTAATGCTCCACCCCGACAACCAGTACGACGCCACGCGTATCCCGGCCATGATCGCGCCCATACTTGAAGGACGGGCCGACCTGGTGCTCGGCTCTCGCCTGCTAAGCGGGCGCGCCGCCACGCTGAAAGGCGGGATGCCCCTCTGGAAGTACGTCTCCAACAGGTTTCTCACCATTGTGGAGAACCTTTCGCTGGGCACGAAGTTGTCGGAAGCGCACACGGGCTTCCGCGCCTATTCTCGCAAACTGCTCACCACCATCCCGTTCCTGCTCAACTCCGACGATTTCGTATTCGACAGCGAAGTGATAGCGCAGACGGTGGCTTTCGGCTTCAAGATAGCCGAGG
>DASVQO010000270.1:0-7125 GCA_036389075.1 Chloroflexia bacterium | reverse complement strand
GCACCCCGATTTCCAGGGCCAGCGGATCGTGGTCGATTTTACGCCCGTGTTGCACGGCCTGCAAGGCTACGCCTGGGACTTCCCCAGCCTGGTGGGCGGAGAGCCTTTCATGAACCGGGGGGCCTATGACAGCCGCGTCATCCCTGAGCGCCCCAACGCGCCCCTGAAAGAGATGTTCCGCGATTACCTTCAAGAGCGCGATTACAACCTGGACGACTTCCGCCTCCTGGGCCACCCGGGCCGCTGGTTCGACCCCGACGCCCAGTTCTCGGTGCCGCGCGTGCTTCTGACCGGAGACGCCGCCGGGATAGAGCCGCTCGGGGGCGACGGCATTGGCTCCTCCCTCTACTACGGCCAGGTGGTCGCCCAGGAACTGGTGGAAAGCTTCAAGAGGCAGGACCTGTCCTTCTCCGGCTACCGCAAGCGCCTGCTCAACCACCCCGCAGGCAAGATGATGAGCCAGCGTACCCGTCTCGCCCGCCGCGTGTACGGCGCGCGCAACCCATACATGATACGCGCCCTGTGGTTCCTCCTCCGCGCCAGCATCGCCCTCCGCACTATGCGGCAACCAAAACCGAGCGCTGGCTAAGTAAGACGAAACCGCCAAGACGCCAAGAACGCCAAGTACCACGCCAAGTTAATAGAGGTTTCAGCCGCATAAGAGGACCAGGGTACATGATGTCGTACTCTGGTCCTCTTGCTTAGAACACCTACTCTAATCTTGGCGTGGTACTTGGCGTTCTTGGCGTCTTGGCGGTTTCGTCTCTTATCCCGCAGGCTACTTGTTCCCGCGCGCGATGTAGACCACCTTGGAGGCCTGGCCTCGGGTGACATTGTCGTTGGGGCGGAAGTTGCCGTCGCCGTAGCCGCTGATGAGGCCGCCGGTGTAGGCCGTCTCGATGTACTGGAAGAAGGTGGAGCCTACCGGCACGTCAGCGAAGTGGGACGTGTTGCCGGGGTTGAGCTGCATGTCGAAGCCGGACACCACCATCTTGGTGAACTGGCCGCGAGTGACCTTGCCGCCGGGCCGCAGGTAGG
This sequence comes from Chloroflexia bacterium, assembly GCA_036389075.1. Taxonomy (GTDB): domain Bacteria; phylum Chloroflexota; class Chloroflexia; order QHBQ01; family JADMIH01; genus JADMIH01. The sequence continues at coordinate 6,087 of DASVQO010000270.1, read as the reverse complement.
GGCGCTTGTCCCCGTCACAAGGCTCGTTCGCGCCGCCGCAGGGGTAGCCGGAGATCACGCCGCGTGCGGCAGCCGTCTCGACGTACTGGTAGAAGGTAGAGCCAACCGCCACGTCAGCGAAGCTATTGGTGCGCGGTTCGAGCAGTCGCCAACCCCCGCCCAACGCCACCACCTTTACGCTCTGCGCCCGCGTCATGTTGTCGTAGGGCCGGAAGCAGGGGGTGCCCTTGTCGCAGGGAGGATTCGCCGCATAGCCGGAGAGCACGCCCGCCTTGTTCAGCGCCTTGACGGCCTCGTAGAAGTAGTCGGTAGCGCAAACGTCGGTAAAGAGGCAGGCTACCGGGGTGGCGGTGGGCTGAGGCGTGGGCGCGGGGCCATCCGTGATCGCCAGGTTGCTGTAGTAGTTCTCCTTGAGGAAGTCGTCGCGGTTGGAGCCGAAGACCACGTGAGCATAGCCCGTCGAAGTCTCGATTGAAGGCTCCTTGGCGAAGCTCACCCCGTTCCAGGCGTCCCACGGGCTGACCGGGGCGCTGAACGTGGTGCCGCTACCGGAGGCGTACATCAGCAAGAAGTTGGAGTACTCGCGGCCCGTGGTGTCGGCCCAGATGACGTGTGCCGTACCGGAGCTGTCCACCGAGATGTCGTTGTAGTAGGAGTGCCCGGCGTTCTTGACGATGCGCACCATCGGCTTGCCAGCCCACCCGGTGCCTGGCACCCACTCGCGGTAATAAATGTCGTTGTAGGCCAGTTCCTCCCGGGCTTCGCAGCTTTCGTCGGACCACGAGATGCGTAGCCCACCGTCGGGGGCCGCGGCCAGGCTGGGCAGGTACGTGCGCGAGTTATCGGGGCAGGAGTTGCAGCACTGGGACGATATGTTCTCCTTGACCCAGGTGCCAGGGGCGTCGCGGCGGGCGGTCACGATGTCGCTGTAGCCGCCGAGACTGGGGGCCTTGTACGCGGCCATGACCACACCCTTGGTCGACTCCACGATCGCGAGGTCGGCCACCGCGTCGGTGACTACTTCCTCACCCTGCACGGTCCATACACCGGCGGCGGAACGCTGGTAGTAGTACGCGTCCTTGTTGTTGGAGCCAAACAGGATATGCACGGTGCCGGTGGGGCCGACCGCGATAGCCACGTTCTTGCGGTTGGTGCCGCAGGTGCCGGGCACGTCCTCGGTGAGTACCGTGTTGCCGTTAGCGTCCAGTTGCGCGTAGCGGCCGCACGAATAGAGCGTCAGTTCGAAGTAGGCGGCGTGGACCTTGCCCTGGGAGTCGCGGGCGGCGCGAATGTTGCCCAGCGCCCTGGGGAGGGCCGTGCTCACCGTCTGAGTGACGAAATCGGTGGTGGCGCTGCCGTTGCCTGCCATGAGGTAGCTGGCCGGGGCGGTCACGTTGTCGGGGTCGTCGCGCATCCAGAGCACGGTCACCGCGCCCGTGGAGGCCGACACGGCCATAGCGGGCGTCTGGTCGTACAGGGGGCTGTTGGTTACGTTCCTGGGTGTGGACCAACCGGCGAGGGGCGCGGCGGGGGCGACGTTGCTGGCAGGGGCCTCATAGGCGGGGGCCTCACCGGCGGTGAAGTCAGGGGCGGAGGATAGGGCGAAGTTGTCGAACGACACACCCTGGTCCGCGGTGCCCCACAGGCCGGACCAACCGGCGGCGGGCGAGGCATCCGTATAGCTGAGCACGCTTGCGCCGTTCACGAATAGCTCGACCCGGGAGCCTTGCATCGCCACTCGCACGTCGTGCCAGCGTCCAGGGGTATAGCCCGCCCACGCGCTTGCCGATGCCTGGGCCACTGCCGAGGCGCGGGTGCCGCTCTTGGAGGAGGTAGTCACCCGCTCCAGCACGGCTTTGGGTCCGTTGTTGGGAGCATTAGGGTAGAGAGTCACGCGGTAGTGGCCGGAGGCGGTGCCCCTGAAGAGCACGCCGAACGGCTCGCCGCCGGTGGGGTAAGCCATCACGCGCACGGTGCCGTCGCGGGCCGCCACGTTGTTAGCCAGGGCAGCGGTGCCAGCAGAGAGGCTGCCGTCGCCGGAGGCATCGCCGGTCTGTTGCAAGCGGCCCGACATGACGCGCCAACTACCTTCGTAACCCGGGGGCGTGCTCCATGCGGGCAGCCTGTCGAAGGTGCTCGACGCGAGGTCGCCAACGGCGGAAGGGCCGCTAAGTGAGGGCGCGGCGGGCACGGAATGGGAAGCGTTGGGGCGGGCGTCCACCGCGTTGGGGGAATCGACCACGGGAGAATCGGCCACGACCTTCACACCTGAATCCCCCGCGCGCTGGGAGGCGGCGGAAGCGGTGGTGGCTGCGTTGGTGTTGGAGGTGGCGGCTACGTTACCTGTGCTGGCTGGGAGCACGGCAAGAGCCAAAGCCCCCAGGCCTAGCAGACTTGCTAAGACTCTGCGGTTCATTGGATGTCCTTTCCGAATAGGCGCTTAATGATGGTAAGGAATATGACATCCTCAGTCTATCCAACGACGCGCTTCCACACAGTAGCCCGATGGTACCGCCGAGCTTAGCAATTTGTAGCCACATAGCACTAACCCAAAGTCCTACTACTTTAACCACGCCGCTACGAGCTACGAGCCAAAAAGCGCGAAGAGTCCTAATCACAACACACTAAGGGCTGTGGCTTTCATTGGCCTGTGGGAGGCCCTGTGGCTGAAGCCACGGGCTGAGAAGGAGCAAAGTCCCCCACGGGCACTGGCAAAAGTCATTCTCAAGAACAACACCGCCAAACATGAGCACCCAAGCCCCTTTCATGTCATTTCGAGCGTAGCGAGAAATCTCGTCCTTCAGCACCCAAGTCCCGCCTTTCCTGCGATATAGAGTCTCGTCAGAAAAGGGAACCATCCCGGTGTGGGGCGAGATTTCTCACTACGTTCGAAATGACAATAAGGGGCTTGGGGTGCCGATTTCCCACAAATTGATGGTTGAGATAGCTTCTAAGGTGAGGGTAGTCTCCGAAGGAGACTTCGCTGCTTGTAAGCCCGTGGCTTTAGCCTCAGGGCAGCCATGCAGGGCTTAACCCGTAGCGCCCGTGTCCCGGGAAAGCAACCGTTCGATCTACACGACCGTTTCACATTCGACTTGGCAACGTCGTGACCCCTGTTGCGCTTTGTTGAGGTAATTCCGCACAATGTTGTATCATTTGTAGGTTGTGGTGATAAGACTCGGCAAGACATTTGTGGCTGTTGCAATAGTTAGCAACACGCAAGGAACTTAGTATGGCTGACACAAGCACTGCTCTGGTAGACAAATTGCGCAAGCGTGAGGCGCGCGTAGGCATTATTGGCCTGGGTTATGTCGGGTTGCCGCTCGCGGTCATCTTCGCGGAGGCGGGCTACCGCGTGACGGGTATCGACGTGGACACACGCAAAGTAGAGGCCCTCAACGCCGGCGAGTCGTACATCGAGGACGTACCGTCTGAGGCTATCAAGCCGCTGGTGGACATGGGCCTGCTCGATGCCACCACCGATTTCGCCGTGTTGCGGGAGATCGACGCGGTGTCTATCTGCGTGCCCACTCCCCTGCGTAAGACCCGCGACCCGGACGTCTCGTTCATTCTCGCGGCCAACGAACAGGTGGCGAAGTATCTGCACCCGGGCATGGCGATAGTGCTGGAATCCACCACCTATCCTGGCACCACCACCGAGCTTGTGCTGCCCCGGCTTCGCGAGGCGGGACTCACCGTGGGCGTGGACTTCTTCCTGGCCTTCTCGCCGGAGCGCGTGGACCCCGGCCGCACCGACTGGACCACCCGCACCACACCCAAGGTGATAGGCGGCGTGACCAGCGCCTGCCTGGAGGTCGCACTGGCCTTCTACGGTGGGGCGATAGAGAAACTGGTGCCGGTCTCCTCAACCGAGGCCGCCGAGATGGTGAAGCTGCTGGAAAACACCTTCAGGGCGGTGAACATCGGGCTGGTGAACGAGGTGCTCCTGATGTGTGACAAGCTGGGGCTGGACGTGTGGGAGGTGATAGACGCGGCGGCCACCAAGCCCTTCGGCTTCATGAAGTTCACCCCGGGGCCGGGCCTCGGCGGGCACTGCATCCCTATCGACCCCCTGTACCTCTCATGGAAGCTCAAGACGCTCAACTACAACGCCCGCTTCATCGAGCTTGCCTCGGAGATAAACACCGAGATGCCCGTCTACTGGGTGCAGAAGGTGCAGGACGCCCTCAATGACGAGGCCAAGCCGGTGAAAGGCTCGAAGGTGCTGGTGCTGGGCGTGGCCTACAAGAAGGACGTGTCGGACATCCGCGAATCGCCCGCTATGGACATCATCCTGTTGTTGCAAGAGAAGGGCGCGCACGTGAGCTACCACGACCCCCACGTGCCCGCCTTCCACCACGAAGCATTAGAGATGGCAAGTGTCACCGACCTCGAAGCGGCCCTCAAGGACAACGACTGCACCATGATCGTGACCGACCACTCCTTCTACGACTGGGACATGGTCCATCGCCACGCCAGGGTACTGGTAGACACGCGCCACGCCCTCGGCGGCAAGCCGGAGCCTGCCGGGGCCGAAGCACGCTAGGCGGGCAGAAGCGGTGTCCTATGCAGGAACTATAACTTCCCTGCCACAGGTGGGGCACCGCCAGAGCGTACCCCCGGCCCGCTGCTCGTCCGTCTCCTCGGCGCGATGGCCGTTCTCACAGACGTAGCCCACCAGCCGGGCGGGGTTGCCGTAGACGAGGCCGTAGTCGGGCACGTCCCGCGTGACTACGGCCCCGGCACCCACCAGGGCAAACCGGCCAACGGTCACGCCCGCCACGATAATCGCCCCGGCCCCAAGTGACGCGCCTTCCTTTACCAGCACCTGCCCCACCTCCCAGTCCGCATCGCTCTTGAGCGAACCGTCCGGGTTGATGGCCCTGGGGAGCTTGTCGTTGGTGAATATTACATGGGGGCCGACGAACACGCCGTCTTCAAGTGTGACCCCGTGGTAGATACTGGCGCGGTTCTGGACCTTCACGTTGTCCCCGATGCGAACGCCGAAGTCCACGTACGCACCCTTGCCAAGTATGCAGTTGCGCCCCAGCACGGCCCCCTCGCGCACCTGCGCCTGGTGCCATATGCGGGTGCCCGGGCCGAGTGTGGCCTTTGGTGATACGTCGGCCGTGGGGTGGATGTAAACGTCGTCGCTCATCTAGTCTGTGACCTCAACCACAACGCCCTGTACCGAGTTGTTGCAGTAGCCGAGCCGGTTCCAGGGGGCAAGGTCGGGCTGCACGTCGCCCTGGTCGTCTGCCGCCCGCGCGCGCAAGACGTGGCGGCCCAGCCTGGTGGGTTGCCACTCGAACTCCCAGCGCCGCCAGGTGTAAGGCGCTGCCGGGTCGAGCAGGCGGGCCTGACGCCAGGGGCCGCCACCTTCCAGGCTCACCTCCACCGATGCGACAGTACCGCGCCCGGACCAGGCCACGCCGGAGATTACGTGGCTGCCCGCGCGGACGACCGCGCCAGGCTCGGGGCTGATGATGAGCGCCCTGGCAGCCATCTCGCGCACGGGCAGCGTTTCCGACGAGCCCGGGTAGTCGAGCACGTAGCGGTCGCGCTGGTAGAAGCCGGTAAAGGGCTGTTCCAGCGCGGTAATGGACGTTAGCCACTTTACGGAGGCCATGCCATACCAGCCGGGCACCAGCAGGCGCACAGGCCCGCCATGCTCTCGCGGGAGGGGCGCGCCGTTCATCTCGTAGGCCAGCAGCGTATCAGGATGTAGCGCCTTCGCCAACGGCAGCGAGCGAGCGAACGGCACTTCCCCCAGCCCCGACGATGGCACGCCCCTGTCGCCGCCTTCGAACAGCACCTCGACCGCGCTCGCGCTCAGCCCCGCACGCTCCAGGAGGAACGACAATGGTACCCCGCGCCAGATGGCCGTCGCGACGGCCCCCACACCCCACGGCTCGCCCTGGGGCAGCGGCGAAAAGCCCGTGCGGCCGTTGCCCGCGCACTCAAGCGTCACCGGAAGCTCGCGCGGGGGCATCGAAAGCAGGTCCGCCAGCGTAAAGTCCAGGTGCTGATCCACCGCCCCACCCACCCGCAGCCGCCAGGCATCGTCCGAAACGTTGGGCGTGGGGA
>DASVQO010000269.1:0-17200 GCA_036389075.1 Chloroflexia bacterium | reverse complement strand
ATCTTGGCGTGGTCCTTGGCGTCCTTGGCGTCTTGGCGGTTCCGTCTCTTGTCCGTTCGTTACGTGCGGACGGAGGCTCGGCGTGCCACGCCGCCCAGGACCAGGCAGAGCAGCCCGAAGGCCACCACCAGCATCGCCTCGAAGGGGAAGCCGGCGTGGGGTGCGCCGGTGCGAGGCATACCGGCCATCCCGGTGCCTATCCGGGGCATACCCATCTCCACGCCTGTCGCCACGGTGCCGGGCATCCCTAGCAGGCCGCCCGCGATGGCGCCGGGATCGAGGCCCTGGGAGGAGAGGTCGAGTTCCTCGGCGTTGGGCGGGGCGGTGATCGTGATAGGCTGGTCGAAATCGCGGAACGCCATGGTGAGATCGTACACGATGCTCAGGGTGGTGTCCGACAGGGTGCTGGTGCTATCGAGCACCATGTGCATCTTGTGCAGGTACTGGTCGTTGTCGCCTACCCACATGTGCATGACGTACGTCGTCTTGGACGAGTCGTCCGAGGGGAGAGCTGCGCCTGTGGTGGAACCCAGCGCGGCCATCAGCTTGTCATAGTCCACGTCGATGCGGTACCGGGTGGTAGGAGCGCCGTTGAGCGTCTCCTTGCCCTCCTCGGTGACGGTAAAGGCATCGGCGTAGCTGGGGTCCAGGCCGGCCAGGCCGCCCACGCCACCTGCCATACCTCCGAGCAAGCCGCCCGCGCTCTCCGCGCCTGCATCGGTCACGTACCACTTGTCCTCTCCGCCCGGGAGACCGGTCTTGACGTAGACCTTACCGTCTACCAGGACCATCGATATGGTGACGGAACTGGGAGCGCCAGGAGTGGCCTCACCTCCCCCGAAGCCGGAGGACTCCAGGTCCATCGTCATGTCAAGCTGCATGTTCTGGCCGGAGAACGAGCCGCCGCCGCTGATATTGGCGTTGATCTGGAATGGCTCATCGAGACTCTCGCTGGTCGCGCCGATCTTGTAGAAGCCCGAAATGTCGAACCGACCCGAACCGGGCTGCTTTGTGGTGGGGAACGGGTTTGTCTGGGCGCTTGCCGCACCAACAGAACCGAGCACCATGCCCACGACCATGAACAAAACGAGCCACAACCTCGTGTTTTTCCTCATCCTAATCAGCCCTCCATATATGTCAACGAGCGTAGGACGCAAGCGCGGCCCCGGTGCCGTGCCGCAACCATGATACACCGGATTCGGCGGAAATAGAATAGCGGCGGTAGGGCGTTTCTATTTATTCACCGCAGAGACGCAGAGAGCGCAGAGGTTACGCAGAGGTTAGGATTGTTCGGTGATCGCTTCAGAGTCTGTGCCGGCTAGCGAACGGCACGCAGCTACCCGTGGCGACAGCAGCCAAAGTGCGATATTGTCGCCACGGGTAGAGATTCGGTGCTAGCTACTGAAGAACTCCACCAGCGCGGCAGCCATAACTTGAGCTGATACGTCGTGAGTCTGGCCTTCCAGGTTACGGTACTGAGCGTTCGGCATGGTCTCCACGAGCTTTTGCGCGGTGCTGATTATCCAGCCGAAGCTGGCGCCGCCGGCCAGCACAACCGTCGGCGTTGTAACGGAGGCCGCACGCTCGAACGGCAGCGAATAATCGCCCATGATGGTGGCGTCGTAGGCCAGCGTGTGCGCCCGGGCGAGCTGGCCCGGCCACCAGGGGGCGTTGCGCGCCTGGGCGGCAAACTCCTGGGGAAGACCTACCACGTTGACCATGAAGTACTCTGCGGCGGCATCCCGGCGGCCCTCCGCTATGAAATCGTTGTAGATCTTCGCCGTGTTTGCGGGTGGGCGGGAGCGCATACCCTCCAAAATGTAGGGCGGCTCCCACAGGGCCAGCTTTGTTATGGGCAGCCCGCTGGCCGCGGCGTCCAACGCGAGGGCCGCGCCGGAGGAGGAGCCGTACAGGAAAGCTGAGCCACCCGCCTCGTTGACCAGGGCCTCTATATCTTCGATCTCCCGCTCGACCGCGTACGGTGGCGTGTCGCCGCTGGCACCCCGGCCGCGACGGTCGTAGTTGTACACCGTAAAGTCCGGGGCCAGGGCGTCCGCCAGGGGCGCGTTGGACATCCGGTCTACGGAACCCCCGCACACCAGGATGACGGGCGGCCCATCACCCAGCTTATCGAACGTGATGATGGTGCCGTCTTTGGACTGAACATTGCTGAGGGGTCTGTTTTCCGTTGCGTTCAAGTTAAAACTCCTTTGTCTGTACCTGGATTGTGTACTCTGCTACCGACGATCACCCCTGGTGGGCCGGTCCGATTTGCGTGTGACACCGGCGTCTACGCCGCTCCATATCAATCCGCACCTAGCACGGTGGACATGGGGGGTCGCTCGACGGGGTTGAGGGCGCGGACTTCGATGCCGGTGCCGGGTCCGGCGGTGGGGCCTTGTAGCTCGGACTGGAGGCGGGCGGCAAGCTCTGAGGCGGTGGCGCACAGTTGCGGGTCTTCGAGGCGGTGGGCGAGCACGTGTAGCACGTCTATGGCGATGCGCAGGCCCGGCTGAGGAGGCGGGGCGGGCTGGGCGTGGCGAAGCTCCACCTGGGCCACCGAGCGGCTGCCCCAGCGAGAGGCCGCCGACAGCAGCACCCCGAGTTCCAGGTTGGGGCCGGTGAACGCCGGTATGGAGAGCATGGCTTCACGCCGGGCCGCGTAGTCGCGGCCAAAGGGGTCTACCACCCCGGCGAGGGAGGGAGCCAGCACCTGCAAGATGGTGCGCGGGGGCAGGGCGGCAAACTGAGCGGGGGTGAGGGCCGCCAGGTCGGAGGGCTTGAGGGCCTGCACGCGGATGCGGCGGGCAAACGGCCACGCCCCGTCACGCTTGGGCACCACGAAGCCTCCCCAGCTTACATCCAGCGGGTCGAAGCCATCGGTGGGGGCCTCCTGCTGCCGGGAGGCGGCCGCGCCGTGGGTGTCGTGGTGGGTGAGGGCGAACGCCTTGACCAGTTGCAGGTTGGCGTTGCGCAGGAGCGGCCCGGCCAGGGAGAGGGCGGTGCTGGGGTGGAAGCGGGTAGCGCGCGGGTCGAGCCACACGATAATATCCCCGCGGAGCACCGCCAGGCTCTTCCACCAGCTTTCGCCCCGCCCGTGCAGGCTTCCCTCCCCCGGCAGTATATCGGGCACGCTGTACGCCTCCACGCCGAGCGAGCGGGCTATCTCCAGGGTGTCGTCGCCCGAACCGGCGTCCACCACCGCTATCTGGTCGGCAAGCGGGTGCATCTCCACCAGCACGCGATGCAGGCCCGTAATCATGGAGTGCAGGTGGCGGGCGTCGTTGGAGGTGAGCACGCCGACGCTGATCGTGAGGCCGGTAGCCTGCTTCAGCTTGAGGAACTCCTCCGGGTCGCGGAACTCGTCGCCGTGGTAGGTGTTCTCGACAAACCAGTACTCGAACGGCATGTCCACCCAGGCGTTACGCACCTGGCGGCCCCGCGCCTTGCGGGCGTACTTGTCGAGGTCCAACCTCTCCCTGGCGCGGAGCAGCAGGATAGGGGCCTTGGTGCTTGCGGCCACCGTGGTGGGCAGCGTGGTGGCACCGGGGCTACCGCGCTTGCCACCGCTCTCCTCAAAGGCCCCCACCCCCATAATCACGATGTCCTCGGACTGCACTTCGCCAAGCACGGCCGTGACGGCGTTCTCGCTCACCGTGGCGATGCGCTCCACCCGCACGGCCCACTCGCCCGCGACGGCCTCAAGGTAGTCGTTGAAGTCGATGTAGGGGCCTGTCTCCATCGCGTCGGCGGCAACCTGGGCCTCTGTGAGAGGGCCGGTACTCGCCTTCTTGAGCAGTCCTTCGCCCAGGGGGCCGGTGTTGGCGCGAGAGACTGGCACGTTGTGCATGACTGCCACGTCCATGTCGCCGTGCTCGGCAAGCAGGAGGGCCACGTCGAGGGCCTGTTCGGCGGAAGGGCCGCCGCGCACGGGGAGCAGCACCCGCCCGCAGTCGCGCCAGCCCTCGGGCCGGGCGAGGAGCAGGTCGCAAGGGGGGTCTTTCAGCAGGTCATCGAGGATGTGGCCGTAGACGTGGCGCTTGGGGTTGCGAGGGTGGCCCTTCCAGTGAGCCAGCACCAGTTCGACATGCTCCTCCTCCACAGCCTGCCGCACGGCCGTAGGCACGTCGCGTGACACCTTCACCAGCCGGTCCACTCGCACCTGCTTGCCGCCCGCGTCCACCTCGGAAGGGAGGAAATCGAACAACGCCCGATAGGAGCGGGCCATATCCATGCCCATCGTGAGAGGCTGGTCGGCAGGTACCTCCACCACGCCCAGCACCACGATGCGAGGCACCAGGGGTAGACGCGTTGCGCTATCATCGGCTGTGGGTGGCGCGGGGACGTCGGACTTGTGCCCGGCAGCCAGGATAGCCGCCAGGTGCAGCATATCCCCGGCGATACCGAGGTTGAGCATCGGCACCAGCACCGTTCGAGGCGCGATGCCGAAGCCACGCGGAACGTCCGCCGGAAGCGCGGGTTCTCTCTGCATTGTACCGTTCATAGTCAATTACGAATTACGAATTACGAATAATAAGAGTTGTTGCACCTATGATACAACTTGTTAAGAGGTCATGCTTGATGGACCACTTTATTCATAATTCATGATTCATGATTCATAATTCATGATTCGTAATTCGTAATTCGTAATTCGTAATTCGTAATTCGTTATTCGTAATTCGTAATTCGTTATTCGTTATTCGTAATTCGTAATTCATGATTCGTAATTCGTAATTCGTAATTCGTCACGTAGGATCATTGTCTCGCTCACCGACAGCTTGCGAGTGTCGTAGGCGAGCTTCTTAGTGCCGGCGGCGCTCATGCTGCCTTGCTGCTCCACGCGCACGGCCTGGCGCTGGGCCTCCTCGGCAAGCTCGGTCTCTCCCATGTTGAGAAGGCGGGTGGCGACGGCCTGGAGGTTGCGGGTAGCGCCTGCTACGTCGCCCAGCAGGCTGGCCTGCAAGGCCCGCGTCTGTAGCTTGAAGGTGGTGGCGCGCTCTACGTGGTTCATCACGCGGGGGTCGCCCGGCCCCTTGGCCGCGCCGCCCGCGAACGTGACCACAAGGTCGAGGGCAGTGTCGTGTTTGCCCGTGGTGCCGCCCGTCTGCTCGTAATCGAGGAGCAGGTGCGCCAGGCGATACTGGCCGGGCTTGCGGGCGGGGAGCACAAGCTCGTATAGCAGCGTCTGGCCGGCGCCGGGCTGCAAATCGCCCAGGGGGAGTGTGATGGCGGTAGCCGCACCGCCGGTCTGGGGGGTGGCCGCGACATCGCCGTCCTGCTGGGCCTGCTGGGCGGGCCACAGGCGCGAGATAATGGGGGCCACGCGATAGATGGCCCGTGGCTGCACGCCGCCCGCCGGGTTGAAAGTGAGGCGGAGGCTCTGGTAGGTGGTGGCTTTCATCGAGCGCAAGGTCTCCTCGAAGGCCCCGGCTATCTCCTCGGGTTTGGCTATGTAGCCCGACTCGCCGCCGCTCTCGGTCGCCAGGCTGTCGAGCAACTCTATGCTCCAGTCCTCTTCCGCCCCGATGCCCAGGGCCGTGACGGGTATGCCCGCCGCGCCCGCCTGCCGCGCGAGCTGCTCGCAACGCTCGGCATCGCCCCAGGTCTGCCCATCGGTGAGCACGACGATACGCGACACCACGCCGTCCTTGCGGCCCTTCATCGCCTCGTCCAGCCCCACCAGCAGGCCCTTGCTCATGGCGGTGCCTCCCGCCTCGCGTATGCCGTCTATCTGCGCGTGCAGGGCGTCGCGGTCGTGCAGGGTGGTGCTCCCGGTGAGGGGGTGGACCTCGTCGTCGAACAGGGTGATGGCGAGGGTGTCACGCTCGCCCAGGTGGTCCACCAGCCAGTTGACCGCCTGCTTGAGGTTTTGCAGCTTGGCCCCACCCATCGAGCCGGACGTGTCGAGCACCAGGCTCAGGTTCAGCGAGGAGGACTGGGGACCGGGAGCCTGTCCTGAGCCTGCCGAAGGAGCTGCGCCTTCTTGTGAGCCGTCAGCTGCTTGTTTTTCACTTATGTCAACAAGAACGTAGGCGAGGCTGGTCTGGTCGAGGGCGGGGAGTGGATCGTGGTTCCAGGTGGCTTTGAGAGATAGTGCGGGCATAGTTTCCTACCTAAAATGGATGAGGCTATTGGAGGTTGAGCCGCCGGATGGTCCTAGCGGCTGTACCCTCTTTACTTACGATGTCAAGAGCAGCAATGGTGCCTTCAATCTCAAACTCGCCGGCGTTCAGGGCATCGACCACGCTCTTAGAGAATTGGGCATCTGTTGAATACCCCACCGTTATGTGCGGTATGAATGGGATGTCCAGGCGCAGTCTGTCTGCCAGCGGGCCTGTATAGAGTTTGTCATGTAGCTTGACTACTCCGCTGAAACCTTCGTCGGGCACCAGGAGAACGTAGTAGGTATCACCCGAGTCGTCCTTCACCAGGAGGCTGCTTCGGAGCGTAAAGGCTATAGGGTGGACCCTGCCCGCGCACCCGGCGACGTGAGCGACCAGGACGTTTTCGCTCACGCCTGACGTCGGGAAGACGAACGTGAAATGGGGTGCGAGCACGCTATGGCTAAGTTCGGGGTACTGCCGGCGGATACCCGCTATCCAGTCCGAGCTTTGTTGTTGCATATCAGGATAGCTCACCACCAGCAGAGACACATCACTCCCCGTAACAACGTCCCTTTCAGCTACAGCCGGTTGCATACCGGACAGTAGCTCGTCCCTGTTAGTACGCAACTACTCCCTGGCGCGTTTCGAGGGGATGACGCGGACGAAGATGGCGCTGATGTTGTCCTCGCCGCCGCCCTGGTTCGCCAGGTCGATGAGGGCGTGGCAAATTGCTTGCGGCTCGGCACCCGCGTTGATGGCGGCCGCGATGTCGGGGTCGCGCACGAAGTCCCAGAGGCCGTCGGAGCAGACGAGTAGGCCGTCGCCGGGTTGGAGGCGGCGGGTGAAAACGTCCACGTCCGTCTCTGCCAGGCGCGACTCGCCCAGGGCGCGGTAGATCTCGTTACGGCGCGGGTGGGTGTAAATATCCTCCGGCTTTATCTGCCCGGCCGCCACGAGCTGGGCCACCAGGGAGTGGTCCCTGGTGATGGGGGTCACCTGGCCCTCGTGCCAGAAGTAGGCGCGGCTGTCGCCCACGTTGGCCACGCACAACTGGTTGCCCACCATGATAGCCGCCACCGCGGTGGTGCCCAGGTCGGAATGGCGCTCGCGGGCGAGGTCGGAGATGCGGCGGTTGGCCTCCATTACGGCCTGACGGAGCAGGCTCGTGCACGTGATAGGGTCGCAGGCCACCGGGTCTCCCGCCAGCATGGGGCCGATGAGGGAGGAGTTGACCACGGCCACGATAGTGCGCACCGCGATGGAAGAAGCCACCTCGCCGCTCTGGTGCCCGCCCATGCCATCCGCCACCACGTACAGGCCCACCGGCAGCCCGCCTTCGTGCTCCAGCACCGTGGCCTCGAACGTCAGCACACTGTCCTCGTTTATCTGGCGCACGCGGCCCACGTCGGAGGCGCGGCCGCTCCAGAGTTGCAGGTTGCGCAAGGGCCTGCTGGCCTCGTAGATCTCGCGCAGCACTTTGGCGAAGGCGGCTGCCGTGGGCAAAGAACCTTCCCGGGCCTTGGCGAGGGCCACCGCCGGGTTGAGCATGTTGGAGAGCGGCCCGGTGACTTCGCTCGCCACCACCAGTTTGCCGTTACCCGAGGCGGCACCGGCTTGCTCCTCGGCCACGGTGAGCGCCCCGGTGTCCCTGCGGACCGACATATACCAGCGCTCAAGCTCTCCCGCGAGGGCGCGCACGTCGGAAGCCTGGGAGGCTGAGGTATCTACGCCGTCGGCCTGGCGGCACTCGGAAGGGTCGAGCAGGAGCACGCGGTCGCCCAGTTGCACCAGCAGGTTGTTCAACTCGACGTTGCAGCCCAGGATGCCTTCGGCGTGCAAGTTGGCGAGAATTTCGGCCGACTGGGCCATCCAGGCGAGGGCTTGCTCGTCGCTCGGTTCGTCAATCGAAAGCTGGCCCGACTGGCCGGCCTGTATCTGCGCGAAGATGTCGGCGCCCGCGTCGGGCAGCCACGACGAGAGGGTGCGCCCGTAAGCTTCCTCCCACACGACGTACACCCGGCCAAGCTCGGGGGCCGCGATAGCATCGACCGCCTGCACCACGCCCCCCACCCGGTTAGCAAGTATCGCTTCGGGCACCGGGATGGTGAGATTGGAATTGGAGTCTGAGGTTTCGGACTGCGGAGCTGCGGCCGGATTTGGATTTAGTTCTTCGGTGGTCTGAGTAGGGTCGTCCGGAGTTTCGCCCGGGGAGACGCTAAACTCCTGGACGCGGTAGTAGCGGCCGGTGAGTTGCGCGCCGCATTCGACGCAGTACATGTCGCCGGGGGCGGAGTTGGTGGAGCCGCAGGCCCAGCAGCGTCGAAAGCCCTGCTGGTCGAGCACGCGGTAGATGTTGGTGTTGCCCAGGCTCGTCATGAAGAGCACGACCTCGTAACGCCCGCCCAGCAGCGTGCCCATTTCAAGGAGTGGGGTGGGAGGGCCGCCGAGGCCGGGCAGGGGGGTCGTGCTGGTGCCGGAGGGCGCGTCCACGACGGAGAGCGGCAAGGTGCTAGGCCCGTTCGAGGACTGGGCTTCGGCGGCCCCTTCGGAAGCTGCCGGACCCGGTGTTGTGACAGGTTGAGCGCCACCTGGATCGGAGCCGTCGAGGGTCTCGGCCTGCGGACGTTGTGTGTCGTTGGCCGCGTTGGGCGGGGTCGGGCTGGAGTCTATAGACATGATCGATGAGACCTTATGGAGGTTTCGCGCATGCGGGCGAGCGAAATACGCGCGGCAATGGAAGACAGTGCAAATATAGCATAAAGGGTTAGGGCGGGCAAACCAGCAGGCGGAGTAGCGCAAGGGAAAGGAAGGCAGATAGGAGACGCCGTGCTGCTGCGTACGCCCTTCGAAAGCCCTGAGCGGATGCCCTGTGGCTAATGAAGCTTAACAACTTAACAAGGTAATAGCCCGTAGGGGCAGGCCCCCGTGCCTGCCCCCACGGGGGCGTCTTTCACCCTCTGACGATTACCTCATTATCCAGTCAATCTTCATAAGTGGCGGGCTGACAATCAGCGAAGTCTCCGAAGGAGACTATTACATGTTCCTCAGTCCCCACAGGGGACTTTGCCCCTTCTCAGCCCGTGGCTTTAGCCACAGGGCGTCATACTGGGCACCACTTCGGCGAACCGCAACTGTATGGAACCGAACTTCACAGGCGTTGTTAAGGTAAGTACAGTTACCCACAGTAGTATAATGCGCTGAGACTATGCCGCAACCCGCGTACGATTACGAGCTATCGGTCATGGAGGACCTGGACCCGGAGCCTGCTGCCAGGGCCGGATCGGTGCGCGCCCGCGAGGTGGTAGTGGGCGTGCTGCTGCTGCTGGCGGTGCTTGCCTGGGCGGGGTGGCGGTGGTGGTACGACGAGAGCGTGCGCAATACCTACGAGCTTGGGCGGCAGGCCGTAATCGAGCAGCGTTGGGAAGACGCCAGGGACTACTTTGGGGCCGCCGGGGACTACAAGGACGCTCCCACCCGCGCCGCAGAGGCTGACAAGCAGATCGAGGCGCGCGATAAGCAGTACGGCCTGGCCCGCTCGCACGCCGAGGCTCGCGAGTGGGCGGCTGCGTTCAGGGCAGCCAGGGAAGCCAGCGCGATTCAGCCGCGCTACAAAGACCTCGAAACCCTGCTGGCGCAAACCGAGAGCCAGGTCTACAGCGAGGCGTTGAGCGGCACCTTTGCGATGAGGCTGCGCGACGACCCCGGCCTGTTTTACCGCGACGCCGAACGCTGGGTCCGGCTGGAACGTAGCGACCAGTGGAGCGACATTAGGGGCCGCGGCGAGGCCGGTATAACCCTGTACGATGCCCCGGGACCAGGCTGGGCACCGCAGCCCAGCCCCACGCCCACCAGGGCCGACTCTTTTGGGCCGACCCCGGGCTTCCCCGACTTAGCGGGCCGCCAACTGATGGCTGCTTCGTTCCGAGAGGGTAGCGGACCTGTATTCCACAAACTGGCCCTCGACCCGGCCCGGTACAACTATTACGTACAGGGCGAGGCGGGTGTCTGGGGTATACGCTTTCCGACACGCGCTGAGATGAGCATACCTGTAATGCCCGTGCAAGGCTTTCCCGAAGGCTTTGAGTTGGGCTATGAGGAGTACGGTAGCGGCATTACATCTACCCTCCGCATCGCGCACAACATGGCGGTCACCGACCTGGGAGCGACGGGCAAGCACATGCTGGTAGCCCAACTCGACCGGGAAGCCGAAGACAGGGGCCGGGTAAGGCTGTACGTGGCGGGGCCGGACGGCAGCCAACCTCGGCTCGTCTACACAACCACGAGCGGCATCAAGAACGCGCGCTTCAGCCCCGACGAACGCTACGTGCTGGTGATTACGGTGGACCACATCGAGGAGGAAAGGGGCAGGATGGCGGCGGTCCTGGTGGACTTGCAAAGCGATGCCCCGCCCCGCACACTGGTCGAGAACGACGCAGTGGTCTACTTTGGCGATACGTGGATGCACGTCGATGAGGCTATGGGCGTAAGCGCCAGCTTCCTGTACAAAGGCTACTTCAAGAACAAGCTACTGGTTGCCAGCACCCTCTGGGACGGGACCGCCAAGGGGTATGCAACCGACATAAGATTGATCGATCTCGAGCAGCCGAACTGGACAATAGGCATCGCGCACCTACCCAGCGACGGGCAGAGTGGCAGTGGAGTGCCTATTTTCGAGCATGGCGACGGCAACGCGCTGGTGATACATTCCAGCTCCTACGGTAGGTCCTACCTTCCGAGAACGCCCGTCACCACTTCGCTATCCATAGCCCAATTTGAGCCGAGCCAGGTACCGTATACATACATACCAGTGCAACCGCTAAGCTACGAGCGTGTCTTCCTCGCCTCGCCACAGGACTCGGGCTATAGACCTAACTTCTCGAACTTTATGGTCAGGGGAAAGGACCTCATATACAGCGTCGATACCGCCTACAACACCGTCTTCACCAGCACCTTCTACAGCGTGCCTACGTTCGAGCTTGGCAAGAAAGAGCCTGAGCGGAAGGAGGTACTCAGCTTTACGCGGTTGGGCGACAACGGCGCCAGGCCGTCCGTGGTTATGGGTCCAGGCATGTTCGCCTACGTCGATGAGAGCAACGCGCTCCACGCACGCACGTACGATGGAGGTGTAGACGTGGTGCTCGAACGCGGGGTGCGATTCCTGCGGAGTGAAAGCAACTATTATAGCTACTATTCCGCCTGGCTGCGGTGACGAGGGATAGAGGTGCGCTGCATGGACGCCCTGTGGCTAAAGCCACGGGCTGGGAAGTAGCGAAGTCTCCTGCGGAGACTGGTACAGTTAGGAGAGTCCCCTATGGGACTTTGCCCTTGTAAGTCCATGGCTTCAGCCACGGGGCTAAACATACCTGGCGTGTTTGCCAGGTATGTTTAGCCCCGTGGCAGGGCGAACGCAAGGTATTGACATCCGGCCCTTGTCCGATTTATAGTGCTATTATAGTTAGCATAGCTTGAGAGCAGCTTCGCCCACGAAGAGCCTGCTCTTGTTGCCGTTAGGCGTCTCCTTCGGAGGATAAAAGGCGGGGCATCATGGCGGAAGTAAATTATCTCAACTTTGACGTGGTAATCCAGCGATCTGGCGAGGGCTACAGGGCGCAGGTGCAGTCACCCGCCGGGGAGGCCAGCAGCCACTTCACCAACCCTTTCTCGCAGATAGAGGTGGAGCACTTCATGTTGAGTGCGGCCCCCGGCAAGCGGAGCACGCGCAGGATCGACGCCCCGGAGGTGGGCGCGGCCAAGAGGTTCGGGGAGAAGCTCTACAACTCGGTGTTTACGGGCGACGTTGGGGCGGTACTGCGCAGCAGCCTCGATGAAGCCTGGCAGCGCAACTCCAAGCTGCGGGTGCGCCTGCGCCTCACCGACGTGCCCGAACTGGCCGACATCCCCTGGGAGTACCTCTACAACCCCTCCCTCAACCGCTTCTTCGCGTTGGACGATGACACGGCTATCGTGCGCTACCTGGACGTGCCGGAGCGCGTGCGGCCCGTGACGGTGACGTTGCCCCTGCGCGTGCTGGTGATGATTTCCGCGCCCAACGACTACGCTACACTGGACGTGCAGCAGGAGTGGGAGAACCTGAACGAGGCCCTGGCCGACCTCAAGCGCAACGGCATCGTAGAGCTTCACCTGATGGAGGACGCCTCCCTGTCGGCCCTGCGCAAGCAACTGACGAAGGGGCAGTACCACATCTTCCACTTCATCGGGCACGGCGGCTTCGACAGGCAGACCGAGGAAGGCGTGCTCGTGATGCGGGACGAGGCGGGGCGGGGACGGTTCGTGAGCGGCCAGCAACTGGGCTGGCTGCTGCACAACCACCGCACCCTCTCGCTCGCCATCCTCAACGCCTGCGAAGGGGCCAAGGCCGACCGCGCTGATGCCTTCGCGGGCACGGGGCAGAGCCTCGTGCAGCAGGGCATCCCCGCCGTGATCGCCATGCAGTTCGAAATTACGGACGAGGCCGCCAAGACCTTCGCGTATGGCTTCTACAGCGCCCTCGCGCTCGGACAGCCCGTGGAGGCCGCCCTCACCGAGACCCGCCTGACCCTCTTCTCGGAGGACCACGGGCTGGAATGGGGCACGCCGGTGCTCTACATGCGATCCACCGACGGGCGCGTGTTCAACGTGCAGCAGCAAGAGGAGGCGGCCCGGAGGCAGACGCGCATAACGGAGCTTTACCAGGCGGCGCAGTCGGCTATGGCGAGCATGGACTGGGCGGCGGCCACGGCAAGCTGGCAGGCTATCCTGGCTATCGACCCCGGCCACGTGCACGCCACAACAGGGTTGGAGCAGGTACGCAAGCAGCAAGAACTGGCGGCGCTTTACGACCAGGGCCGCGCCCACATGGAGGCGGGGCGCTGGCAGGAGGCCCTCACCGCGCTTGGCAGGGCGCAGGCGATAGACGCAGAGTACAGGGACGTAAGCGCCCTCCTCGGCGACGCCCGGCAGAGGCTGGAGGCCTCCCAGAGGAGCCAGGCAGGCGGCGCACTCAACACGCCCATGCACGGCACGCCCGCCGTGGACGTTCGCGGGGCGAGTGCATACGCAGGGCCGTCACAGGGCGTCGCGGTGGGACAACAGCCCGGCATGCAGGCGATTTCGCAACAGCAGGTAGTTGCCCCGCAGCCCGCCGTTATACCCGGCCCCTACACCGGGGGCGTTGTGCCGGGGCCGCAGACACAGGGTGCCGGTGGAGGCGGGGGTGACGCCGGCGGGCGGGGAGCGTACGATGGGCCGGTACCAGGGCCAATACCCACGCCCGTGCCGAAGCGCAAGATGGCGTGGCTGGTGCCGGTTTTGCTGTTGGTGGTGCTGGCTGTATTCGGGGCCGTGGCCTTCGCGATCATATCATCGCAACAGGCCGGGGAGAGGGCGGCACAGGCCGCATCTACCGCCACCGCCGAGAAGCAGGCAGCCAACACTAAGGCCACCAGGACGGCCGTTGCCAGGAACCGCGCAAAGGCAAGCGCCAACGCCACCAGTACGTCCGAGGCCCTCGACGCCATCATCAGCGCAAACGCCACTTCCACGGCTTACGCCAACTTGCTGGAAGTAAGCGCGCAGAGCACCGCCACCGCGCAGGCCCAGGCTACGGAGGCAGCCAGCACTACTACCGACCCCACCGCGCGTAGCGCTCACATCGAGACGGTAAAGTTGGAGCATAACCTGTACAACGACGAGGGCGTCAAGGGCATGGAGATCAACGTCGTGTTTACAGCCGACAACCTGAAGGACGTAGAATTGCCGGTAAACGTCTACTTCTCCTGGCCCGACGGTTCGAAGATTGTCAGCCTGGACGGGACCTACGAGGCGCCGGACCACCAGGTAGCTGTGCGTCAAAACACTACACCGCAGTACGATCACACCCAGTACGACTTCTTCAAGATATTCATGCCCTACCACGAGCTTGAGATGGACTTCAAGGCCGATACATTCGACATACAGTTGCAGGTGGTAATCTTCGATGACAAGCTGGTCGAACTGGCACGCTCGGCTTACATCCCATTCAGCTACACAAGTCCGGGCCCCCCGGAGCCTACCCAGGTCACAACACCGTGAGGTCGGCGCGACTGTCGTTTGGAGGGTTGCTGTCTGAACATGGTTCGGAAGTTGCATAGGAGACGCAAGATGAAAACGAGAGTTACAGAACAAGGCATCATTATCCCCAGAGACATGCTTGACGGACTGGACGAAGTAGAGATCCGGAGGCACGATGGCATGATCATCATTGTGGCCGCCGGTGCGCACGACCGTATCTTTGATATTGGTAAGGACCCGATAGATACTGAAGTGACCGACGCCTCGGTGAACCACGACAGCTACATCTACACGGGTGAGTAGAGCATTTGTCGATACCAGCTATCTGCTGGCGCTCGCCTTCAAGCGCGATCAGAACCACCACGTAGCGATACGGCACTGGCAGCGTGCGGCGACTTCCTCAAGACAACTAGTGACCACTTCTTTCATATTGGCTGAAGCGGTTACTTTCCTCAACAGCCGGGGCTATCATACTGAAGCAGTAGAACTAGGTAACAACCTCCTCTATGGTGGTCCGGCTTTGCAATTCATCCATGTAGATGCAGATTTACCTTCTCGATGGGTGGAGCTACTTCCAGCAACATAGCAATAAAGACTACTCCCTGGCAGATTGCATTTCATTCGGCGTTATGCAGAAGCTAGACCTCAACACAGCCTTCACTTTCGATAAGCACTTCTCCCAGGCGGGCTTCCTGGTGGAGCCGTAATAAACGCGAACCCAACCACTTCCCTTGACCCTCCGCGGGTATGGTAGTATAGTTAAGTAGGCACGCTGTCGGTGCATTCTACGCAGGGCGTGCCATTTTCTACCCCTTTACACTCAATCCCACGGCGATTCACACACCAGATATACGGACCTAAAGGCACAGCAGTTATGAGCGCGCCGGACCTCAATATACCGGCTCAAGGGGTTGCCGACATCGAGAGCGCAACGTCCCACCCCAACGGCGCCAACGGCCGGCACGGCGGTTGGCGGGTTTCGCGCGCCCCGTTGCACCTAGTCGCGGGGCAACAGGACGGGAAGCACGACGGCAAGCAAAACGGCCGCCACCGCCCGGTGCGCGAAAAGGCCGCCGCTGCCGTGCCTACTATAGACACCCTGCTCAACACAGTAAGCGGCTATAACCCCCAGGCCAACCTGACCGCGTTGAGGAAGGCTTACGACCTCGCGGCGCTTGCCCACGACGGGCAGTTCCGGGGCACCGGCGAGCCTTATATCACCCACCCGCTGAGCGTAGCCGTCATACTTGCCGAGATGCGCCTCGACACCGAGACGTTGGAGGCCGCCCTCCTGCACGACGTGATTGAGGACACCCCCTTCACCAACGAGGATATACGCACGCAGTTCGGCCCCACGGTGGCCCACATGGTGGAGGGCGTGACCAAGCTCGGCTCGATACCCAAGCTGCGCCGCGCCCAGGATCTCGCGGAGAACGCCCCCAAGGGAGAGCGAGGCGAAAAGGCCCAGCGAGAGGCCCAGCAGGCCGAGAACCTGCGCAAGATGTTCCTCGCCATGTTCGACGACCCCCGCGTGGTGCTCATCAAGCTGGCCGACCGCCTGCACAACATGCGCACCCTCAAGGGCGTGGCGCTCGAGAAGCAGCAGCGCATCGCCGCCGAAACGCTGGAGATATACGCCCCTCTCGCCAACCGCCTCGGTATGTGGCAGATGAAGGGCGAACTGGAAGACCTCTCGTTCGCCTACCTCAACCCGGAGGAATACAACAGCCTGGTCAAGATGCTCAGGGAAACCAAGCAGGCCCGCGACCGCTACGTCAAGCGCGTGATTGAAACCCTCGACCAGAACCTGCAAGAAGCAGGTATCAAGGCCGACATCAAGGGGCGGGTGAAGCACGTCTACTCGCTCTGGCAGAAGATGGAGCGCAAGCGCCTGCCCGCCGGGGATATTTACGACCTGCTGGCCGTGCGCATCATCGTGGACACCAAGCAGGACTGCTACGCCGCCCTGGGCATTATCCACTCGCTCTGGCCTCCCGTGCCGGGCGAGTTCGATGACTATATAGCGCGCCCGAAGGAGTCGACCTACCAGTCGCTGCATACGGCCGTGCGGTCCCTCGACAACAAGGCGCTCGAAGTGCAGATACGCACGCACGAGATGCACGAAATGGCCGAGTTCGGTATCGCGGCGCACTGGCGGTACAAGGAAGGCAAAGGCGGCAAGCGCGACGTGCAGTACGAGGAGAAGATCGCCTGGCTGCGGCGGCTGATGTCGGTGCCTGAAGAGGGGGGAAGCGCCCAGGACTTTGTTGACACGCTTAAGAGCGACATCTTCCAGGAGCACATCTACGTATTCACGCCGCAGGGGGACATCTTCGAGCTACCAAGGGGCGCGACCCCGATAGATTTCGCTTTCCGCATCCACTCGAACCTGGGCTACCAGTGCGCCGGGGCCAGGATGAACGGCAAGCTGGTGCCGCTCGATACTCCCCTTGAGAACGGCGCGGTGGTGAGCATCATCAAAGACAAGAACCGGGTGGGGCCTTCGCGCGACTGGTTGCAGTCGGACCGCTACCTGAAGACGGCCAACGCCCGGCAGAAGGTGCGCCAGTACTTCCGCAGGCAGCGGCGCGACGAGAACGTCATGCAGGGCCGGGGCATACTGGACCAGACGCTCAAGCACCTGGGGCTGCTGCACGTCTCGCACATGGACGTGCTGGCCTACTTCCCCCGCTACAACAGCCTGGAAGACTTCCTTGAGGCCATCGGCAACACCGACATAACCCCGCAGAACATCACGTCCAAGCTGGGTGAGTTCCGCCAGGAGGAGCTGCTACAGAGCACGGACGCGCTACCTGTGAGCGTGCCGACGAGCGCCGCCCTGCCCACGGTGCCCACCACAATGTCGGTAAGCGACATAGGCGGCATACTCACCACGCTGGGCCGCTGCTGCAAGCCTATGCCGGGTGACGAAATCATCGGCTACACCACCAAGGGCCGGGGCATCACCGTACACCGCGCCGACTGCCCCAACCTGCAAACGGTGCAGGACACCGGGCGATTGGTGCGCGTATCGTGGGGCGCCAAGG
>DASVQO010000268.1:0-6825 GCA_036389075.1 Chloroflexia bacterium | reverse complement strand
GTAACAAGTCGAGCGGGGTTCGGAAAAGAATGCCGGGGGGGCGGGTAGCGTCCTTTCTGGTCTTTGGTTTCCTTGTGGTCGCGGTGGTGGCGATGGGCTTCTATGGTTTAGCCAACCGGAACGCGGGGCTGGAGTTGGCATCCGTTATAGCACCCCAGGACAGTGGATTTAGATACACGATGAAAGTGCCAAGCGAGGAGGCTGCGGTAGAGGGCCTTACTGCGCCGGGAGACGCTGCAAAGGCGGGGCAAGAGGGGCAAGAGGGGCAAGAGGGTCAGGGCTGGGACCGCATGATTATCAGGACGGCCACCCTGCAACTGAGAGTGAAAGACGTAGCCGCCAGCATGGACGAGATACGGGCCGTAGCGGGCGGGCACGGGGGATATGTCACAGGGTCGGAGAGCCGCCAGGAAGGCGAGTCCACGGTCGGCACGATAACCGTGCAGGTGCCAGCGGCCCAGTTCGACGGGGCGATCTCACAGCTGCGCGGGCTGGGGCTGAAGGTGCTCAACGAGAGCGTCACCACCAGCGATGTGACGGAGGAATACACCGACCTCAACTCGCAGCTGCGCAACCTCCAGGCCACCGAGTCGCGCATCCTGGCCCTGGTAGGACGCGCCGAGCAGATCAGCGACATTATGGCGCTGGACCGGGAGCTGCGCGGCATCCAGGGGGAGATCGAGCGCATCCAGGGGCGGCTCAACTTCCTGGGCAAGCGGACCGAGATGTCCACAATAACAATCGGCCTCTACCCGGAGGCGGTAGTGGTAGAACCCGCCCCCACCCCGGCGGAGGCGTGGGACCCTGTTAGGATCGCGAAGGAGTCCTGGAACGCTTCCCTTCAGTTGCTGGCGAACCTGGGCACGCTGGCCATTACGGTGGCGGTGTACCTCTGGTGGCTGCTGCCGCTGGCCATAATCGCCGCCATTTTCCTCCGCCGTACCGGGCGCGCCATGCCCCCGGCGTCTACCGCGACCGCCGAGTAGGGGGCGGAACCGCCAGGACGCCAGGATTAGGATTGTTTTTCACCGCAGAGACGCAGAGAGCCTGCCCTGAGCGCAGTCGAAGGGACGCTGAGGTTACGCAGAGATTAAGGTGGTGTTTTGAGTGCAAAGAGGAGCAGGGTACGATATATGTACCCTGCTCCTCTTTGCACGCTCCAACCCTGTATTTACCTGGCGTGGTCCCCGTCGTTCCTGGCGTTTGCATTTCTTGCAGGCCCGGTTGCTCAGGTGCTACGATTTTCGAAGATCCTGTCGTGGTTGAACAGGGCCTATTTGAACTCGTCCTTGATGGCCTGTACGTCCGACACTTGATAGAGCTGGTCGTCCGATATGGTGGTCCAATCGGTGGACTTTATGACGTCCGATAGATAGTCAAGCTTTACCGGCGTGGCGCCTGGTTGTCCGGGCAGGTCGTAGAACCCGGTCAGGGTCACACGGCCCAGGGGCATGGGCAATACGCTGAGGGCCAGCAGGATAGCGCGTACCTCCCCTTTAGCCGCCGCGCCTGCCTCGGGCAGAGACGAGGACTGGGGGATGGTGAAATCGATCTCAAGTATATCGGGGCCGTTCTGGCGCACGTCGGTAATGCCGGTGCCGATGGGGCTTGCCTGTAGCGCGTCCCGCACCGGCTGTTCGAGCGCCGCGGCGTTACCCGGTGTAGGTGATAGCGCTGCCGTGGGTAGCTCGGCGGGGGTGGATTCCGAGGTGGGGCCGGCCTGCCCGTTGCTCGGCGGGAGGGTGGCCTCGACGGCTGCGGGCGTGGTACCGGTGCCGGGCGCGGTAGTGACGCCTGCCACGGGGTTGGTTGGCGAGGGCGTGCCCGCCGTGGTGCCGCCGGAGCCTGGGCGAGCCAGGAAGAAAATGAGGCCGATTACCAGTAAGGCGACCACTACTCCGCCCAGTATCAACATCTGGTTCTGGTTGCGATTGGGGTTGTCCGGCCCGGTATTGATGTTTACCTGTCCTTGTCCTTGATTGCTCATGTGTAGTTTTTCTCCTTGTTGTGCTGGTGCTATTCTACAGGCATTGGTTGAGTTTCGGGGCATATACCGGGTGAAAACCGCCAGAAAGTACTAGTGGCACAAGTAGGGCCAGGGACTTAGCAGGCTCCCTCCACAGACGCTTTGACTGCAAGGGCCGATTGCGCTATAATTAAGGTCGCACTCGCGCTCCGGGGTCGTCTAACGGTAGGACAGCTGACTTTGGATCAGTAGGTTGGGGTTCGAATCCCTGCCCCGGAACCAATAACATACGCAGGGGAGAAGCCTGGACTTATAGCAGCCGGGCTTTTTTTATTGCCGTCTGGAGACATGGTATTGCCAGGCGCTGAAAACGGCCGCCGATATCCGCTGTCGATCAAGAGAGTCTCCATGCCGCTGGTCAGGACTGTGTCAAAGTAGAAGAGTGGCAATCAGTTGGACCTTGTCATTCTGACCGTAGCGAAGAATCTCGTCCCTAAGCACCCAGACACCACCTTGCGTTGCGTCACCAGTGCCCACTATCTCCGAATATTCCCATAAGAAAGGGGAAACATCCCGGTGGAGGACGAGATTCTTCGCTGCGCTCAGAATGACAAGGGCCATCCTTATCCTCTACATTCGTCTTTAACACAGCCCTGCGCCGCCGGCGGGGTTCCCCTTTTCGCTATTGACACTGCTTGTATACTAGGGAGTATCTCTCCGTTGTACCCGCAGTGCCACGGAAGGCTGGCGTGTCCAGGATGCCTGGCATGGCGCTCTTACTAAAGGGCCGTAGCGCCATGGCTGCTTCGGCAGGCGGTTAGCACCCGGCAGCAGGCCAGGAGTGCCTCGCCAGTTGTGTGCTGTTTGCTGCCTGTACCGAGCCGAAAGATTCGCGGACCGAGCTTAGGAGTAATCTAGAGGAGCCACACCATGCCTACAACACGAGGAAGTGGCGCGGTCAGGACCCGGTACGTTGTGAAGCGAACGCCCGCCACGTTCTTCACGTACCGGGGCCCGGGCGTGCGGGAGATGAACTGGGGACGGCTTACGGCAGCCAACAAGCTCGTCTCCAACGCGCACTTTTACGTGCACAATCGGAAGCCTCCTCCCATTGTGGACCCAGACACATGGCAACTCCAGGTGTCGGGTTCGGCGCTGAGCCAACCATACTCGTTCAGCTATGCCGATCTCCTTGCCATGCCCTCGGTGACTATCGTGCGCGAGCTGGAGTGTGGGGCCAACGGCCGCCGCTTTTTCCCCAGGCTCGCGCCCCCGCATACCGGCACGTGGCTGCCTGTCTCCGGGTCGGAGTGGCGCTTCGGGGCTGTAGGGGTGGCTAGCTGGACCGGGGTGCGGATGCGGGACGTACTGGATAAAGCGGGGGTCGACCGGACGGCTGCCTTCGACGTACTGGCAACGGGCCTCGATGACATACAGTATAGCCATGTGGTGCCTGCCAGCAAGGCCTACGCCGAAGATAGCCTGATAGTCTACGGCATGAACGGGAGGCCCCTGCCGCCCGATCATGGCTACCCCTGCCGGACGTTCTTCTCCGGGTGGGGTGGCAATTCCGACGTCAAGTGGCTTGGCAGCCTCGTAGTCTCCACCAAGTCTATACCGCTGCCCCCTCACCAAGCTACGCAAATTCTGACGGGGCCAGACTACCCGGTACCTGTGGTCGTGACAGTCCAGAACGTCAAGAGTGCGTTCGAATTAGACTGGGATGTGACGCTGACGCTGCCGGAGAATGGAGTAATAGAGTTGAGCGGGCGGGCGTGGTCCGGGGCGGGACGCATCGTAGGGGTTGAGGTCTGCGTGCGCCAGGAGGTTGAGAGAGGCAAGTGGCAGGCGGTTTGGGACCCACCGTGGCGCGCGGCGGAGCTGGACCGGACGCGGCCTGAGGCCGCCGCGTGGACGAGGTTCACGCTGGACTGGCGCGACGTGGCAGTCGGGAGCTACCAGCTGATGGCGCGGGCAACGGACGAGCAGGGAAACGTCCAACCCGCCCCTGATGAGGTACCCTGGAACCAGTACGGCCTGCTGTACAACGGGCACGTCGGGCACGGCGTTACCGTCGTATCGGCCGGCGCGGGGGGCTGCCACGCTACGGGAGAATAGAAGGGAAGCACGCTGATGTCGATAGCTCCTGGCCCATGTAACCCTGCGGGTAGACGAGGTTGGAAGCCTCCCAAAACCATGCTAGTTCTGGAAGCATAACAGGACCTTCCGCCCATGAAATACCGGGCCACGCGCGGAGAAGGACCGATTGGGGGCCGGTGCGTTGGGCTTCCAGCCCCTGCCCCACCACTATAGAGCCAAACACGAGAAGGCCAGGATACATTAACATCCTAGCCTTCTCGTGTTTGGCAAAGCCTCTCTCAGACCGGTGAGTCTGCTAGCGGAGCGCGTACGCTACTTACCGCTAGCTCGCGCATGGGTCTGGCAGTTGGGGAAGAATGTGTTAGCCAATATCTTCGCCGCCAGGCGCGCCGATGGCCGAGCCTATTTGCCGTCCGGGGCTGGCAAAGGCCGAAACGATATGGTATAATTGCAGGCGAGATACCCCGCGCGAGCGGTGGCTACCTTAACAAACCAAACACGATAACAGAGTTGGACAAGGCCAGGAAGTGCCAGTGACCGCTGCACGCAAGTGTAGAGGAAAGTCCGAGCTGCATAGAGCGGGGTGCCACGTGAAAGCGTGGGAAGGGCCGGTCGTGGGTCCTGACAGTCCAGATGGGCGCCTTCTTTTGAAGGCGAGAGCAACAGAGACGATGCCACTCTTCGGAGTGGAGTGAAAAGGGCAATCCTCCCTGCAGCAATCTCCGAATCGACCGCGGCGTCGTGCGTAGCATGGCGCGAGAGGTGGCTCGCCAAGACGGTCGGAGGCGAGAGCAGCTACCGAGGCGACGAGGTAGCCGGGTCCGCGAGGGCCTGAGAGAGATGGTCACCAGTACAAAACTCGGCTTATTCGCATGGATTGGCCCCTACCAACTCTACCGATTTAGAAAGTAGAATTGCGAATTTCGAATTTTGTAGGCATCCAGGCAAATTCGAAATCCGGAATTCTAATTTGTAAATTCTCGTGGTGGCCGTAGTTCAATGGCAGAGCGCTTCACTGTGGATGAAGATGTTGAGGGTTCGAATCCCTTCGGCCACCCCATTCGGGCCTCCTATGTGGAGGCTTTTTGTTGTTGTAGAATCAGGTCAATGCCGGGTCAATGAGTATTCTAGATCGCATTAGCGAACGGGACTTCTACTGGTTGGCGGGCCTGCTCGAAGGCGAAGGCTCGTTCTCGCCGGGCCCACCATCCGCTCCTAACAGCGTACGCATTACCCTGTCAATGACCGATCGTGATGTGGTCGCTCGCGTCGCGGCGCTGTGGAATGTCACCTACAATGAGGTTCGGGAGCAGCGCAGTCTTGAGAGGGGCTGGAAGCCTGCGTACCATGTGAGCCTGCGTGGCAAGCGAGCATTAGAGTTCATGCGCGAGCTTTTACCCTTGATGGGTGAGCGCAGGCAGCTACAAATCAAGCGTGCTCTTGCAAGCTACAATCCTTATTTAGGGTGCAAGCTTCGCCCCGAGCAGATCACTGAGATAAGGAAGTTGCTGGCGGAAGGATGTACCCACACGGAAATTGCGTTGAAGTACGGTGTGCACAGGTCAACGGTAAGTCATATCAAGGCAGGTGTGAGGAAGGCATACAAGTAGCGCAAGGGATACGCCCCCGTGGCAAGTCACGCGGCGTCGGACGAGGCAAGTACCGGCACCGCTCCGATCAGCGACCCTCATCGGGCCTCCTCTTACCGGGAGGCCCTTTCCTTATTGGCAAACACGCAGCGTACCCGGCATCATAGAGGC
Source organism: Chloroflexia bacterium (assembly GCA_036389075.1). Taxonomy (GTDB): domain Bacteria; phylum Chloroflexota; class Chloroflexia; order QHBQ01; family JADMIH01; genus JADMIH01. The sequence continues at coordinate 999 of DASVQO010000268.1, read as the reverse complement.
GGGGAACTGGCGAGCCTACAGGTAATTGCACCTTGTATAATGCAATACCGGGCAATTACGGGCGCGTGTTCCACCAGCCACCCGGAGGAGGTACCTCTATCGTTTCTTCGAGGTTGGGGAGCTTACGGATCAGGGTTGGCGACAGGTGGCCTACGTTGCTCGTGTGGGCGCTTACGACCGCCGCGTGGCTGGTGCGCTTGTTGATCCTGGTGGGTGATGGCTCCTTGTCAGCACCGATTACCGGGGACGAGTTGCAGTTTCATGGCCTAGCCAGCAACCTGGCATCGGGGAGTGGCTTTACGCTCGATGGGTCCGCCGTTATCAACCGAATGCCTGGCTACCCGGTCCTGCTGGCGGGGTTGTACCTCGTCACGGGGCCGTCTCTAGTGGCGGCTCGACTGCTCAACACGGTGCTGGGGGCGCTCTGCGTGCCGCTGGTGTACCAACTGGGTAAGCAGTTGTGGGGACAGCGAGTGGGGTTTGGGGCCAGCGCAGTGTTTGCGTTCGACCCCTTCAGCATGTTCTGGCCGCAGTTCCTGCTATCGGAGAACCTGCAGATTCTGCTGGCTACGCTGCTGGCAGTGCTGCTCGTCAGCTCGGAGTCGCGTATCTTTCGGGCGCAACTGGCGGGGATAGTGGCGGCCCTGTGCATACTGACCCACCCGGGTACGCTGCTGGTGGTAGTGGCGGCGCTGCTGTGGTACTGGTTCTACGGGCGCAACAGACGGTTTCCCAAACGACATTTCGTGTTTCTCGTGCTCAGCCTGCTGCTCCTGATGTCATTCTGGACGGTGCGCAACTGGACGCTCACCGGCAGGTTCGTGCCGTTGACCGCCGGTGTCGAAGCCTCGGGCGGAGGCTTCGTGTTCTGGATCAGCAACAATGCCGTAACGTCGCAGCCCGGGGAGTATTGGGGCCGCTACGTGCCTTCCCGGGAGTATGCCAGGCTGCCCGATTTCCCGGAATATAGCAGCCTGCCCTCCAACGACCCGGCGCTGC
>DASVQO010000267.1:0-16268 GCA_036389075.1 Chloroflexia bacterium | reverse complement strand
TTTTGGACACCCCAGCCACGAGAAACAACGATGGACAGGCTTCGAGCGAGGCCGGAAGGGACGTAGCCGCAGACGGTTCCAGGGACAAGCTGGTGCTGGTGGACGGGCACGCCCTCGTGTACCGCGCCTACCACGCCCTGCCGCCCGATCTCAGGACCTCCACCGGGGAGCCGACCAACGCGGTGCTGGGCTTCACCCAGATGCTGCTCGACACCCTTCGCATCCAGGCGCCCGACTACATCGTGGTCACGTTCGACAAGGGTCGCACCTTCCGGCACGAGGCCTCTTCCGACTACAAGGCCCAGCGAGGGCCCATGCCGGACGACCTGCGCGACCAGATGCACCGCGTGCGCCAGATCGTGGAGGCGCTGGGCATTCCGATTGTGGAACTGGCGGGTTTCGAGGCCGACGACCTCATAGGCACCCTCTCGAAGCAGGCCGAAGAGCGCGGAATTGACACCTACATCCTTACCGCGGACACCGACCAGCACCAGTTAGTGTCCGAGTCGGTGCGCATGATCGCCCCGGGTGGTTACAAGCAGCGCTTCTCGGACGCCCGCATTTACGACAAGCCTGCCGTACTGGAACGCTACGGGTTTGAGCCCACGTTGGTGCCCGACTACAAGGCGCTCGTGGGCGACAAGACCGACAACATACCGAACGTGCCGGGCATCGGCGAAAAGACGGCCTCGGCCCTGCTGGTGCAGTACGGCAGCCTCGAAGGGATACTCGAGCACCTTGACGAGCTTAAGCCGAAGCAACAGGAGTCGCTACGGGAGCACGCCGAACAGGCGCGGCAGAGCAAGGTGCTCGCGACCATCGTAAGGGACGCGCCCGTGGAGCTTGACCTCGCTCAGAGCCGCAGCCACGGCTTTGACAAGGACCGGGTGTTGAAGCTGCTACAGGAGCTGGAGTTCCGCAGCCTTGTCGGCAAGGTGAACCAGGTAGAGGCCGTGCTGGACGGCAGGGCGGCATCCCAGGCCGCCGGCGCAGCCGGGGCAGCCGCGACAATGGCGAGTACCGCCCCTGAGGAGGTGCCGGACGGCCCCGCACCGGAGGAGCAAGCAGCTCCCGAGGCAGCGCGCTCCGGTGCGTTGCAATTGAACATGTTTGATGAGCCGGGTGTCGCTGCCGTTGCGCCCGAGCCTACGCCCTCCAGTGGCCTGGACGTGTCGAAGCGTTCCAGTGCGGCTGCGTTCACCGACGCCATGGAGAGCGAGATTGCGGGGGTGCCTCCGAAGGTTACAATCGTCTCGGATTTGGAAGCGTTGCGGGCCATGGTAGAACGGCTCCGGCAGGCGGGACGGTTCACGCTGGACGTTGAGGCTACATCGTCCGACGACATGGAAGCGGAACTCGTGGGTATAGCCCTCACTCCCGGTACGACCGATGCGGTGGTGAGCGAGGCGTACTACGTGCCGACGGGGCACACCCAGGTCCAGGGAGAGACAGGTCTTACGGAAGGCGCACCAGGACAACTGGACGTCGAGCAGGTGCGTGAGGTGCTGGGGCCGCTCTTCCTTGACGAATCGGTGCCCAAGGACGGCCACAACCTCAAGTACGACATCAAGGTGCTGAAGCGGGCTGGGCTACCCGTAGAAGGGCTGGGGCATGACACGATGATCTCCGCCTTTCTGGTCGGGGAGAACTCGATTGGCCTCAAAGACCTTGCTTTCACCAAGTTGTTTGTGCAGATGGTGCCGATAACCGAGTTGATCGGTAAGGGTAGAACGCAGACCACGATGAATACTGTGCCGGCGGAGCTCGCGGGCAAGTACGCTGCTGCCGACGTAGCCGTGACCGAGCGGCTGCGTCATGAGTTCGCCCCCAGGCTGGTTGCCGACGGTTTGCAGCAGCTGTTTGACGAGGTTGAGATGCCCCTAGTGCCGGTGCTCGCGGAGATGGAGCTTACCGGCGTTGCTATTGACATAACGTGGTTGCAGTCGCTTTCCACCACCATGCACGCGAAGCTAGGGGAGTTGCAGGAGCAGATCTACGCCGAGGCCAAGCACGCGTTCAACATCAACTCGACCCAGCAGTTGGGCGTGGTGCTGTTCGAGGAGCTACAACTGCCCGGCCGCAAGCGTACGCAAAAGGGTTACTCGACCGACCGGGAGGTGCTCGACACGTTGCGAGGGCTGCACCCTATCGTGGACAGCATCATCGAGTACCGGCAGCTTATCAAGCTGAAGAACACCTACATCGACGCTCTGCCCCTCCTGGTCAGGCGCGACACGGGGCGGGTGCACACGTCGTTCAACCAGACGGTGGCCGCCACAGGCAGGCTCTCCTCCAGCAACCCCAACCTGCAAAATATCCCCATCCGCACCGAGATCGGGCGGGACGTGCGCAAGGCGTTCGTGGCGGACAACGCTAGCAGCCACCGCTTCTTCGGTGACGAGGAGACGGTGCTGCTCGCCGCCGACTACTCGCAGATAGAGCTGCGCCTGCTTGCCGACATGGCCGGGGAGGAGCGTCTGATACACGCCTTCGAGGCCGGGCAGGACATCCACGCGGCGACAGCCGCCGAGATCATGGGCATCCCCATTGACCAGGTGGACCCGGACTCTCGACGCCTGGCAAAGACGGTGAACTTCGGAGTGTTGTACGGCATGGGCAGCTATGGGCTGGCGCGAGACACCGGGCTTTCGACCAAGGAAGCCTCCGAGTTCATCGAGCTATACTGGTCGCGCTACCCGGCGGTGCGTAGCTTCATGAACCGCACCTTGCAGGAGGGACGCGAGCAGAGGTACGTCACCACGCTGCTGGGCCGCCGCCGCTACATGCCGGAGCTACGTTCCCCGAACGCCGGAGTGCGCCAGGCGGGCGAGCGCATGGCCATCAACGCCCCCGTGCAGGGCACCGCCGCCGACATCATCAAGATCGCCATGAACCGCCTGTACGTGGAAATGAAGCGTCGGGGTATGCGCAGCAAGATGCTCTTGCAGGTGCACGACGAACTACTTTTCGAGGCGCCGGTATCGGAGAAACAGGCGCTCGGGGACGTAGTGTGTGAGATCATGGAAGGGGCGTGGCAGCTTCGGGTACCGCTGGTGGCCGAGGTGAAGGCGGGCAGGAACTGGGGCGAGATGCAGTCTCTCTCGCCTACCAGGGCAGATAAGTAATGCAGACCGGCTCCAGGCCGAGCGGACGCACACGCAGGGCTGGCCCCCTGAGGATAAGAGGCTTTCGGCGTGGTACGGCAAAGAGCCAGGTTGCCGACCCGCTGGCGAGGGGGCTTGTCAGGTTGAGGCGGGTGCGCCGGGAGGTGGAATCGCATCTACCGAACGTGCCTCTAATCCGCCAGATCGGCAGGCAGTCCGCGTTGGAGCGGGTGGAAGGACTGTCTCCCGAAGCTGCCCTGCACGCCAGCCGCAACTTTCGCTACGGGGTGTGGAACGGCATAGCGTTCACGGTGGTGGACTCGCTGATTGCCCCCTCGCTGGTGCTTGCCTGGTTCATCAACAGGCTGGGCGCGCCTAATGTGCTGGTGGGCTTGCTGCCCGCTATACTCAGCGGGGGCTGGTTCCTGCCCCAGATGCTGGTGGCGAGCCGCGTGCAGGGCCTCAAGTACATGTTGCACCGCTATACGCGCGTGGGCATAATGCGCACCATCACGATGGCCGTCATTGCCCTGTGCACGGTGCTCCTCGCGCCCTGGCCCGAAATCCTGCTCGTGGTGTTCTTCGTGCTGTACACGTTCTACGCATTTTCCGCCGGGTTCACTGGCCTGCCGTGGTTGGAAGTAGTGGGGAAGGTGATCGCCCCGAGGCGGAGGGGCAGCTTTTTCGGGATGCGTAACTTCTGGGGTGGGCTGCTTGCCCTCGCCATCGCCGCGCCAATTGGGGCAGTGCTGTCCGAGCAGTTTTGGGGGCTGACGTTCCCTTACAACTTCGCCCTGCTGTTCGGCGCAGCAACGGTGTGCATTGGCGCCGGTGTGTGGGCATGGTCCTCCGTGCACGAGCCTCCCGCGCTCGTCACCGCGCCGCCCTTGAGCGTGCGCGACCTCGTGCGGCGGGGCGTGAGCGCGTTCAAGGAGGACGGTGACTACCGGGCGTTCATGGTGGCACGCATTCTCATCTCGCTGGCTACGGTGGCGGACCCCTTCTACGTGGTGTTCGCCAAGACGCACCTCGGCGCGCCACCCGCGACCGTGGGCCTCTACCTCGGCTCCGTCGCCGTGTCTTCCTTGCTGTCGAACTTCATCTGGAGCCCGCTGTCAGACCGGGCGGGCAACCGGACCCTGATGGTGCTTACCGTGTGCTCTGTGGCGCTGGTGCCCGCGACTGCGCTGGTCCTGTCACTATTCGCGGGCGTCCTGCCCTCGGAAGTGCTGTTCTCGGCCTTTGCGCTGGTGTTCATCGTCTCGGGCCTCGCGCTTGGGGCGGCGCGCATCATCAACAACAACATGCTCCTCACTATCGCCCCAAAGGCCCAGCTCGGCACGTACGTGGGCTTTCTCAACACGGTGCTCGGCATCGTGATTTTCGTGCCCGTGCTAGGCGGGCTGCTCGCGGACCTCGTGGGCTATCAGGCACTATTCGCGCTGTCGATGCTGCTGGCCCTGAGCGCTTTCTTTTCAGTACGCAACATGAGTCCCAGTTCGGCGCGCTCCTAGTTCTCTACGCGGAGCGGTCGAGTGGGCTTTACCGGCTCGTTGTGGTGGGTGCAGACTTATTTTTAAGGCAACAGGAGGCGTTTGGATGGCTTCAACAAAGCGGCTGGACGGCAGAGCGGCGGACCAGCTTCGTCCCGTGCATATTACCCCTAACTTTCAACTATTCCCCGCAGGCTCCGTGCTAATCGAGTTCGGGCGCACACGGGTGATTTGCGCCGCCAGCGTCGAGGAGCGTGTGCCCCCGTTCATGGCGGGCAGCGGCAAGGGCTGGGTGACTGCCGAGTATTCTATGCTGCCCTCCGCCACGCCCACCCGCAGCAACCGCGAGACGGCGGGGAGCAAGCCCCAGGGGCGGACTATGGAGATACAGCGGCTAATTGGCCGGTCGTTGCGTGCCGTAGTCAACCCGCACGCGCTGGGCGAGCGCACTATAGCCATCGACTGCGACGTGATCGAGGCGGACGGAGGGACGCGCACAGCTTCAATCACGGGCGCGGTGGTGGCGCTGGCCCTTGCGGTGCGAAAGCTACAGGCCCAGGGTACCATCCCTTCTGGGTCGGCCCCGGTGCTAAAGCAGTTGCTGGCGGCCGTAAGCGTCGGCATTGTGAACGGCGTGCCTATGCTCGACCTGAACTACCAGGAGGACAGCCAGGCCGACGCCGACTGCAACGTGGTCATGACCGACGCCGGATGGCTGGTAGAAATCCAGGCGACCGCAGAGCGCAAAGCGTTCAGCCGCGACGAGCTTGACAGGCTGCTTGCCCTCGCCACCAGCGGCTGCAACCAGCTCATACGTCTGCAACGTGAAGTAATAGGGCTCTAGTTCTGAGCAAGAGTAAGCAATAAACTTGACAATGATACACTCAACTTCCTATAATTGCATTGGCATATCAGATAGATGCGTGTATAGGAGGGGGTGATTATATGAACCTTCAAAAGTTTACAGAAAAGGCACAAGAGGCGGTACTAACCGCGCGGCATATAGCCGAGGAAAACAACAATAGCCAGATCGAACCGTTGCACCTGCTGCTCGCCCTGGTGCAACAGAAAGATGGTGTCGTGCCCGGTGTGCTCACCAAGCTAGGGGTGCAGCCGACGGTGCTGGCCGTTAGGGTGGAGGAGGAGCTAGCGCGCCTGCCGAAGGTGCAGGGGTCGGGCGTGCAGGTGTTCGTTTCGAGCGCGCTGAGCGATGTGGCTCGCCGCGCCGAAAAGGCCGCCGCGTCCATGCGAGACGAGTACGTCAGCGCCGAGCACCTGCTGCTTGCCATGTCCGACGATGCGGAGAAGGGCGCGGCCGGTAAGTTGCTCCGCGAGGCCGGCGTCACCCACGACAAGACGCTTTCGGTACTCGCCCAGATCCGGGGCAACCAGCGCGTGACCGACCAGAACCCCGAGGCCAAGTACGCGGCCCTCGAAAAGTACGGCCGCGACCTCACGGAACTGGCGCGACAGAACAAGCTCGACCCCGTAATTGGTCGAGACGAGGAAATCAGGCGCGTGATACAGGTGCTCTTGCGCCGCACCAAGAACAACCCCGTTCTAATCGGCGAGCCGGGCGTGGGCAAGACCGCGATTGCCGAGGGGCTGGCCGTGCGTATCGTGCGGGGGGACGTGCCCGAGGGTTTGAAGAACCGCAAGCTCGTGTCGCTCGACCTGGGGGCCATGGTGGCCGGTGCCAAGTACCGGGGAGAATTCGAGGAGCGGCTGAAGGCGGTGCTGAAGGAAGTTGTGGAGGCGCGAGGCGAGATAATCGTGTTCATCGACGAGCTGCACACGGTGGTGGGCGCCGGTGCGGCAGAGGGCGCGATGGACGCGTCCAACATGCTCAAGCCGATGCTGGCGAGGGGCGAACTGCACGCGATTGGCGCGACCACCCTGGACGAGTACCGCAAGCACATCGAAAAGGACGCGGCCCTGGAGCGACGTTTCCAACCCGTGCTGGTGGACGAGCCGAGTGTCGAGGAGACCATCTCGATCCTGCGCGGCCTGCGCGAGCGGTACGAGGTGCATCACGGCGTGCGTATCACGGACGGCGCTCTGGTGGCTGCCGCAATGCTCTCCAACCGCTACATCACCGACCGCTTCCTGCCCGACAAGGCGATAGACCTCGTGGACGAGGCGGCGGCGCGCCTGCGCATGGAGGCCGAGAGCATGCCGGTGGCGCTGGACGAGGTAGAGCGCCGGCTCATGCAGCTACAGATAGAACGTGAGGCCCTGCGCAAGGAGAAGGACGCCGCAAGCAAGGAGCGACTCGAACGGGTCAACAAAGAGCTTGCCAACCTGGAGGAGCAGCGGTCGCAGCTTCGTGCCAGGTGGCAGGCCGAGCGCGACTCGCTCAACGAAGTGCGTGCCGTCAAGGAGCATATAGAGCAGGCGAACGCCGAGCTGGAGCGCGCGCAGCGCAGCACCGACTACGCACGCGCCTCTCAGATCCAGTACGGCACGTTGCGGGAGCTTGAAACCCGCTTGCAGGAGCTTGAGGCCCACAACGGTAAAGACGGCGCCCAGCGGCTCTTGAAAGAGGAAGTAGACAGCGACGACATTGCCGCTGTCGTGAGCCGGTGGACGGGCGTGCCGCTTGAGCGCATGCTTGAAGGCGAGCTAGCCAAACTACTGCGCATCGAGGAGCGGCTGCACTTACGCGTGATTGGACAGGACGAGGCAATAACGGCGGTGGCGAACGCGGTGCGCAGGGCGAGGGCGGGCCTGCAAGACCCCAATCGCCCGCTGGGTTCGTTCCTGTTCCTCGGCCCCACCGGCGTGGGCAAGACTGAGCTTGCACGTGCGCTCGCCGAGTACCTGTTCGACGACGAGAACGCCATGGTGCGTATCGACATGTCCGAGTACATGGAGAAGTTCGCCGTATCGCGACTGATTGGCGCGCCTCCGGGGTACGTGGGCTACGAAGAGGGCGGGCAGCTTAGCGAGCCGGTGCGGCGGCGTCCCTACTCGGTCGTGCTGTTCGATGAGATAGAGAAGGCCCACCCCGACGTGTTCAACGTCCTGTTGCAGATCCTGGACGACGGCCGCCTGACCGATGCCCAGGGGCGCACGGTGGACTTCAAGAACACGATTGTTATCATGACCTCGAATATCGGCTCGCAGCATATCATGGACCTGGGGCTGGAGGAGGAAGAGACGATGCGCCGGCGGGTGAACGAGGCGCTACGCTCGCACTTCAGGCCGGAACTGCTCAACCGCATAGACGAGATCGTTATCTTCCACCAGCTCAAGCGGGAGCACCTGCGCGAGATCGTAGACCTACAACTCGACCGGGTGCGACAGAGGCTTGCCGGGCGACATATCGCGTTAGATGTTGCTCCGAGTGCGCTTGAGTTCCTGGGCAATGAAGGCTTTGACCCCGTGTACGGCGCTCGCCCGCTCAAGAGGGCGATCCAGCGCAGGCTGATGGACAGGCTCGCGGTAGCCATGCTCGATGGCACCGTGCGCGACGGCGACACCGTGCAGGTGGACGTCCACAATGGCGACATTGCGGTCGCAGTTGCGAACTCCGACGAAGCGCAGGAACCGGCAGGCAGGGAAGCCCAGGCCGTGTCGTGACAAAGCGGCGCAGGCAGGGTACTACGCGTACCCTGCTCATTCCAGTATGAGCGAGTTGAAAATGGAAGCAGTCACGCCTACACCGGCACGCACGAGCAAGGTGACTTCAGTAGAAGAGGCTGTAGCGCGGCTGGTGCCGGATACCAGCGAGTCGCTGTGGGTGGGCGGCATGCACATGCACAACGTCCCTATGTCGCTCGTGCGAGAGTGCATCCGCCAGGGCAAGCGGTTCGAGACGCTTTATGCCGGTCCATCCTCGTCCATGGCAGCCGACCTGCTGATAGGGGCGGGGCTTGTGGAGCGCGTTGTGTGCGGCTACATTGGTTACGAGCATATGGGCCTGGCACCCGTGTTCCGGCGAGCGGTAGAAGAGAGGATCGACGGGGTAGAGAGTGTGGGGTTGCGTGAGGTGGTGGAGGCCGACTCGGGGAGCATGGTGCTGGCGTTGCAGGCAGGCGCATCGGGCCAGCCGTTCGCGGCACTGCCGCCGGGGCTTGGCAACACGAGCCTGCCCGCCGCCTCGCCCTCGTTCTACAGGGTCGTGCGCAACCCTTTTGCCGGAACCGAAGCCCTTGCGGTCGAAGCGATACGCCCTTCGGTGGCGCTCATTCACTGCCAGCAGGCCGACGAGTTCGGCAACGGCATCTTCAAGGGAAGCCCTTTTACGGACCGCCTGCTCGCGCTGGCGGGCCGGACGGTCATCATGCAGGTCGAGCAACTGGTGGACAACGACCAGGCGCTCAGGTACCCCGCCCAGACCGGCGTGCCCGGCTTCCTCGTGGCGGCGGTCGTGCCGGTCACGTTTGGCTGCCACCCCACTTCGTCGCACAGGTACTACAATTATGACGACGTGCACCTGCGCCTCTACATGCAGGCCGCCGAGACGCGGGAAGGATTCGAGCAGTACCTTGCTGAGTACGTCTTGCAGCCCGAGGACCAGGAGGAGTACATGCGCCGGGTCCAGAACCAGGACTGGGGCGCGATGAGGGAGTCAGACACATGAGCGACGACTACAAACCCGTCTTGCGGCCAGGCTCGGACCCGCTGGTCTTCTTCCCGTTGCCGGGCGCGGACCAGCAGGCTGAAATCGCGAAGGGGCATATCATGGCCTGCGCGATAGCACACGCCCTGGAGGACGGAGAGTTGGTGGTGATGGGCGCAAACAGCCTCCTGCCTATGGCTGCCGCCCGGTTAGCGCAGCAGACCCACGCGCCAAATCTGACCATCATCGCGGGTGCCAGCGGGGGCGTGAACACGCTTGTGGAGCCGCTGGTGCCCTCCTCGGGCGACTACGCGAACCTCGTGGCGGAAGCGGTGCTACAGTTCCCCGAAGTGCTGATGCTGCAAATGAGCGGGCATGCCGACGCCTTTTTTGCGGGTGGCCTCCAGGTAGACAGGCATGGCAACTGCAACCTGGCATACGTGGGAGAAGCGGCACACCCTACTCTGCGCGGCCCGGGGTCGGCGGGCGTGCCCTGGGCGCAGCAGTCCGCCCGCACCATTCTCTACACCACCTCACACACAAGGCGTGTCTTCGTCCCCAAGGTGGACTTTGTGAGCTACCCAGGCTGGAATGCCCCAACACACAGTGCACAGCGGGGTGGCCCGCACTTGGTCGTGACGCCGCTGGCCGTCATGGACTTCAGCGACAGCGGTGAGATGCGGCTGGCGAGCTTGCACACGGGTGTGTCGTTGGAGCAGGTGCGCGAGAACACCGGCTTTGACCTTGTGCTTCCTGAAGGTGACGTACCTACGACGCCGGAACCGTCCACGTTAGAACTGCGGCTCCTGCGCCAGATGGATCCGGATGCTCTGTTGACTGTCGTGGTCTAGTCGCGTGGCCTTGCCTGAACTATGGCCTGGCACGCTCAATTCCATGCTGTATCACCTTCTTGCGGACCACAGCTGCGCCGCTGGTCCGTGAGCGGCCTTTCGTCAATCCCACAGCGGTTGCAACGCCTCGGTTCTCGTTGCCGCAACCTGCCCTGCCGGTGCCTCGTTGTATTCATAGAAGATTACAGCACTATAAGACCCGACGATAAGGGGAAACTATAGGAATGAGGAGAATGAATCTGAAACAAAGAAGTTTGGAACGGCTAGTAGCTTGTGCAGCGGCCGTAACCCTGCTCGCGGGTGTGGCGCTGCCCGCTGCCGGTACGCACGCACAGACCGACGGATTTGCCGATGCCGCCTTCCGGCAAGTCTGGCAGCGCACCGACTTGCCGGTGCAGAAGGGCAGGGTGGCCCGCAGTTGGGCCTGGGGACCCGGCCCAGGAAAGTCATTGAGAGAGCCTTTCGCGGAAAGCCCCGGCGGCACGCACCTGGTGCAGTATTTCGACAAGGCGCGTATGGAGATCAACGACCCCGGCCAACCAGCGGGCAGTCCCTACTACGTTACCAACGGGCTGCTTGTGGTTGACATGGTGAGCGGGCGCATACAGAAGGGCGTCAACAGCTTTGAGGCGGTGGGCGCCAGCGACCAACTCGTGGCGGGCGACCCCGGTTCCGATTCACCCAGCTATGCGGCCCTCCAGGGGGTCGCCTCCGTGGGGTTACCCGGCTCGGACAGGCGAGTGCCCTCTGTGTCTCCTGGTGTGGTGCTGCCCCCGCAGTACATTGATCGCAATGGCGTGGTGTCGCGCAACCACCCCGCACTCGCCGGTGCGGAGGCGCTGAAGTCCGCCGGATTCGTGAACGAAACCGGCCACAACATTCCCGACGTGTTCTGGAGCTATCTCAACGCCGAAGGCCCCGTGTTCGTGAGCAATGGCTACGTTAACGACAGGCTGTTAGACTGGGTGACCGCGTTCGGCTACCCCGTCACCGAGCCGTTCTGGACGACCATCAAGGTGGCCGGGCGCGACCGGCTGATAATGTTCCAGGCTTTTCAGCGGCGAATCCTGACCTACTCGCCGGCCAACGCGGTTGGGTGGAAGGTGGAGATGGGGAACGTGGGCGCGCAGTATTACTCCTGGCGCTACGAGACTCCAGGTGTAGTCTGCCAGCGCGTGCCGGTACGAGGCTTCGGCAGAGTGTGGGCCGATAACCGCAACGTGCAGCGCGATCTTGGCTGCCCGCTGCCGTACCCACCCTTCGACAAGGAAATCAGCGTGAAGACCGCCTTCCAGCCGTTCGAGCATGGTTCGATGCTCTACGTCGAACGTACCACGTACACCCAGGAGCGCATCGTCTACGTCTTCTTCGACGACGGCACGTTCCAGCCGTTCGAGGACACGTGGCGGGAGGGGCAGCCGGTAAATGGCGGGCTCACACCTCCGCAGGGGCGCTACGAGCCTGTAAGGGGCTTTGGGAAGGTGTGGCGCGAGGGTACAGGTGCAAGGGTGCGCGAGAGGCTTGGGTGGGCCACTGCAACGGAGAAGGGGGCAGATGGTGCCTACCAGCGGTTCGACCGGGGCGAGATGTACTGGTCAGGCACTGTAGACAAGATCTGGACGCTGTTCAACAGCGTGCCACCCGCCGGGGGACTGCCGGGACCGACACCTGCCCCTGGCCCGGGGGTCCCGCCCTTACGGTACCAGGTGTTTGATGATACATTCAATCCCTGATGGGCCTGGCACAATGTAGAAAGAGGGGTGGCGCTCGCCACCCCTCTTTCGTGTCTGGTTCGAAAACGGCTTAAGGTTTCGCGGTCCACAGGGTGTTGAAGCCCTCGCCGCGGATCATACGTACAAAAGCCATCTTTTCAAGGCGCCAGAGCTGGTCGGCAGCGGCCTGAACTTGTGTTTCAGCTTCGGCGTAGCTGGCCCCAGCGCTCACCAATTTCTCAGCCAGCATGCGTGTGACCCCATGTTCGTCCAGGCGGCGCACCGACTTCATCCAGGGCACTCCCAGGATGCTGCGCACCTTGCCCAGCTGGGGGCGGAGCTTCTCGATGGACCGGATCCGCTCCTCCATGGAATTCACCTGGGGCATTACCTTGACCATGAAGCGAGATTCTTCGTCTCCACGAGCGTCGATAACCATTGCACGGCGCAGGAGGGGGAAGAATATGGTGACTACTTCAGCCTCCGAGATGCCGGAAAGTACCTGGCTCAGAAACTGGTCTTCGTTGTCCATCATTCCGCCTCCATCGTCTTACAGGTGTTTGGGTGTCGCAGGTACTATCTTACCGTGACGGTGGTGTCCCTGTCCAGCAAGAAGCCTACAGCGATGCCCAGGAGCCCCAGGAGCAGGTGGATGATGTTGTCCACGACCGTCCACGGGTGGGTCAGGAGGCCGAAGCCTGTCGGGCTGATGAAGCCCACGATGCCGACGAGGAGCAGCACGACGCCGATCGCGCCGACTACCGTCTTCACGGTAGCGTTATCCACGTTCGCGAAGCCGAGGTAGACGAATACCGCGCCTAACACAAGGTGGACGATATCTTCAACGAGGTCGATGTTGAGCGCGCCGAACAACGGTTCTGGATCGCCGAGTACTAGACCTACCACGCCCAGTAGGAGTAGGACGATGCCGACAATCTGAGCATACTGTTTAGCCATCTGGTTGTTCTCCCTTCCGCCCGCCACGTCCTCACGTGAAGCGATTGGCTAGCGCTGGTGACCTACTTACCGCCTCCGCTGCCACCGTTACCCCCACCCGCACTGCTGCCTCCACCGCCGATACGGGTGACTTTCGTGCCGCACTCAGGGCATACACCCTGCGTCGCAGGCCGTCCGTTCTTTAGGGTAATCTGCTTGGGGTCTTTCATCTCGACCATTTTCCGGTCTTTGACACAATATGCCTGTGGCATTAGAACACCTCCATCAATAGTTGGTTGAACTTGCAGGCCGGCCCTGTTGCGAGCTTGCACGCCAGCGTGCCTCGGTCCGTGCCTGTGCTGAGCGTGATTATACAACGCGCCACGCGTTGAGTCAATAACTGTTCATATCTTTCGTCACGTGTGGGAAAACTGCCGCTACGCACGCCGTCTTGGCCTCATTTTCCACATGACCGGCTGTTTGCCGCCGCAGAAAGGCTCTTGAGGTGACCCAAGGGCATCACACAAGGAATACACTCTCGCTGTGATTGCGCAATTAGCCAATCCATCCACAAAAACCCATCCCTTCTTCAGCTAGAAGACAGAGAACGGCCGTGAGATGCCCGGAAACCCCGCGGTCACTTCCCGAAGCGGCTGCTAAACCTATGACGTGGCGGCAGATACTTAAGAATAAGGCCACCACGTAGCCCCCGATGGTCTGACAGCACACAGCAGTGCGCCACACGCCACCGACGCAAAGAGGCCGGGCACTATGGCCCGACCTCTCAGACTCCGGTCTTGCGTTGGAGGTGTGCCGCAATCGCGTCAGGATGTAGCCAGAACATCCTCACGCGCCTCGCGCATGTAGCTCCGGTAGCACCCAGCCGCGCTGAGCAAGGCGCATATGATGTACGGGAAAAGCAGCGTGGCGAGGAGGCTTGCGTCCTCCACTATAGCGAGCACCACGTAGATGATGGTGAGGAACCCCACCCAGCCGCTCATGAGCATCACGCCTATGAATGGGCGGCCACTATAGAACCAGCCCAGGCCCATGAATCCTACCGCCTCCAGGGCCGTGGCGATAAGCCCCCGGCGCTGATTCTCAGCTCGATTGCCCGAGAGGGCGCGGGGGTGTACCCGTACCGCTGCCTTGCCTGCTTGCCTGATGCGCCCACGGAAAGCTCGGAAGTAGGCGCGCCGCTCCTCTATGCCAATGACACCCGCGATGTGCCGGAACAGCAGCAGGTAGCCCACGCCCAGCACTCCCTGCGCTCCGATGAAGAGTATGTAGCGGCCCCACGGCCCGGCAATCGTCTCTCTGGCCTCGGCGGCGGTGGCACCGTTATGGATTGCCAGCGTCTCCACTATGCCGACGCCCAGGTACACGAGGTAGGAGAGGGTGATGCCCACGCAGACGGTCAGAAGGGCCGCGCGGCCTCCCTTCGGATCGACCACCGGGCGGCCCAGGATGCGCGGCAGCAGAAAAATGCTCATGCTCATGAGGGCCACGATAGCGAAGCCGACCATGTTGAGCTGCGCGTGAGAGAGAGGCGTGATGAAGTAGCTTGAAGGCAGTCCGTCTGTCAGCCAGTCCTGGACCCAGGGCAGAATCTGTACGACGCCTTGTACCGTGCCGATAAGAATTGCCACGGCGCTAAACCCGATGAAGCGCCTGAGCGTCACGTCGGGCGGCGCGTCCTCAGCGGGCTTGCGGCGCAATGTGAGCAGAATGTTGGTGATGAAGGTCCAGAAGCCGACGCCCATTATAGACGCGGAGGTGGAGAGCAGCAGCGGGTGCCATATGCCCATAGCCTCCTTTGCCTCCACGTCCGTAAACCCGCGCAGGACCATCTCGCCTTCGACCCAGCCGAGGCCGATCGCGGAAAAGTAAAAGCCGAACACGCCTATCAGAATGCACCAGAAGCTGAACTTGCCGAGCCTGAGGCTGTAAATTGGCCGTCCCAGCATGCGCGGCAAGAAGTAGTAGAGCAAGCCCATGATCGCGACACTCACTCCGCCTACGAGGTTTATGTGCGCGTGGGCCATCGGGTCAATCAGGTGGCCCGCCTCCCCCGTCTTGCGCAGCCAGTCAAGGGACCAGGGCAGCACCTGGTAGACACCCTGGACCGTTCCGAATAATAGCCCTGTAGCCCCTACCGCAAAAAACTTGGCGAGCAGGAACTCAGAGTCGGTCGCGCCTTTCTCAGGATTCACCCTGCGCTCGCCCGAGGCCCTGCCGACCGTCACGTACACGTTGGTCACGAAGGTCCAATATCCGACGCCCATGACGGCCGCGGTCATCGCCATAGGTGCCTTGTGCAAGGCCCCCATCCAGTCACGCGCCGCATCATAGGGCCAGCCTGCATGCACCATCGCGCCCTCATAAGTGCCGACGCTGAGCATGGCGATGTAAAAGCCAAAGACGCCGATGAGAGTCGCCCAGAAGGAAAGGTTGGTAAGCGCCTGGCTGTAGAGCGGCCTGCGACACACCCTGGGGAGCACGTAATAGATGAGGCCGGTGAGGCTAATGGTGCCCGCTCCCACAATAGTAATGTGCGTCTGGGCCAGGTTGGTTACCATGTGCCCGCCATAGTCCGCGTCGCGCAGCCAGTCGGAAACGCCGGGCAGCCTCTGGACGACGCCCTGCACCGCGCTCAGGATGAGGGCTGCCGCCGCCGCGTAGAAGAAGCGCGCTATCCCGTGGTCGTAGTCGTGCTGCGTCTGCGCTTCGTCCTCGGCGGGAGGCGTGGAACGGGTGCCTGCTAATGCTTGTTGTGCCGTAATCGTTGCCATGTTTCCGCTAACCTTCTCTCGTGTGTGGATTGCTACTGCGCCGGGTCAACGTAGAACTGGTAGTAGTCGCGGCCGCCGAACATGCCATCACTGGGCACATCGACCTGGTAAGCCCCTGGCCTCCAGACGCCGCTTGCCGGCCTTATCATCAGGGACTTGCCGCCCGTCTGCCGGTCGTACTTCATCGGGTACTCCACCTGGTCAGCGATGATATAGACCCGGTAATCGCTGACCTCGGTGCTGATGTTCGAGGACTCAAGCAGTACCGCGTCGAGGTCGCCCGGTTTGACATGCGCTCCAACTGTAGGGTCTATTACCCCGGCCTGGGTGGTGGTCAGCAGCTTTACAAGGTCGCTAGGGTAGACAGGATCGTGGCCCGGTGCCAGCTTCAGGTAGGCACCGCGCTGGTCGCTGGCGGGCATACCCTCGGAGTTTGCCTGCACGGCCCCGAAGCCGGATGGGTCCTCCACCGTGAGGAGCACCCAGACCTGGACCAGCGACATAATAAACATCGCCAGCCCTAGAATACCGAGCACGATATAAACGGGCTTACGCCAGCGTAGTACCGCGCCTCCATATTGGTCCATTCAATTCCCTTCTAGCCGCACGGACGGTTGGGCGGCACCCCGGAACACCTGTGTCAGCCCATTACCTCGTAGATGTCCACCACGGGGGTGCTCAGGTAAGTGCTTACGTCGCGCTCGAAGTCCCGCACCATCGGTATGCTGGTATAGTTCTCGATGTTGTCTAGCTCGTACCACTGCGAGTATATGAGCACCCTGATGGCACCGTCGGGCTGGCGCTGCATCCACACGC
>DASVQO010000266.1:0-3893 GCA_036389075.1 Chloroflexia bacterium | reverse complement strand
CGTCGACTGACCACTATGTGGCTTGGTTGCAGCATGGAGCGTTCGCACAAGACGCTGTTACGTCCTCACTACCAGGAACGGGCGGCAAGACTACCACCCCTTAGCCAATCCTAACCCCCTACCGTGTTACGCCTTTCGCGTTACGCTTCACCGCGACCCGCCCCCCACGGTTGTAATACCACCACTCCACCCCCAGCAGCAGCAGCGACGC
This sequence comes from Chloroflexia bacterium, assembly GCA_036389075.1. Taxonomy (GTDB): domain Bacteria; phylum Chloroflexota; class Chloroflexia; order QHBQ01; family JADMIH01; genus JADMIH01. The sequence continues at coordinate 3,682 of DASVQO010000266.1, read as the reverse complement.
CGCGAGCACCCAGGGCCATATCTCCAGCGGCCGCTTCTCCCCCGCAACCGCGCCCCCGGCTTGCGCCCCACCCAGGCGCAGACCGGCGCGTGGGGCTATTTGCACCTCATCGCGCAGCATATTTACCGCGAACTGCTCGGGTTCCGTGAGCGCCGTGCCGCCCGCGAACTGTTGCACGCTGTACACGCCCAGCGCGTCCGTGCCCGCGAACGATATCTGCCCGGAAGGGCGTAGCGTCACCACCCGTTCCGTGGTCGCACCTTCGGGCAGGGTCACGCGCACCTCGTCGGCTTCGGGGAGGGCGCGGATGCTGATAGGATCGCCCGCCGACAGAGTAGCAGGCGCGTCTACGGAAGTGGCGGGTTGCAGCCAGTCCAGCAGGTTGGCGACGAGTATAGGGAAAGCGATTTGCAAGGGCAGATCCGACTTGTGCAGGTCAAACGCCACCACGGCCACCCGCCTGCCATCGACCTCCCCTGCCAGAAGCAGCGGTTCGCCCGTCGGGGTCCGCACCAGCACGCGCGCCCACTCGGGGGTTACGATCCTCTGCGCTGCCGCGATGTGCAGGCCAGACAGGTCCACGAAGCGCAGCAGCGGGTCGTTCACCGCCACCTGCCCTATCGTCGGGTAAGCCAGCGTGCCTGTCACGGCCATGAGGGGAGACTGGGGCGGCGCAAAAATGAGCAGGTTGCCGGGCGGTACAGGCGAGGGTATCACACCATCGAGCACGGTAAGGCCGAAGTCGCCGGAGGGTGAGTAGACGGCTGGCGCGGTCTTGAACAGTTTGACGTTGGGCAGCAGGTTAAGCGACTTCTCCAGGAAGCTGTTGCCCTCGCTCACCAGCAGCACATTGGAGGAAGGCGGGCGCGACATCACGGCCCAGGCGCGGTTGTCCGACCTGAGCGCATCGGCCTCCACCTCGTCCACTTGCAGGCTCGCCTCCGCAATGTGCGTGTCCAGCGGCAGGTCGCCCAGCGTGACCACCCGCTCCTCCCCCGCCGCCAGCTCCAGCTTGCGAGAGTCACGCAGGTCGCCGTCTATGGATATGGACAATATGCCGGTGGCCGCCTGGTCGCCCGTGTTGGTCACGCTGGCGAACAGTTGCGGCCCACCCTGTGCCTCCCGCAGCGACAGCGCGGTGATGCCCACGTTCCGCCCCGACCGCCCCACGTTGACGTAGGCCGACTTTCCCTGCACCTGGGGCAGCGCCTCCGCACCCTGGAACGCCCCGTCCGAGATAAGCACCAGGGTAGCATCGCCCATCTGCCGGGCCGTGGCCGCGCCCAGCGTCACCGCCTGGGCCATATCCGTGCCGCCGTTGGAGGGCGTCATGCCCGCCAGGGCCAAGCGCAGGGCCGACTTGTTGTTGGAGGCCGACATCGCCACCTGCGGCACCGGCCCCGCCAGCACCAGCGACATGCGCGCGTCCTCCGACATGCCATCGATTAGGGCGTTGGCCTCGTTCCTGGCCCGCTCGAACCTGCTCGCACCCCCCGCCTCGTCAGCGGCCTGCATGGAGGCTGAAGCGTCCAGTACCACCACCATGTTGCCCCTCGCCACCGTGTCCGCCTCGAAGAAGGGTCGCGCCAGGCTCAGCACGAGCAGCAGCAGCAGCAGCAATTGCAACAGGAGCAGCAAGTTGCGGCGCAGCTTGTTCCAGGGCATGTTGGCCGTGCGGTCCTGGAGCGCCCGCCGCCACAGGAACGACGAAGACACCTCCACGTCCTGCCGCCGCAAGCGCAGCATGTAGAACAGGATGATAGGTATAGCCAGGGCAAGCAGGCCCAGGGCGATGGGGATAAGAAAGCCCATGCTGTATTGTACGGGATTTGGAATTTCGAATTGCGAATTGCGAATTTGCCCGGATATCTACAAATTCGCAATTCGAAATTCGAAATTCGCAAATCCGTCCAAGATGCTGTATCCTACTCCCTAACGTGCCTGGTGTGCGCGGGTTTCGCTGTCCTCACATGTGAGATTGAGTGCCGAAAGGGAGAAGCAAATGCCCAGGATCAAAGTCGAGAAGCAGGACCTGGTTTTGGAGAACAAGGGCGTCGAGATACGCCTGTCGAGAGACTATACCCTGCTCGAAGAGGAGTCGATGCGCAGGCTGAGGGAGATCCTCGAGCCGTACCCGAAGGCCAGCCGGTTCGTTGAAACGCTGGTGGCAGACCCCGAGGTGCGGGCCAACTGGGACATGGCCGACTACATGGCGGTGGCCAAGCTGCACTACAACGACCACGGCGAAGTGCACCACAAGGTAGTCGCCACGGTGGCGGCGGGCCTGCTCAAGCTGCTGCTGGAGTCGGACGTGCAGCCCGACGTGGTCTCCTCCGGCGGGGGTGACGCGGACGATGCGTTCGTGGCCGTGCTCGCCGCCGCCTTGCTGCACGACATCGGCAACCAGGTCCACCGCGAGGGCCACATGATGATGAGCGTGGTGCTAGCCATACCCATTCTCGACCGCCTCCTGGCCGAGTTCTACCCCGAAATCGAGCAGCGCATCGAGATACGCGGCTTCATCCTGCACGCCATACGCACCCACGATATCGACATCCGCCCCCTCACGATAGAGGCTGCTATCGTCGCCGTGGCCGACGCCTGCGACATGACCAAAGGCCGCTCCCGTTACGCCCTCGACATGGGCTCCATCAGCATCCACACCATAGGCGGGGTGTCGATAGAGCGCGTCGTGCTGGAAAAAGGCCGCAAGAAGCCCATACGCATCAGGGTGGACATGGTCAACTCGGCGGGCATTTTCCCGGTGGAGGAGTACCTGCTCCCCAAGATCAACGTAGGCGAGCTAGCCCAGCACTGCGAGCTAGTAGTCTCCACAGAGCCTCAGCAGAGCACCACCGACCAGCGCATCATCCACACCGTGGAGATGGAAGGCAAGCGCTTCATCGCCAAAGGCCCTGAGGAGTAAAGAGACGAAACCGCCAAGACGCCAAGAGCCTGCCCTGAGCGTAGCCGAAGGGACGCCAAGAGCGCGCCAAGATTTAGGATGGTTTAGAGGGTACACAAAGGACCAGGGTACGTAATGTCGTATCCTGGTCCTTTTACTTAGACCCTCAATTCTTCTCTGCGTATCCTCTGCGCCCTCTGCGTCTCTGCGGTGAACCGTTCTTAATCTTGGCGCGCTCTTGGCGTCCTTGGCGTCTTGGCGGTTTCGTCTCTTTACTTACCCCGCTCAGACCTTGATGTCCTTGATCCTTAGCTGAAGGTGGGTGTTGCCCTTCCATTCGCGGCGTTCGATGGAGTAGACGAGGTCTACCTGGCCCTTGCGGCGGGCGTTTTCGGCCATGTAGCCGTAGCGGAAGGCTATAGCTTCCAGGGGTGCGTGCCCGTTGTTGCGGTCGGCCACGATGAGCTTGAGGTGGGCGTCGTTATCTCCCACCGTGGAAGCGCTGACCACGCGCACGCCCTTCGCCATAAACAGCGGCGAGGGGTTGCCCGCCCCGAACGGCGACATCCGGTTGATCTGCTCCAGCGTCTCGTCGTCCACCATATTGACGGGTAGCTCCGCGTCCGCGCTTATCGTGGAGCGCAGGTGCTCGCCCTGTAGCTGCTGGTCGCAAGTGGCGCACAGGCGGCGGCTCAACTCCTCTATATTGGCCGTCTTCACGGTAAAACCGGCGGCTGCGCTGTGCCCCCCGTACTTCACCAGCAGGTCGCTGGCTTC
>DASVQO010000265.1:0-3619 GCA_036389075.1 Chloroflexia bacterium | reverse complement strand
CATGCCGCCGGTGCTCTCTCCGGAACCCATGCCGCCGGACATACCGCCGGAGCCTCCCATGTCTCCCATCGAGCCGCCGCCGGACATGCCGCCCATGGAGTCACCCATTGAGCCGCCGGTGCTGCCACCGCTGCCCATGCCGCCCATGCTGTCGCCCATCGAACCGCCCATGGAGCCGCCACCGGACGCACCGCCCGACATGCCGCCCATGCTGTCGCCTATGCCGCCGGCCATGGAGCCGCCACCGGACGTACCGCCCATGTCGCCGCTACCCATGTCGTCCATGCCGCCGCCCATCGAGCCGCCACCGCCGCTCATACCGCCTCCGGTCGAGCCGCTCATGGAGCCTCCGCTCATATCGCTAGAACCCGTGTCGCCGCCCATGTTGCCGGCGCCACCCATAGAAGAAGAGCCACTTGCGCCCGTGCGCATGTCACCCATATCGTCATCGCGATTGCTCATTCTGGTTCACTCCTTCGGGCCTCGTTGCCCAGTAGTGTTGGTCGTGTTCGTCGTGTTGCTTATCCCCGGTATGGTCCTCCGCGACAAGGGCCGCCGGGTTGTGCGGTCGCGGTTTTGTGCGTACCGCACCCCTAAAGGGAAGCATAAGACGTGCCAGGCAGGGCGAAACCAGCCCGGCAGTCGGGTGTGGGAGCGCAACAGAGGGGTCTACAGCGGGGGATTGGTAGGAGAGAGGCCACCCAGCAAAATGGCCGTTAAACAGAAAACCCAGACAATCCGTGAGGACCATCCGGGTCTCTGTTCCTCCGAACTTACCAGCGAACTGATAACCTCGAAGTGACATGAGTATATCAGCCCCGCACAAACGAGTCAATAGTCACCAGGAAGAGTTATCCACATACTGCCGCTTGCAGGAAAGGCGTTATGCAAAGCGGCTATATCGGCAGCGTGCGCGCCAACCCGGGTGAGGCGGGCAGCACCACCTTGAACACCGCCCCACTGCCCGGGCTCGAGCTGGCGCTTATGCTGCCCCCGTGCGCTTCCACTATCCCCCTGGCTATAGCAAGCCCCAGCCCGGCCCCCGGTGCCGCTGAATTGCTGTCGCGGGTGCGGGCAGGCTCGCCCCGGTAGAACCTGTCAAAGATGTGGGGCAGGTCGGCGTCCTGGATGCCCTCCCCCGTGTCGGCCACCGTAAGCTCCACGTACTCGGGCTGGCCCCGTAGCGTCAGCGTAATCGTGCCGTCGCTGGGAGTGTGGCGTATCGCGTTCTGGATGAGGTTGTACAGCACGCGCTGCATGCGCGGGGCGTCCAGCGGCACGCGAGGCAGCTCCCCCTCCACGTGGCTCTCGATCTGTATCTGCTTGCGCTGCGCCTGCGCTGCCATGCTCTCTAACGCGTCCGACAGCAGGTCCGACAGCGAAGCAGGCTCCACGTGTAGCTGCATCGCCCCCGCGTCTATCTGCGAAAGCTCGAACAAGTCGTCAATGAGGGTCGTCAGGTGTAGCGTCTCGTTCTGTATCGTGCGCAGGTAGCGCGATACCGTCTCCGGCTCGCTCACCACCCCGTCGTTGAGGGCCTCCACCATCGCCCGCATGCTGGCGAGGGGCGTGCGCAGGTCGTGCGACACCGAGGCAATCAGCGTGCGCCGCGACACTTCCAGCATCTCGCGTTCCTTCCTAGAGCGCTCAAGCTGCGCCACCATCGAGTTGAGTTCCGTGGCGAGCCTGCCTATCTCGTCGGGCGAGCTATCGCTGGCGCGCACGCTCAGGTCGCCCGAGGCCACACGCCTGGCCACCACCAACAGGTCGAGCAGGCGCGACATCATGCTCTGCGACAGCAGCACCGCGAAGAAGAGGGATATTACAGCTGAAAAGAAGAGCAGCACGGTCAGGAGGCCCAGGTCGTGCGGCGAGGCGAACATGAGAAAGGCGGAATAGAGCACGTTTATGCCCACCACCGCCACGCCCACCAGGTACACCGCCGCTATTGCTATCCGCAAGGAGGGCAGCCGCGTCCCAAGCCCCAGGCGAAAGCCCAGTGCCCCCAGCAGCACCGAGATACCCCCTGACACGAGCAGGAACTGCGTCAGGTCGAGCAGGTCTTCCCCCGGCATTCTGAATCGCATGACGGCGTACAGCAGCGTAACGGCCAGCGCCACCGCCACCCCGAGCAGCGCCCACCCCGCCACCTTCATCCACAAAGCGGCAAGCGGCCTGGACTTCTCCGGTTGCGTCGTTCCTGAAGACATAGCTAGGAGGCGGTATCCAGCATGCTCGCACGTGCTGCCGCGCGGGCCTCAAGGAACTGGCGCGGCACGGGGCGGAAAGAAGCGCTCTGGCACGTCTCGGCGTACTCCGGCCTGGCGGCTTCGTTGCGCTGCCGCTCGTACTCCCCCATCGCCTCATCGAGCGGGAGGCGGCCTGAGAAGCCCGCGTCAACCGCCTCGGCCAGTAGCTCGGCGTCTCTCATAGCGTCGGACACGCCACGCGCCGAGATGGGGTCTTTGTGGTAGCCCGCATCGCCCACCAGCGCCCAACCGGGGCCGTACGGCTTGCGGAAGAAGTTGGGCAGGTCGCCCGTCCCGTAGAAACGCTCCTCCCTATGGCCCGCCCGCACCCGCTCGGCCATCCGGGGCGCGAGGTCCAGTATCTCCATAAAGTTGCGCTCCACGTCCAGGCGAAACTCCCCAAACTGGCTGGAAGGCAGTTGCACGGCCACGCACGTGAGGTCGAAGTTTGTAGGAAAGGCGAGTATCAGGTGGGCGGGCTGCCACCTGTAAAATATCTCCAGCGCATCGCAGGGCAGACCGCTCCAGTAGCTGTAATAGCCACATGTAAGCGCCGGTTTTTCGTTGTATTTTGGAGCGTCTACCGCCTTAGCGACTATAGAATGCAGCCCATCGGCCCCGATAACAATAGGCGCGTTCTCGGTCACAGTCGCGCCGCCTTTGGCCTTACCCCGGATGCCCACAGCCCGCCCGTCCTCAAAAAGGACCTCCGACACCGAGAAGCCTTCGCGCACCTCCGCGCCCGCCTCGCTCGCGGCGTCCACCAGTATCTTGTCGAGCACCATGCGCCGGGGAGCGTACTCCGCATCTACGTCCCCAACAGGGGAGGTAGCTTCCGGCAGGGGGAAGTCCCCAAAGTCCGATATCACTTGACGCACGGGCGGGCACCCGGTGGCCACCACCCTGTCCAGCAGACCCCACTTGTGGAGATGCCCTATCCCCCCGATCCGCACGAAATGGTTGCGCATGCTGTCGCTTGGGAAGGTGGCCCGGTCTACGAGCAGCACGCGATAGCCCTTCCGTGCCAGCAGCATAGCTGTCGGTGAGCCTGCGCACCTCGCGCCTACCACTATCGCATCGTACATAACGCCACTCCTTAAGTTGCTTCTCCTGCTATCGCCCTGCATGACGCCCTGTGGCTAAAGCCACGGGCTGGGAAGTAGCGAAGTCTCCTCCGGAGACTAGGGTCTACCTGCAAACTGCCCCCTGTACGGTGCCGAGCCCCCCTATGTCATTCTGAGCGTAGCGAAGAATCTAAGAGCCTGTCTGAAAAGGTACTGCCATAGTACAGGGAGCACTGGTTAGGTACCTACTGTGACCCGCAAACAGAGCCTTCAAGGGATGTGCCGTGTTCAAATGACGATCTATGA
>DASVQO010000264.1:0-9780 GCA_036389075.1 Chloroflexia bacterium | reverse complement strand
GAGAAGCGGCCGCTGGAGATATGGCCCTGGGTGCTCGCGGCGTCGCTGCTGCTGCTGGGGGTAGAGTGGTGGTACTACAACCGTGGGGGGCGGGTTGCAGTCAAACGTAATGCGTGAGGCGAGATGGGGCTTGCTAGACACGACTGGCGCGTGCCGAACCGTTGGTAGTACAGGACCAAGTTCCCCTCTGTCATTCTGAGCGTAGCGAAGAATCTAAGATGCTGGTATGCCCCCTGCGTTGAACGTCAGCACCATAATACGTATTGTTCAACAGCCTCCCTATGCCAAATTCCTTAGATTCTTCGCTACGCTCAGAATGACAGAGGGGAACTTGGTCCTTCTTGTCAGGTAGGCTCGCATTCACGCACCTATAGTGGCATGCCGCAGGGGCCAGGTTTCGCGTTTTGGGTGCACCTTTCAGGCGACGGCCACTTCTCGTTCCCGCTCCTGTTCCACGACATCCGTACTGGGCATGTCTTTCAGTGTGAGGGCGGGGAGTCGCACCCAGGCGAGCACGCCGCCCGCGACGCACATCAGCCCCCCTATGAGGAAGACGGCGGGCACGCCTATCAGCCAGCCGAGGAAGCCGGCCAGGCTCATCGAGGTGACGGTGGCCGACTCCGTAATGGTGCTGATGCCTCCGTTGGCCCGGCCTAGCTGCTCGTTGGGCACCACTATCTGCATCAGCGTGGTCGCGCCCGTGTTGATGGGGGCGACGAAAAGGCCGGTGCCGATAGAGAGCACGGCCAGCACGAGGTAATCGGCTATGTAGCCGGTGGGGGCAAGGAAAGCGCCCGCCCCGATGAGCGCGACCACGATGTACCACTTGGGCGAGATGTGCGACAGGTAGTTGCCCGCGACCACCGATGACACCAGCATGCCCGCCGCGAAGCAGATATCAAGCAGGCCGAACCGCCAGGCAAGCTCCGCGTCGTCGTAGCCGAACCGCACTCTAAGGTAGACCACCCACAGCACGTTGACGGCCCCGATGCCCAGCATGGTGACCATGAATACCACCGCGAGCGTAGACATGGTCCTGTTCACGAACATCAGCTTGATGCCCACCAGCATCTCGTCCCACACGCGGCGCACGGCGGAGGCTTCGCTCTGCGCGGCTGCGGTGCGGGGGGGAGCGCTTAGCTCTTTGGGTATGCGTATCAGCCAGATAGCGACTGCCGAGATTACGTACGATATGGCGTCAACCAGGAAGGCCACCCAGGCGTTGCCCTCGCCCGCGATTGCCAGGGTCAGCGAGCCGAAGGCCGGACCCAGCAGGATGGAGAGGAACATAGTGGTCTGCGAGAGGGAGTTGGCGGCGAGTAGCTGGTCCTTGGGCACGAGGTTGGGGATGATGGCTCCCTTGGCGGGTATGAAGAGGGTGCCCACGGTTGAGAGGGCGAAGCCGAGGGCGTACATAGCCCACAGGTTCTCCGCGATGACGGCGGGTATCATGGCGAGGGCCAAGCCCACGCGCAACAGGTCGGACACGAGCATGGTGGTGCGGCGGTCCCACCTGTCCACGAACACACCGGCCAACATGCCAAACAGGAGGCGGGGCAGGCTGTTCGCCAGCATCATGCCCGATACGGCCAGTGTGGTGGCCGAGGCGTCGCCCGGGTAGAAGCCGCTGACAATCACGGTGGTGGCGAGGAAGGAGAAGTAGTCGCCGATTTGAGAGACGATCTGCCCCGCCCAGAGGTTGCGGAAGCCGGGGTTGCGCACGACGGTGAGGAAGTTGGCCTTTGGGGCGTCCTGCTGGCCCTGGGGCACGGGCAGGGGCGTCCCGGCGTCGGCGGCAACGGGTATAAGGGTGGGGTCGTCGTGTTCCGGTGAATTGCCGTTGTTTTGGGCCATAGGGAGTCCTGTGGGGAAGGATTGTGCCTCGTCGTCCCTCAATATACGGGGCGTGGCGGGCGCGCGCATCGGTCTGGGTATGTAAAAGTATATCGTGGATATGGGGTGACGGATAACACGATTATTGGAAATGGGTCAGGTTTGCCCTGTAGGGGTGCCGTGTGGGGGATGCCCTGTGGCTAAAGCCACGGGCTGACAAGGGGCAAAGTCTCCTCCGGAGACTGAGGAACATGAGGGTAGTCTCCGAAGGAGACTTTGCCCCTTGTCAGCCCGCCAATTCATTGGCAGGGCGTCCCCCACGGGAAAATGCCCGGACACAACAAGAAGGGGGAGCTTTGTGTGCTCCCCCTTCTTGACTAAGCTAGCTTGTAAGCCTTACGGGTTGATGAACGCGCCTGGGACGCTCCAGCTTGGGTGGGTGTCGTTGCCCGTCTGGATGGTGATGCGCTCCTGGTTCTGGCCGGTAATGCCCATGGTGTAGAGCTCGTAGTTGTCCTCCGCCACGCGGTTGGAGGTGAAGGCGATCCGGCTGTTGTCGGGCGCGTAGGTCGGATCGCTGTTGGTCACCCCGGCGTCGGTGTTGGTCACCCTGAACTGCTCCTCGCCGCCCTGGCGCATGGTGTAGATCTCGCCGTGGCCGTCGCGGAAGGACCGGAAGACGATACGGTTGGCTACCCTGTTCCACTCCGGCTGGTCGTTGTCCTGGGTGGTGGTGGTCAGCGGGCCAAAGATGCCGGTGCCGTCGGGGTTGATGGTGTATATCTGAGTGGTGCCCGAGCGGTCGGAGCTAAAGACGATGCGGCCGTTTGCGCCCCAGGAGGGGTCGAGGTCCTTACCGGGGGCCTGGGTGATGTTGATCTGGCCCGTGCCGTTGGCGTTCATCACGTACAGGTCTTCGGCCAGGTTGTTGCGCCGGGACACGAACACGATGCGCGAGCCATCAGGCGACCATGACGGTGAGAAGTCCTGGCCGGGGCTGTTGGTCAGGCGCACCGGGTTGGAGCCGTCGTTGTTCATCACATAGATTTCCTGGTCGCCCGCGTCGCGGGTGCTCGAGAAGGCAATCTTGGAGCCGTCGGGCGAGTAAGCCGCGTCGTCCTCATCGGCCGGGTTGTTGGTCAGGTTGATAGGTGCGGTGCCGTCGCCGTTGATGCGCCAGATGTCCTTGTTGCCGGTGCGCCTGGACGTGAAGGCTATGCGCCCGGCGCTGACCACGTTAGGAGTGGGCGTCACCGTAGGGGTGGCGGTGGGAGGAGTGCCGGTGACGGTGGCGGTGGGCGTGCCGGGGGTGCCCGTCGCGGTCACGGTAACCGTGGCGGTCCCCGCGGTGCCGGTTACTGTGACGGTGCTGGTTACCGTGCCTGTGACCACGCCGGTGACGGTGGCGCTGCCCGCGGGGGGCTTGCCTGCGTCCTTGTACCGCCAGTCATAGTAGTGCAGCCCGATGTTGCCCATCTCGACCTGGAAGCCCGCCGGGTTGGTGGGTACGTAGGTGAGCACGCGGCGCTCGAACGCCTGGATGAGCACGTCGGTCAGTTCGCCCCTGATCTTGACCTTGCTCCAGTAGGGGTCGGAGATGGGGAGGCCGGAAGCGTAGAACCAGGGGTCGATCAGACGCTGGTTGACTATCTGCCCGGTCTGGCTGACGGGGCCGGTGGCGTTGAGGAAGGCCCAGAACGCCTCCGGGATGTTGTGCTTCGTGGACGGCTCGTAATGAGTTATTTTGGCTGCCGGGTTGTTGGCCTTGGAAGGGTCCTCCGCGATTTGCCCGGCCCTGTTGATGGTGGCGGTGGCGAACTGGTTGGTGCGGTCGGGCTGCGGGTGGTCGCCCCGGCGGGTATTGGCAACCGCGATGAAGGTGGCGTAAGTGGGGCCGCTGGTATCGTCAACGTCGCCGGAGATGGGGATGTTGGCGGGGTAGCGCTCCACGAAGGAGTTGTTGCCGACCTGCATCTGGCCGGAAATAAGCTCGATTGTGAGCAGGCCGTTGGTCACGAAGAAGACCGCGTTGGGGTCGGCGCCGGGGTTATTGATCTCCATGCGCGACTTATCGAAGTACTGCACCAGGCGGGTGCCCGTGCCGCTGGGGGCGTCTACGTACTGCTCCTGGGCGGCGGCGCGTGGCTCGGGCCCCCAGAAGAAGGTGCGGCTCACCTGCAAGGACGACACGAGGGAGTCGGTGCGGTCCCACAGGCGCTTGAAGGCTGGGTGGGCGAAATCGACGGCGGCGGCGGGCGCGGGAATGGCGCTTGCGAGCACGCTCCCGGCGACCAACGCGCTAGCCGCGGCGAGGCTCAACCTGGCCCTGTTGCTTTGCCTAATGTTCATGAACGGTTTCCTCCTGTTTTGAGTTGGGAGTTGGGAATGGGAATTCGGATTTGGTTAGATACGGAGCGTAATCCGGATTTCCAGTTCCTAAACCCCAAATTTCTTCCTACAAGCATAACGGTGCTGCGGAACACGGGTTGCACACTATGAGGGCGAGTATAGCACTCCTGCGGGTGTGGAAAGGCGCCTTTCCACACTGTACGTGTGGCATGGTAGTGGGGGCAGGGTGTGGTGCGTTGCTCCGAGCTATCATTTATGGCAGCGCGTTCGGTTTGCAGGACGCTGCGGCCCCTGTCATCCTGAGCGTAGCGAAGGATCTAAGATGCTGCCTTTACAGTTACGCCAAACATCAGCACCAGGAGTGGTAACAGTCAACAGCATCTCTTAACCAAGTTCTTGAGATCCTTCGCTACGCTCAGGATGACAGGGCTACCTCTGGGTGCTGGACCTGCAACTGCTTCTCTTGTGCGACCTTCGCGACGGCGAACCTCAGGGGTTTGACAGACGGGCATCTCGCGTTGTAACCTGCCAGGAGAGCTTGTAATCGCCCGGTAGCAACCATGTCGTCAGTCCTTACGCACAGCCAGGGTATCCTCGTCCGGAGGGCAGAGACCGTGTGGTCCGCCCGGTATGCCGGGTGGTTGATGTCGGGTATCGTGGTGCTGGCCTTGGGCGTGCGGGCCTGGGGACTCGATTTCGGGCTGTCTTCCCTCTATCACCCGGACGAGCCGACGCACGTAGTGATCGCCCAGAACATGCTCAAGACGGGCGACCTCAACCCCCACTTCTTCGACTACCCTTCCCTCTTCTTCTACATCCACGCCCTCGCGTACGTCCCTTATTTCCTCGCAGGAAAGCTGGCGGGCATGTTCGATACGCCGCTCGACATCCCTTACCCGGTGACGCACCTGCTGGGCGTGGGCAGCACTGCCATGCCGAGCACTTTCATGCTGGGTCGCTGGCTCACGGTGCTGTTCGGGGTGGGGGCGGTGGCGCTGGTGTACGCGGTGGGCAAGCAGTTGTTCGACAGGCCGGGCGTGGGCTTGCTGGCGGCTTTTGTTACGGCGGTTTCCCCGGCGAACGTGAACAGCAGCCGCTTCATCACCCCCAACATTATGCTCACCTTCTTTGGCGTGCTGGGGCTGTACGGCGCGGTCATGGTGCTCAAGCGCGGCGACACCCGGGATTACGTGCTGGCAGGGCTGGGGGCGGGGCTTGCCGCCTCGATCAAGTACAACGGGGCGTTGCTGCTGGTGGTGCTGGCGGCGGCCCACTTCCTGCGCGCAGGCCCGGCAGGCTTGAAGGACAGGCGTATCTATATCGCGCCCATCCTGGCAGCCGCCGCCTTTTTCCTCACCACGCCCTTCGCCGTCCTCGACAGCGCGAAGTTCCTCCACGACGTGCGTGCCGACGCCGAGCACTACGCAACCGCCCACTTTGGTATGGAAGGTGACGCCCTGGGCTGGTACGTGGACTACCTCTGGTCTGTGGAGGGGCTGATCGTGCTGCCCGCGCTCGCGGCGATTGCGCGCGGGGTGATTACGCGCTCGAAGCCCCTTCTGTTGCTGTCGGTCTTTCCTGTGGTCTACTTCATCTTCATCAGCACCTTCGTGGTGCGCAACGACCGGACCGTGCTGCCCCTGCTGCCCTTCCTGGCTTTGCTCGGCTCAGCCATGCTGTTCTACCTGCTCGGGCTGGTATGGCCGCCCAATACTGCGGCGCGCAGGGTGGCTGCCGGTGTGGTGGCCCTCGTCGTGGCGATATGCGCCCTCTACCCCTTATGGCAGACGGTGGAGCGCACGCAGCAAGGGCTTGCCGGGGTCGCCAGCCGGAATGCGGCACGGGACTGGATAAACGGTAGCGTGGCCCCAGGCTCGCACATAGCTGTCGAAGCCTACGGCCCGGTGATAGACGAGGGGCGCTTCCGGGTCGATTGGGTAGGGCGCGTCACTGAGTACTCGGCAGCGCAGTACGCCGAGCAGGGTGTGGAGTACGTGGTCGCCAGCGGGGGCATCTTCAACCGCTTCTACCGCGAGCCGGACAGGTACCCCGGCGACGTACAGCAGTACGATACGCTTTTTGACGAGCTGGAGCCGGTGCGCACCTTCCCCGACGAGGTGTACGAGATACGGGTCTACAAGGTGCCCGCAAGATGACACCGCGTCGAGAGACAAGAGACGGAACCGCCAAGACGCCAAGGACGCCAAGAGCGCGCCAAGATTAAGAGGGTTTAAGGTGGGTAAGGGCACGATGCATCGTGCCTAGCAACCAGGAATCTAATCTACCCATGTTAAGTAGTTAGTATCTGTAGATAGATTCTCTCCATACCTTACCGCTAGCACCTTCATTAGAACACGGCATACCTTGCCCCTACTCTTCGCGAACCCTTATTCTTCTTGGCGCGCTCTTGGCGTCCTTGGCGTCTTGGCGGTTCCGTCTCTTTTAGTTCTTCCATTGACAATGCTTACTAGCAGGCACTATACTCGTGGTAACTGCGCTGTGGAAGGGGCCGGTTGAGGCTGCACCCATAGTGTGCGGCCCTGTTGCATTTGTAAGGGAGAAGGTACATGCCTAAGCGTCTGGTGGAGTTTCAGCTTGACGGTGGCGAGACGGTGCTGATGGAAGTAGACGACGCGGGGCCGTCAGGCGGGCCTACTTACAGGTCGGCCCACAAGCAAAACGCCGTGGTCGAGCAGGCCCAAGTCACTTACGAGCAAGCCCTGGATAAGGTGCGCCCAGCCGCCGAAAGCATCGTCCAGCGGATGCGCTCCCTGGGCGAGCCGCCGGACGAGGTAGAGGTGCAGTTCGGCCTCAAGATGAGCGCGGAGTTCGGGGCTTTCATCGCGTCGGCCACCGCCGAGGTGAACTACGTAATCCGGCTGGTGTGGCGCAGGTAGTATATTGACATAAGTGGGGAAAGAGCGCTCTTGAAGGGCGTAGCGCCTCGTGCAGGGTGCAATGGAGAACTAACATGAGTAGCAGCTGGAAGGACATCAACTACCTCAACTTCGACATCACCATCCAGCGTGCCGGTAACGGCTACCGGGCGCACCTGCACTCGCAGTCGGGCGAGAACGTCACCGTGACGTTCGGCAAGCCGTTCAGCGACATGGAGCTTGAGAACTTCCTACTCAAGGCGGGCTATAGCAGGCGCAACGTCCGGCGCATCGACACGGTGGAGACGGCGGCCGCCAAAGAGTTCGGCGGCAAGCTGTTCAACACCCTGTTCAAGGGTGACGCGCAGGAGTGCCTCCGCCGCGACCTCAGCTACGCCCAGCAGCAAGACGCCCGCCTCCGCTTGCGCCTCTCGCTGACCGAGGCCCCGGAGCTTGCTGACCTGCCCTGGGAGTACCTCTACAACTCTGCCAACAACAAGTTCCTGGCCCTGTCAGTCGAAACCCCGATTGTGCGCTATTTGGAGCTACGCGAGCGGATCGCGCCCCTCACCGTGAACCCGCCCCTGCGCGTGCTGATGATGGTGTCCAGCCCCAGCGATTTTGACGCGCTCGACACGGAGGCCGAGGCGAAGAACCTCCACTCGGCCCTGGCAGACCTGGAGGCGCGCGGGTTGGTGGAGATCGAGACGATGGAGGACGCCAACCTGGCGGCCTTGCAGCGCAAATTGCGGCGCGGCGAGTACCACATCTTCCACTTCATCGGACACGGCGGCTACGACCACCAGACCGAGCAGGGCGTGCTCATACTGGAGGACGAGCACGGGCGGGGCAGGGCCGTGAGCGGGCAGGACCTCGGTATGCTGCTGCACGACCACCGCTGCTTGCGGCTGGCTATCCTCAACGCCTGTGAGGGTGGCCGCGCCGACCGCAAAGACCCCTTCGCGGGTACCGCCCAGAGCCTCTTGCAGCAGGGCATCCCGGCTGTGATAGCCATGCAGTTCGAGATTACGGACGATGCGGCCATTGCGTTCGCCCACGAGTTCTACGAGGCGCTGTCGGACAACTACCCGGTGGATGCCGCGCTGACGGAGGCCCGCAAGTCGCTGTTCGGGCAGGGGAGGGGGCTGGAATGGGGTACGCCGGTGCTCTACCTGCGCGCTCCCAACGGCCGCATCTTCGACGTGCAACGCGACCCTGAGAGCGACAAGCAGCGGGCAGCGCAGGCCAAGCAGCAGGTGCAGCCGGTCGTGCAGCAGCGCGTTCAGCCGCAGCCACAAGTGCCACTCCAACCACAGTCAGAGACTCCACCTCAACCCCAGGCTCAATCGCAGCCTCAGGCTAAGACTGAGGAGAAGGCCCGAACCGAGCCGGAAGCTGTGCCGGTGCCTTTCGTTCAGCGGGGCGCGCAGGTACAACCACAGACTCAGCTCCAGGCTCAATCCGATACGCGGGAGCGAGTGCAGGCGCTGTACAACCAGGCGCAGGCAGCCGTTGCTTCGGAGAACTGGGGGGGCGCGCTGCAACTTTGGCAGGCTGTGCTGGCGTTGGAGCCTAACAACCCGCAGGCCAGGGGCGGGTTCGAGTACGCGCAGAAGCAGGGGCAGTTGTCGGCGGCGTTCGAGGACGGCAAGAAGCACTACAACGCGGGGCGCTTGCAACAGGCCATAGACGCCTTCAACTGGGTGCGCACCACGGCAGGCAGCAACTATAAGGGGGTGGATGGCTACATCGCCCAGGCTCAAAGCGCAATTGCCGCCCGTCAGGCCCAGGCCCGCCCGGCCAACCCGCCCGCTCACCAGACCGGCCCGCAGCCCACCGTCCCCCCGAACCAACCCACGAGCCAACCTGCGACACAGTCAGCCCACGCCCCAACCAACCAAGCTACAAGCACACCCGCAAGCCCCACGCCATCGCCGCAGTACAACACCCACGCCGCTACCCCGGCCACTCCCGCCAAGCAAGGCGGCATGAGCACTATGATGATAGTGGTCATCGCCGTGATTGCCACCATAGTGATTGGCTTCCTGGCTTGCGCGATGCTGGGGCTGATGATGAACGGTAGCAGCTACTCGTACTAGCGGGGAAATTGACGAGGGACGGCATAAGATGTAGTTGCCCTGCCCGGTGTTGTAGCCTGGTGCGACCAGAGCGGCCGGCTCGCTGCCCGCGTCTATTTGGGACCGGCTATGTCGAGCAGGAACACGGAGCGGGTATTGGAGCCTGGCGCATCTAGCATCGAGAACAACAGGGCAGGCCCTTCCAGAACAGCGAGAGCCGAGGGTTCATAGTTCGTGTAGTCTATGACGGTGTGTACTTGTTTGGCGTCTAAAGAATAGTAGCGCAAGCGACGGTCGTTTGCTCTAGGCCCGCAACGAACTACGCATGGACCACGCAGGTCGTCACTCCAGGCAAGCACGTTGCCTTTAATGACGGGAATGCTGGTGAATCGTGCCTCGGGTATCGCCTCGTCGGAGCCGGTGGCAATATCATAAACATGAATGTGAGCGTCGTTAAGCATCTCATTGTTGTATGCCACTCTGCGCTCGGAGACAGAGTAGCCTCGAAACAGCGGGGGGCTGAACGCCTGGGCGATGACTGTAGCCCCCAGGCTGCCGTCCACCGCGCGGGCGTATAATTCGACCACCCTGTCATCAGGGGGTTCCATATGTGTCCAGACCAGTATGCCATCCTCGGCTACCGG
>DASVQO010000263.1:0-7047 GCA_036389075.1 Chloroflexia bacterium | reverse complement strand
AGGGACGAAGTCTCCTACGGAGACTGGTACATCTTAGAGAGTCTCCGTAGGGAACTTTGTCCCTTGTAAGCCCGTGGAGAACTATTAAACCCTGAGACGCCACAACCCAGAGGACGATCAGGGTGGTACTCAAAGCTTTGGAAACTGTGAATCGTGATTGATGAATGGCTAGAGGAAGGTGTTTCAACTATAATCTGGCTATGACAACATCAGCGCTCACTCAGATTTTGTACCTGGTCGATGATGCGTTTGAGGGGCCCGACTGGCATTCGCTGTTAAGCAACCTTAGCTCTGTCAGCCCCGAGGAGTGGCTTTGGGTACCCCCCGGTGGACGCCGCTCAATCCGTTATATCACCAAGCACGTCGGCATGGGCAAGTATATCTACCAGAACCACGCCTTTGGCGACGCCAGTCTCACATGGGAAGATTTGCGTGTTGCCGGCGACCCCCAGGTCGAAACGATTACTTCGGCCATCGCATGGGTAAGCCAGGGACAGGAGAAGTTGCGGGCCAGCATAGCCGCGCTCGATGACGAGGAGTTGTTGCTCCCGCGTTTGTCGCCTTTCGACGGGTTGCAGGAGACCCGGTGGATTATCGCCAGGATGATGCAGCACGACCTCTACCATGCCGGCGAGATCAACCATATCCTTGCTATGCGCCGGCAAGACGACTAAGGCCGTAGCATATCCAGGCCCTTAGATAACGCTGGGACACCCTGCTCCTTGTGCTCTGCGGTGAGTACCTCTGCTGCCTATGGCAATCAAAAGGCCCTCCTGTCTAGGGGAGGGCCTTTTGTGGGGTCGCGAGTAAGTTACGCGGGCTGTTGGAGGTTGGTGTAGAGGCCGACCAGGTTGCCCGTGGGGTCGCGGAAGATGCCGTACCAACCGATGCCGGGTATCTCCATCTTGGGAGCGACCAGGGTACCGCCCAGCTCCTGGGCCTTGGCGAGGTCGCGCTCTATGTCGTCGGTGTCGACGTAGGCCACCACGTCGCCCGGCTTGACATTGAGGCTGCCGTTGTCGTTACCGACCTGGTTGAAGCCTCCGCCCTGGCCTTCGGCGGTCTGGAAGGTCCAGTAATTGAACTCCTTGATCTCATGCATGGGCCAGCCGAAAAGGCTGCCATAGAACTCGGCGGACTTCGCCGGGTCGTTGGACGAGAACTCGATGTGAACAAAGGGGTGATTGAAACTGGCCATGTGCTTTGCTTGCCCTCCTGGGTGATATGGGAATTCACTGGGCGACGACGAAAGCTGGGGCGATGTGTATTGACATTATAGAACTTTTGTTCTAGTATGTAAATAGGTCCAGAGGAGTAATTTGTGCACATCCCAGCGAGCGTGTACCAGGACTTCACCGGGAGAGGAGGTATCGTAGAGAGGCTCATACCCCCACAGAGCTATGAGGGTATAATCCCGCACCCGTACTGTGCTATACTCTGCCCCATCAAGGGCAGCATAGTTGGCAATGCGCTCGCTGATCGGGCAAAGCACCTTGCGCAACACCAATGGAGGGTCACGGGCGATGGGATCAACTGCGCCTAAGCCATCGGAGGTCGACACCCTGAAGAAGCTGGCGATCACCGGCGGGATACTGGGAATATCCGGCGGGGTGGGGTTGATTGGCTTTGGAGGCTTGGTCGACTCTTTTGGGTCGGGTGCTACTCCGAATAAAGCCGCGCTGGCGACCACCTATTACGTCCTGGGTGCCCTGGTCCTTGTCCTGGGGGTCCTGAACGTAGTGCTCAGCATTGGGATAGGAAGACGCAGACCCTGGGCCTGGACGCTCGGGTTGGTCTTGTACGCTGCTCCCATCGTGCTCTCCGTTATTCTTGTGGTTACGGGTGTCTTCGACAGCGCCTGGCCGCCCCTGGGCATCAGCGTTTACTGCGCTATCATTATATATTCCCTGCTCACACCTGACGTGCGGAGCGCATTTGGCAAGGCAACCAGGACGAGCGCGTAACGGGCAATATTTGCTATTTCTGGAGAAGGAGCCATGACGTATGCAAAGCACAGCAGCAACCGTTGATGAATACCTGGAGACAGTTCCGCCGGAGCGGTTCGCGGCCCTCGCCAGGCTCAGGCAACTATGCCTGGACACGCTTCAGGGCTACCAGGAAGGCATGGCGTATGGGATGCCGTCGTACAGCAAGGCCGGTACGGTGGAGGTTAGTTTCAACAGCCAGAAGCAGTACATTTCGTTCTACGTGCTCAACCAGGCTGTAGTGGATAGGTACCGGGACCAGTTGAAGGACGTGGGCAAAGGCTGCATCCGCTACCGAAAGCCCGACCAGATTGACTTTGCCGTGGTAGAGAAGCTGCTGGTGGAAACGGCAAGCTCAGCCGCCGAGATCTGCCCCTGAGCAGTACCCGGCTTCCGGTCGCTAACTATTCCGCTTCGCCAACCTCAACAGCTCATCAATAATTGCGTCCGCCGCACCCGGCATAGCCAACTTCCCTGCCCCTTCGCGCATCGACCACAGTCTGCCGGTGTCTGTGATGAGGTCGCAAACTGTGTTGGCTAGCGAGCCGGGGGTGAGGTCGCTTTGGAGGAGCACCACGGCCCCGCCTTCTTTTTCGAGGGCGCGGGCGTTGGCTTCCTGCTCGCCACCCGCCGAGCCGGGGAGGGGCACCAGCACGGCGGGCTTGCCCAGGCTGGCAAGCTCGTTCACCGTGCCCGCGCCCGCCCGCCCCACCACCAGCGCGGCCAATGCGTACACGTCGCCTATCTCCTCGCCCACGAACGCCTGGACGTGGTAGCGCCGTCTGAGGTCGGGTGCCAGGGTCTCACGGGCCTCGAGGAGGGCGCGCAGGTCGTCGCCCGAGCCGTCCGGCCCCTCGCCGCACTGGTGCACCACCTGGCAGCAGGCCAGCAGCCTGGGGAGGGCCTCGCGCACCGCCAAATTGATGGCGTGCGAGCCTTGCGCCCCGCCGGTGACGTAGAGGGTTGGGGCGTTGGGGTCGAAGCCGAACAGTTGCGCGGCGCGAGAGGGGTCGCCCTGGAAGATGGTTGGCCGCACGGGGTTGCCGGTGAGCAGGGCCTTACCGGGCGGGAAGAAGGAGGCCGAGCGGGGGAAGCTGATCGCGACCCTGTCTGCGAAGCGGCCCGCGATGCGGTTGGCGAGGCCCACCAGGGCGGTCTGTTCGTGGGTGAGGGAGGGCACGCCCAGCATGCGGCCCGCCATGACCGTGGGCACGCACACGTAGCCGCCGGTGCTGAATATCACGTCGGGCTTGAAGCGGCGCAGGGCGGCGTGGGCCTGGAAGAACCCGGCGGGCAGTCTCACGAATAGGTCCAGGGGCGTCTGCGGCGACAGGTAGCGGCGCAGCTTGCCGGTCTGTATCGCCCTGTAGGGCACGTCCATCGCAGTGATGGTACGCCTCTCCACGCCCGCCACGCTGCCGATATAGAGCAGGTCCAGCCCCCAGCCCTCGGCTGCGCTCCTCTCCCGCAGCCGCGTAATCACCGCCACGGCAGGGCTGACGTGCCCCCCGGTGCCACCGCCGGTGATGACGATTTGGAATTTCGAATTTCGAATTTCGAATTTTGGGGGTGTGGTTTGGGAGTCAGGAGGTGATAGAGGCAAGGGTATTACCAAATGAAAAAGCTGTGCCTGGGATTATAGCACAGCTTCAACAACCAAATTCGAAATTCGAAATTCGAAATCCCAAATTACCCTAGTCTTGGCGTTGTGATTACGGCTTCCTTATCCGTGAAGGGGAGGACCGACCCGGTCAGGTTGCCCGTGGTGATGGTGCTGTCCTTGTCCCTGGTTTCCTTCAGCAGCATCTTGGCCGAGAGGTGGCCCGTGGTGGTGGTGGCTTCCTTGAGGATGCCCCGGCCTTCGTAGACGATTAGCTGGTTGCGGCCCCGCTTCTTGGCCTGGTACAGGGCCGAGTCGGCTTCCTCGATCAGGTCGCTGGGGGTGGCCGAGGGGTAGGGGTAGGACGAGATGCCCTGGCTGATCGTCGGGTTGGGTATGAGGTGGCCGTGACCGTCCACCGGGTAAAGCTCCGCGATGGCGCGGCGGATGTAGCGTGCCGTCTTCTTTGCCTCCTGCACGCCCGCGCCGGGCAGCAGCACGCAGAACTCCTCGCCGCCCCACCTGCCCACGTAGTCCTTGTCGGTCACGCTGCTCTTGAGGGCGTTGGCCACCATGCGCAACACGTTATCGCCCGCCACGTGGCCGTAGGTGTCGTTGTACTGCTTGAAGTGATCGATGTCGAGCATGATGAGGGCCACGCAGTTGTCGTCGCGGTCCGACTTCTCGACCTCCTGGCGCACCATGTTGACGAACTCGCCGTGGTTGTAGACCTTGGTGAGGCTGTCGAAGCGGGCCTGGTCCTGGGCAAGCTGGTGGAGGCGGGCGTTTTCGAGGGCCATGCCGGTCTGGGCCGAGAGGGCCATGAGCAGGCGCTCGTGGTGGGCATCGAAAGCGAGGGCTTGCAGCGACTGGACCGAGATCACGCCCACGACCTTGTCCTCGGCTACCATGGGCACGCCGAGGTAGGAGAGCATTTCGCTGCCGGTCTTGTTCGCCACCGAATTGTACTGCTGGCCGTCCACCTGCCAGTCCTGCACGAGCAGGGGCTTGCAGGTCTCAATAATGCGCCCGGTGAGGCCGCCCTTGTTGAGGGACATGCGCATCTTGGGCATCTGCTGGCCGCACTCGGTGAACACCTCGAACGACACCATATTGCTCTGCTCGTCGTACAGGGCGATGTAATAGGCGTCGGGGTTCATCAGCTTCTCGATTGTAGAGGCGGTGCGGCGTATGACCTCGTCCCTGGAGAGGGTGGAGCCGGTATAGAGGCCCACGTCGTAGAGCACGCGCATCTCCTGGGCGAGGCGCTCGGTGCTGGTGTAGAGGTGGGCGCGTTGCAGCGCCACGCCGGCCTGGTTGGCAATCGTCGCCAGCAGCGACTTGTACTCGGGGCTGATCTGCGTGACGGCCATGAATGCCAGGCTGATGGAGCCTATCACCTTGCCCTCGACCTTGATGGGGAAGAGGTAGGCGCACTTGGTATCGGAGTTCACAAGGAAGGGCTTGTACTCGGCGTGGTCGTCTATATCTTCCAGTATGAGCGGCTCTCCCCGCTGGAACACCGGGTGCAGGGCTGGGTTGTCCAGGCTGACGCCCTTGAGCTTGGCGAGGGTAGACTGGGGCACGCCCGCGCTGGCCCGCACCTCCACGCGGTCGTCTTTCGTGACCATGCTGATTACGCAGCTTGAAGCGTTTTGCAGCGTCTTGAGCGTGTTGGCGAGGTAGCGCAACATCTCGTCCTCGTCCATGATGTTGCCGAGGCCGTTAGCGATGTCGTACAGCGTGCGCAGGTCCTGTAGCTGGCTGCGCACCTGCTTGTTGCGCTGGTCGATGACGAGGGCCACGCGGTTGGCGAAGAAGGCGGTCACCAGTATCAGGGTGGACACGATGAGCGTGTACATGGCATACGTGGTGCCGTTGGAGGACTCGTAGAAGTCGTGGGAGCCGAAGTGGCCCGGTATGAACGGTATGATGCGCTGGGCTTCCAGCATGGCGAGGGTGCAGTAGAGGATGATGGAGGCCGCGCCGGTGTGGTAGACGCCGCGCGGGTCTGCCAATATAATGGCTTCTATGATGGTGAGAGGGTAGAGCAGCACCATGGGGGTGAGCACGCCACCGGACAGGTAGACGGCCGCGGTGCAGAGTAACAGCTTCTCGGGCAGTTGCACGCTGCGGATGAAGGCGATGCGGCGGGTGGAGGCCCCACTGCGGGAGGCGAGGTCGTAAGCGGCGCTACTGAACAGGTATGCTAGCAGGGGCCAGAGTAGATTGAAGGCGCTGTCGGGAGGGATGATGGAGAAAATGCTGCTGAGCATGAGCACGCCGAGCAGGGAGGCACCTATTTTGTAGCGCATGTTGATTACCCACCGGAGCGTCTCGCGCTCTCCGTCGGGAAGGTTGGTTATCGCGCTCGTGCGGACAGGATTGACTGCTTTCAGGACTTGTTGTGCCATACTTCGACTCAATTCACGGAAATCAGCATATCGAGCAGTCCAAAAAATGCGCCCACACTAGGCAGCCGCATCGCCCTACCAGGACTACTCCTGCATATCTATCTTAAAGGCAAGCATAAAAGGAGTCAATAGTAATTGACTCCTATAGAAGTAGTAGGAGTGATGGGCGCGGGGTAGTACGTTGCCAGCAGGTTAGGCGTGGAGAGGCTTGCTATTATTGGTTGGTAAATACGTCATGTTAGGGCGGCGGGACCAGGGTCCCCCCTGTCATCCTGAGCGTAGCGAAGGATCTAAAGAATGTGAACCTGGAGGCTGTTGGATATCGAGGACCCTGGTGGCAAGGGTTCAGGCTGGGGGCAATAGCGGCATCTTAGATCCTTCGCTACGCTCAGGATGACAGGGGGGACCCTGGCCGCCCCAACAGTACCGGAGAGGCACCCACGCTACAGCGGTGCTGTGACTTTAGCGCTCAAAACCCATTACCAGGACCGGGAGGGTCTATGTCAGCACAAGGCAACGGCCACGGCCACGGCGCTTCCGGAGAGAGGCCGGGGGGCCACTTCACGGAGGACGCAGGGGGTACTACTATCGACAGCGGGGCGGCGGTATGCCGTTTCGACAGGGTGCGGGGCGGCAGGTTGGAGCGGTGGCAGTGGCGCACGGTGCCCCCCGGCCTTGCCACACAGCCGGGGGGCCGGCATGCCGCGCCCACCACCCTCGACCTGGTGGACCCCCAGCTTGGCGCGCTGATAGACCATTTCATGCCGCTTGGCACCCGACCGGAGGAGGTCGTAGCGGGCAGCTACCAGGAATACGGCGACTTTGTGGAGGGGGAGTTCCGCAGCCAGACGGTGGACACGGGCGGGGAGCTACGCATCGGCATGCTGAAGGACGGGTCGATACGGGCCGGTAAGCGAGTGGCCGAGGTGCGGCTGGCGAAAAGCAGCGCGTTGCGTCCCGGCGCCCCTGATATCGCCTCTCTTTACCGCGTCATCAACTCCAGCCTGCGGCCCATGCAGATCCTGTTCGCGCTGGAGTTCAACCTCTA
>DASVQO010000262.1:0-10110 GCA_036389075.1 Chloroflexia bacterium | reverse complement strand
ACCCCGGCAAATCTAAAACCCAAAATCCAAAATCCAAAATCGGAAGCTCCCTGGATCGAGGTGCAGCTAGCCTTCGAGGTGCCTTCCCCCCTCGCCTGGCGCGACATCCTGGCCGTGCCCGCCCTCTCCGACGCCGAGCCGGTCAAGCAGCGGGGCAGCGCCACCCTCTCCCGCCTTTCCGACCAGGAGTACGGCGCGCTGTCCGCCCTGCTAATCGTGCGCAACCCCGAACTCGCCGGGGCGTTCGCCGCCGTGGACGCGGGCGCGGTCCTCCCACCCGACACGGCTTCCCCCTACGAAGATGACGCTCCTACTGCGGAGGGCATGCCGGAGATAGCCCAGGCCATACTCAGGGAGCAGTCGCCCGAATACGCCGCACAGCCCGCCCTGCGCCCCGGCATGCCCTCCCTGCCCGCCGTGCGCAACCTGGCCGAGCTACAGGCGCTGACCGGCCTCCCCCTGGAGATGCTCGAGGAGACGCGCGACCTGCTGGAGGACACCGGACAGATCGTGCTCAGCGGCCCGCCCGGCACGGGCAAAACCTGGCTGGCGCGGGGCCTGGCTTCCCTGGTCACGGGAGGCGCTGCCGGGGCCTCCCGCGTGCAGGTGGTGCAGTTCCACCCCTCCACCACCTACGAAGACTTCATCGAGGGCCTCAAGCCGCAGGTTGACGCCTGGGGCCGCGTCACCTACGCCGTGATACCCGGCGTTTTCGTGCGCCTCTGCGACCAGGCCCGCAACGACCCCGACCGCCACTATGTGCTGCTGGTAGACGAGATCAACCGCGCCCCTCTTTCCCGCGTGTTCGGAGAGCTGCTGTACGCCCTTGAGTACAGGGGGCCGCAGGGGGCGGTGGAGCTATCGGTGTCGGCTGGCATGGGCCGGGGCGAGCCGTTCTACGTGCCGGAGAACCTGCTGCTCGTAGGCACGATGAACTCCGCCGACCGCAGCCTCGCGATGGTGGACTACGCCCTCCGCCGCCGCTTCCGCTTCGTCGAAATCGAGCCAAACCCCGACGTGCTCGACCTGTGGCTGGCCGCAAAGGGCAACTCACCCCACGCCCGCCGCGTGCTGCTCGACCTCTTCCGCGACACCAACGAGCGGCTCGCCCAGGCCGTAGACCCCGACCATCGCCTCGGCCACACCTACTTCATGCTCGACCCCCTCTCCCCAGCCACCCTCGACCGCCTCTGGCGCACCGCCATAAAGCCCCTCATCACCGAGTACTTCCTCCCGCCAGGCGGCGAGGTAGAAGAGTACCACGCCCTGTTCGCCGAAGCCGTGGCGAAGCTAAGTGATGAGGACTGAGTGGCCCTGGCAACCCGCTCGGCTTTGGTATAGAATGCCCGCATCGGCCCCTCTACCTTCACCCCTCATGAGTTCCGCATGACAACTCCCGGCTCAGTCCTTAGTGCTCAGTCCTCAGTACTCGTCCTCCGGGAGTTCGAGTCGCGAGAGGTTGCCCTGTCACCGGAGGTGTATTCGGCCTTGCGGGTGCGGTACGCCGGGCGTATCGACGTTGTCACCTCCGACCGGGCGGGCCTGTACAGGCTGGCAGCGCGGGACTACGTTGGGAGGATCGGGCTGCCGGGCGGGGGCCTGCTGGTGGTGCGGCCCAAGCTGGCCGTGGCTAACCTCTTCTACATGCTATGCACCGACGCCGGGCTGGCCGAGATAAAGCCCCCGCCCACCGGCCTCGAAAGTGACGCCGACAACGACGACATCGCGGGCTTCGTAGTGGCGGCCCTGCTCAACGCGACGGAGCGGCTGCTGGCCCAGGGACTGCTCAGGGGATATGTCTCCAGGCAGGAGAGCACCGCCCCCGTGCGCGGTCGCATTGTGATTGGCGAGCAGGTCCACCGCTACGGCGAGTTGAAGCACCGCCACGTTTGCGCCTTCTCCGAGCTGGACGCCGACACGCCGGAGAACCGCGTCCTGCTGGCCGCCTTGCGCCACGTACCGCGACTCCTCCATGCCGGGCGAGACGGCGACGCCCCTCTGATACGCCAGGCACGTTCTCAAATCGCCCGCTTTCAGGGTGTACCCATAGTGCGGCGCGACGAGGCGACTGCCCTCCTGCGCACCACCGCCCTGCACCGCCTGAACGCCGCTTACGGGCCGGTGCTGCTGCTCTGCCGCCTGGTGCTGCAACACCTCACGTTCGAAGAGCAGCCCGGCCCTTACCCCTTCGCCTCTTTCCTGGTGAATATGCCCCGCCTCTTCGAGAGCTTCCTCACCGCCCGGCTGCGCGCCCTGCTGCCCCCGCATGGCATGAGGGGCATCGCCCAGCGGCACGACTACCTGGACGAGGAGCGCACGGTCGGCATCCGGCCCGACCTGCTGGTGGTGCCCACCGGGGGCCGGGAGCCGCTCGCCGTGGTCGACTTCAAGTACCGCGATCTGGACGAGCCTGGCGCTACCACCAACACCGACCTCTACCAGCTAAGCGCCTACATGGACCGCTACAACCTCAGCGCCGGTATGCTCGTCTACCCCCGCTTCGAGAGCCTCCCCAGCACCCGCCTCAAGCTGAGAGGCACCCCCAAGCAACTCCACCTCGCCAGCATAGACCTGGCAGTGCCCCACCCCGGCGGCCTCGAAAGCGAGTGCGAGGCCCTGGCCCTGAAGTTGGCGCAGATAAGCGCAGCCCGCTAGCCTCACGCCACTCCTCCCCACCTGGCTGGAAGGGTCGCCCGGTAAACCCGCACCGGCAGGGAGGACCACGCGGTAAACCCCTCCACCAATCGCGGCGACCCCATTCCCCCTTGTCATCCTGAGCGTAGCGAAGGATCAGTAGTCCGTTCTTGACCCTCCCTATTGCTGCCCTACTGTCCCTCTAGCCGCCAGCATCCTGGCTATTGTAGACTCTGGCCTACCCACCTGATCCTTCGCTACGCTCAGGATGACAAGGGGGCCTCTGGTCCCGCTATCCTTTCCCCTATTACAGCCGCAGCAGCCGTAGCCCGCGCGGTGGGCGGCATTTCGCCCCCGTGGGTCCGGCGGCGTATAATGGGTGACATGGGTGCAACCTCGTACATGCCGGAGAGTTATACGTAGCGTGAGCGCGCAAAGTCCCACCAGCCCCGTCGAGGCGGAACTGCCGGAGCCGGAACCGCAGCCCGTACCGGAGCCTGCACAGCCTGAGCCTGGATTAGCCCGGCTTTGGCAGCCGTGGGTGGCCGTGGCCGCGCTCACCCTGCTCGCCTTCCTGCTCAGGCGCTACCGGCTCGGCTTCGAGTCCTTCTGGTTCGACGAAGCGGACATTGTGCAGCGCGCCATGCAGCCGGTGCCCACATTGCTGCAACGCTTCACCGAGGCGGGCGAAAACGGCCCCCTCTACACCCTGGTGCTGCACTACTGGCTCGCCGCGATTGAGGCATTCCCTCCCCTCGAACGCGTGCTGCACCTCGTCTTCGGCAGCGGCATGGAGGCCCCCGTGCGCGGCTTGTCGGCCACGTTCGGCACCGCCTGCATCCCGCTCATGTACGCCCTGGCGCGCCGAGTGGGAGGCACGGCCCTCGGTCTCACGGCGGCAGCCCTGCTCGCGGTGAACCCATTCCACATCTGGCACTCCCAGGACGCCAAGATGTACACCCTGCTGGTGCTAACCTCACTCGCCAGCACCCTGCTCTACGTTGAAGCCCTCCAACGCAACAAAGTGGCGCTCTGGGCGGGCTACGTGCTCGCCACCTGGGTCATGCTCACCGTCCACAGCATGTCCGGCCTCGTCCTCCTCGCCCAACTCGCCGCCACCCCCTTCCTCCAACCGGGAATTTCGAATTTCGAAATTCGAAGTTCGAAATTCCCCTGGGTCCGCTGGGGCTGGGCGATGCTGTTGATACTTGGCCCGCTCTTCCCAATAGCGTGGCTGCGCCTCGCCGCCCTGCTCACCAACACCCTCGATGTAGGCAACTGGTACACAACCACCACTCTGACCGACATACTCTCCACCAGCTTCGTCGCCTTCGCCGTCAACCGGGCCGGCCCCGCATTGGAACTCACCGGCGCGCTCGTCATGGCCCTCCTCGCCGCCCTCGGCACCTGGTCATTCTTCCGCTCATCCAACCACGAAAATCCGGCAAATCAAATTCGAAATTCGAAACTCGAAACTCGAAATTCCGTCGCTCCCCTCGTCCTAGCCCTCTGGCTCGTGCCCATCTTCGTGTTCTGGCTCATTACGCTACGGGTGCCGCTCTTCCAATCACGCTACCTGATTATGGCCCTGCCGCCCTACCTCATCATGGCGGGGGCGGGGCTACTCCGGCTGCGGCGCATACACCCCCTCGCGCTCGGAGTGGCGGCGGGCGCGTTGGGGCTGGCAAGCCTCGGCGCGCTCCTGGGGGTCAACTACTCGCAACAGGTGCAGAAGGAGGACTGGCGCGGGGCGATGGTCTACGTGCAGGACCACCTGCGGCTGCGCGACGCCATAATCGTCTTCCCCGGCTACCTCGTGACTGCCGTGGACACCTACTACAAGCCCGGTGGCCCCGGGCAGGTGCCCGAGGTGCCCGTCATCACCAACATCCCCAGCATGCGCACTGTGGGCTTCGGGCCGCGCGAGCTGGAGATGGCCCTGCGACAAGCCATCAAGGGCCACGAGCGGGTGTGGCTCGTCACGTCCCCCGGTCGCCAGAAGAGCGAAGACCCCGACAACCGAGTGCAGCAGTGGCTCCAGTACAACTGGAACACCTTCGATACAAAGGTGTTCAACGGCGTCACCGTGTACGGCATCTCGTTCCACGAAGTCAGGGAGACCTGGTTCCCCGGCCCCGACTACCCCGAACGCCACGAGTTCCCCAACGGCCTCGTCTTCGAGGGCTACATCTACGAAATTAGGGCCGACGCCACCCAACAGCGCGACGCCTCCTTCTTCCCTCTTACCCTCTACTGGCTCACCACCAGGCGCCTGCAAGAGGACTACATCTTCCGCGTGCGCATCAAAGACCCCTCCGGCAAGGTGATCGTGGACGACGCGGCAGGCCCCCTCAACGGCTACTGGCGCACGAAGGAATGGCCCCCCGGCAAGCACATCATCGACTACCGCGACCTGCGCCTCCCCGGCGGCCTCACCCCCGGCAACTACACCGTGACCCTGGAGGTCTACCCCGCTTCCCAGCCCGGCAACCCCCTCCAGACGGTGGACGGCGCGACGGAGATAGTGTTCCAGGCACCCTTGCAGGTGATACCCTGGACGGAATAAGGCTGATAACGCACCTTACATGATATGATGTGGCCACAAGATGACTACATTGGAGAAAGAGGTTGCAAATGAAAACAGTAGGCGTGCGCGAGCTAAAGGCCAACATCAGCGAGCTATTGCAGGTGGTGTACGCCACCGGAGAGACAGTGGAAGTAACCAGGCACGGCCAGGCCATTGCGCGCCTGGTCCCAATCAAGCAAGCACAGACTCAAGACCGCGATGCCAACGGTGCCTGGACGGAGTTGAACGATCTGGCGGCCGAGATTAGCGCGCGCTGGCCGGACGGTGTGAGCGCCCAGGATGCCCTCAACGATGTGAGACGCGACCTCTAAGTGGCGAGCGCTATAGGGAACCCGGTTGTACCGGCCCCTGTTGTCACGGACGCCAGCATCTGGGTAGCCTTCTTTGTCGCAGCCGACGTAAACCACGTTGCCAGCCGCGCCTGGATAGACAACCACACCCGTGCTAGCGGTATGCTGGTAGCGCCTTCCATATTGCTCGCAGAGCTAGCCGCCGCTATTTCCCGAAGGCTGGGCCAGCCACAACTAGCATTACAGGTGGCGAGCAGCCTCAGCAGGCTTGCTCTGCTGCGGATTGTACAGATGGACGGCCAGATCATGACCGAGGCCACCGCAATAGCCGCCAACTACAGGCTAAGAGGTGCGGATGCCATTTACGTGGCGATGGCAAAACAACTCGGCATAACCCTCCTCACCTGGGACGCCGAGCAACTTACCAGGCCCGCATCTATCATCACTGCTATAACTCCATAATGTTGCCTCACACTTTAAGCCCTGGAGAGGTGTTGAAGGCTCAGCAAGTTTGCAAGGTGCGGCCAAAACACAAGCACGGATATTACAAGAACTCTACATGGCCTCGCATATCATCTGCGTCCAACACCTGATAAATCAGCATCAGCCCTCGAATGATCTCACTAATGGAGGCTTGTTGAGAAGCATAGACGATACCCGAATGGGTCACCCCTGCAATATGCATCTTCAGAAAATCGTCGTCTTGTGTGAATATGACCCGACCCTCAGAATGCGCTCGCTCCAGATGCTCAGCGTCAGAAGCACCTAGCATTCCTGCTTCAACCGCGGTAAGCACATCCGCTCCTCGGTGCCGGAGTCCGCGCACTACTGCCCTGGATACGTGCTCATCAGTGTAGAATCTGAGCTCTTGTCCCAATTGGCTCCTACTTCTTGTCCTTTGCTCCCTCACACTTTCTATTGCCTGCCCTCGGGCCTCTAATCCCCTTGTGCCCCCTGCCGTAACTTTTGCTCCAACTTACTAGGGATGCTGTTTCGTAGGGCTTCAATGAATATTTCGCTCTCCCTGATATCTCGGTCAATATCGTCCCGGTGATCGAAGTAGTACGCCAGTGCTGCGTAAACATCGGCCAGAGTAAGGTCGCACTCAGTGGCGATCTCGTCCGCGGTCTTACCCAGGCGCTCATGCCAGATAGCGATATCGTGTACTGTGATCCGGTGCCCGGAGATGCGCGGTTTACCTCCTGCAATGCCAGGCGTGATTTCAATATGCTGATCCAATGTCTTAGTTACCATGCACCTTCTCCCATTATTTCGCTGTCCCTGTGCTCTCCACCTTATATATTTCACCTTGGGTCTCGTAAGCCCGCAGCGTACACATCACCAAACATGCTAATTGACAACAGGGACTCGCTGTCCTTCCCATTCTAGCACATAGTCGGGCGCTAACTGGAGAGAGCTTTGAATCCCACTGCCGTAACGCCCTAACGCCTCTACTCTATCCACCACTGCTCCACGTTCCACATATACATAGGCGAAGCGAAGTCTATATCCCCGTGCAGCTGCGCCCCTGCCACCACCCCGAACTTCTCCGACCAGAGGAAGTAAAACGGCAGTTGGTCGGCAATAATCTGCTGAGCGCGGGCGTACTTCTCCTTGCGCACGTTGAAGTCGTAGGTAGATCGACCTTCTACGAGCAGCGCATCCAGTTCAGGGGCCGCGAAGCCGGTGAAGTTGAGCAGGTTGGGATTAGTGGGGGTGCGTGCCTGGCTGGAATGGAACAGGTCGAACGAGTCGGGGTCGGTGCCCTCGCGGTTGAAGCCGAGCAGCACCACGTCGAAGTCGAACGGCGGGTTGGTGGTGGCGCTGAGGCGGGCCTGTAACGCCGTATTGAAGTCCACAAGCTCCACGCGGGCAGCCATCCCCACGTTGCGTAGCGGCTGCACCATCGCCTCCGCCGCCCTGCGCCGCACGTCGTTGTCCGAGCGCACGTACAATGCGATTTGCAGCGGCTTGCCGTCCTTCTCCACGATGCCGTCGCCGTCGCTATCCGCCCACCCCGCCCCCGCTATCAGCCTCTTCGCCGCCTCAGGATCGCCGCCCGCCACCGGTACGTCAGGGTTGTAGCCCCACGAAGCCTTGTTCACAGTGGACCACACCGGGTCGCCTCCCCCGCCCGTGACCGCGAAAGCCATCCCCGGCTTGTCGAGCGCCAATGCGAATGCCTGCCTCAAGGCCGTATCGCTGAACGGGCGCGGAGCGCGCAGGTTGAACACCACGCAATCGAAGCCGTACTCGTTGTAAGCCCCGCCCCGAGTGCCGTTCCCCTGCGTCACAAGCTGCTCCGCCGTAAATGGGGGCAGTTGCGCCAGCAGCAACTCGCCCTTACTCACCGCGTCTGCCGCCACGTTCGCGTCCGGTGCCACCAGGAAAGCCACGCTGTCCACGAACGGCCTGCCCCTGTAAAAACGCTCGTTGGCCTCGAGCACGACCGAGTTGCCAGGGTCGCGGCTCTCGAAAGAGAAAGGGCCGGTGCCAACCGGGGCGTTGTTGAACGGGGAAGTCGGCAACTGTTCGAGGGGCTGGCTGGAGAGTATGTGGCTCGGCAGCACCGGCATGGTAAGCTCGGCCAGCAGGGGAGCGTCGCGCCGCCGGAGGTTGAAGCGCACCGTGCTCGTCACAGGCTCCACCGCCTCCACCGAGGCCACGCTCTCGCGCAGGTGGGCCAGGGTGGGCGTGTCGGCGGCGAATGCCCCCAGCGCCTGGTAAGACCACACCACGTCCTGCGCGGTAAAGGGCTGCCCGTCGTGCCACGTCACATCCGTGCGCAGGTGAAACGTAAGCGACAGCCCATCCGCCGATACCTCCCACCTGTCCGCCAGGTCGGGCTGGGGCTGCAAATGGTTGTCCAGCCGCGTCAGCCCGTTGAACAGCAGCCCCGTGACGGCCCTCGCGGCGGGGTCCCGCTGCGCCAGCCAGGGATTCAGCGAAGCAGGGTCGGCGCCCAGCCGTATCGTCAGCGTGCCCCCACGCGGGCGCTCCGGCTGTGTGGGCGTGGGCAGCGGCAGGGTGGTGGCGGTAGGCCCCGGCCTGATAGGCACAGGCTCACTATCGCAGGCCGACGTCAGCACAGAGAGGATGAGGAGTACAGCTAGCGCGAGCGAACGGCGGGCGGGGGCGGTCGGCACGCATGGGAGGCGGGTTCGGGTAAGGAACGGCATGTGGGTATTATAACGGAGGGGTGGGGGTTGGGGAAAAGGGTAGTATTGGAAAGACTAAGAGCGCGTCCAATAAAGCGGGTACTGCAAACTCAAGCCTACCAACAGCGGTTCATCGCCAACCTATGTTCCGGATGGTGTACGTAAGCAGCACCCAGCGTACGAAGCATAGCGAACAGCGGAACTATCCCGGGTTTAAACCCTGTCCGTTAACACTCTCGGGCGTTCCGGCGACCTGCTGCCGTTTGGCAAGGAGCATAGCGGCAATGCCTATGCCGGTCAGGGCAGAGGCCAGCGGAAAGACGGCGAACAGGCTTATTTGCGTTACAAAGCTGCCAACCGCCGGGCCGATAGCCGCGCCGGACACCACCGGCAGGTAGGAGAAGATCATCACCCGACCTCGCGCTTCAGGGGTGGTGGAGTCGGCCAGCACGTTGAACGAGAGGGTGAAGGTACCGGAAACAGCCCCGTTTACGACGGCCCAGGCGATGCCGAAGGATAGAATATCGCCTGTGAGCGCGGGAAGCGGCCAGAGGAGGACGCTGACGCAGGCGCTCGCCATCAGCACGCGCCAGTGGCCCCAACGATCGGCAAGCATACCGAGCAGGGGACCAAATAGCGCGGCGGTCAGACCACCACCTGCGATGACCAGACCTGTGGCAGTGCCTACGTCCGCGCCAGTGTATAGCCGTGTGACAACCAGCGGCACGTAGGTGTTGGCGAGCATCCAACCGGCGAATAGCAGGAACAGTGCGGGGAAGAGGAAGCGCAGTCGTCGCGAAGCCCAGATGAGCCCCACCGAGCCCAGGGCCATGCGCGCCAGGGATCCCTGCCCGGTACCCCTGAATTTATCATGGTAGCCAAAAGTCAGGGCGAGAACTACGCCCAACATCAGGACCGAGTCGATGGCAAGGAGGGTGGGGAAGCCCCAAAGATCGACCACGACGCCGCCGAGCAGCGGGCCAACGAAAGCGCCTACAGGCGATGAGCTGTTTAGAATAGAGAAGGCCAGGCCGGTCCGGCTGGGTGGGACGCGCTCCGAGAGCGTGGTGAGCATCAAGCCGGTGATACCCATTGAGAGACTCATGACGGCGCGCGCCAGCAGGAAAAGCCAGATGTTGGCGGCCAGCATAGCGATGATACCGGCGACCAGGTGCATCACAAACGCGCGCACGAGCACCGGCTGGCGGGCGTAACGGTCGGCCAGCGCGCCCCAGAAAGGCAGGAAGGGCAGCCCGACAAGGCTGGAGATCGAGACAATCGCGCCGGTCCAAGCGGCCACGTCCTGCGGTGCTATGCCGAGCCGGGGCAAATAGAGCGGGGTGAACGCCGTCATCTGGCCCCAGAACATGGCCTCGATCAGGCAGGCGACCGTGTAGAGCGTCAGCAGGTAACGCCAGGAAGAGCCGGCCCGCAACGAGGC
>DASVQO010000261.1:0-21706 GCA_036389075.1 Chloroflexia bacterium | reverse complement strand
GGCCGCATCGTACTGTACGATGCGGCCCTTACTCTTTGCTAAACCTTCCCTATCTCTGCGTAACCTCAGCGTCCTCTGCGTCTCTGCGGTGAATAATCCTTAGCTTCCTGGCGCGTTCCTGGTGTCCTGGGGCTACCGTTCCTGCTAATCCCCAACCGCAACGGGCACGTCGGGGAGGAGCGGGGTTGGTTCGGGCGGCTCGGATACCACCCTGTTGCGGGCCATCGCCACGAGGGGCATCACGGGGGCCAGCAGCACGGCGGAGAACATCAGCGCGGCGCGTATGGAGCCTGCCGTACCTATCCAGCCGATCACCGGCCCCACCGCCATCTGGCCTATCGCGTCGCTCTGCCCGACCATCGATAGCACGGTGGACCTCACCCTCGGCTCGATGCTCTGGGTCAGCCAGGTGCGGAACAGGGGGCCCGCGATGCCTCGGAAGAGGTTCATGCCCCAGAAGGCCAGCAGGGCCATCGCGAAGTCTCCCGCGAGCGCGAACCAGAGCAGGGACGCGATCTCCAGCACGGTAAAGGCCATCAGCACGCGGGCCACCACGTTACGATTGTTGGTATCGACGCGCTTTTCAAGGATGCGGGTGCCTATCACCCCCAGGAAGAGCAGCCCTATGTTCATCAGGCCGAACCACACGATTGGCTGGAGGCTGGCCCCGCCCGGAAAGGCGAAGTTCTGGAGGAAGTGAGCCTCCCACAGCCTGTCCATGCCTTCGGTGGACGCCCCCGCGAAGAGGGTCAGCGCCATGAAGATGAGGAGGACCGGGCTGGCCCTCACCACCCTGGTGCCGTCCTTGAAGGTGGCCGCCATGTCGCGCCAGCCCTCGCGCTCTTCCTTCGGCTTGCCCGTGAAGCCCGTTTCGGGCATGGCGAACTTGCCGTAGACTGCCAGCCCAAGGAAGCCAACGCCGGGCACCAGGATAAGTACTGCTGGGTTGATGCTGCCCAGGCCGAGCACGATAGCGGCGATCATTGCGGCGAGGGCGCTTATCCGGCCCACCTGCGAAGCCCGGAGGAGGGTGTGGCCCAGGTTCTCCTCGCCCACCTCTCCGGCTATCCACGCCTCCAATGCTCCACTGTTGAACGTGAAGCCGAGGGCCATGATTACCTGCGACACCAGGATCGTCCAGAAGAAGGGGAAGGCACCCTCGATGAGGAAGCCCGCGCCCCACAGCGCGAAACCTATCAGCACCGACAGGCGGCGGCTGTAGACATCGGCTACTATCCCGGTCGGTATCTCGAAGAGGAAGCAGCACACTTCCAGCACGGTACCCACCAGCACCAGTTGCAGCGGGTCGAGATGGGCGTTGAGTATGAAGTAAATAGCCTGCACGGTCCAGGCCAGGCTGAAGAGAAAGGCCTCTACGCCCTGGCGCACCATGAAAAAGCGGTAAGCTTGATGGCTGTAGTTAGAGTTTGGGTCCACGTTCACCTGCTTTGGTTTGCGGCACAACAAAGTGCCTGGCTAGTATAGCAGGCTCGTGTCTGGGAGGCGATGGCCGTCAGTCCGGGGCGCTAGGGGGTTACGGCTCGTGCAGCCGGGGTCGCGGGCGTGCCACGTAGAGGCGTCACGGGCACGGTATGCCTGCGACGGATGGGGCAGCCTGGCGAGTTGTTATCGCGCGGCGGGACTGAGGTTGCGCAAGGCCCGTTGGAGACCTGCTTTCCTGGTCGGTGCTAGCGCTGTAGTTGACATTGTGCTGGCCTCCTTTCCGGCTGAACTTGACGCAGCCGCCGTGTACTTCCGCCGCATTATACGTGGGCCTGTGTCCGGGCGCATGGGACTGTAGATGTATTGTTCCAGGAGACGGAAACGCCAAGACGCCAAGACGCCAAGACGCCAAGACGCCAAGGACCACGCCAAGGTATTAAGGTTTGGAGAGTACAGAAAAGGACCAGGGTACGATATTTCGTACTTTGGTCCTTTGTCCTTGAACAACAGCCTTTAACTTGGGGTGGTCCTTGGCGTCTTGGCGTCTTGGCGTTTAGAAAAGCCGGTGGTAAAAGGACTATCCCCCGTTACGACGGTAGCCGCTGCCGCGCTGCCCTGCCTGGGGGCGTGGGCCCCCGGTGCCGCCCTGGTTGCGGCTGCCTTGCACGAAGCGTGGATCCATCTTGCGCATGCGGTAGTCGCCGCTGGGGAGGAAGACGTGGCGGCAGAGGTCGGGGTCGCACAGGCGGGAGCGGATGCGGGGGTCGAGCGTATCGAGGTCGGAATTTGAGGTGACGACGGTGGGCAGGCGCAGGTTGTAGCGGTGATTGAATATCTGGTACAGCTTCTCCACCGCCCACG
Organism: Chloroflexia bacterium; assembly: GCA_036389075.1. Classification (GTDB taxonomy): domain Bacteria; phylum Chloroflexota; class Chloroflexia; order QHBQ01; family JADMIH01; genus JADMIH01. The sequence continues at coordinate 19,402 of DASVQO010000261.1, read as the reverse complement.
GGGTGGACTGCTCGGCCCCCAGGTCGTCCACCACGAGGAGGTAGACGGAGCGTATCTGCTCGAAGCGGTCGTCGTAAGTCGTAGTGCTGTTAGGGGCGAAGGCCGCACGCAGGTGGTGCAGCAGGTCGGGGGCCACGGCGAAATAGACCTGCATGCGGTGGTCCTGCACCACGTGGTTGGCAATGGCGGCTGCCAGGTGGGTCTTGCCGGAGCCATAGCCGCCCATGAGCACCAGCCAGCCCTCGGGGTTGGTCGCGAAGTCGGCGGCGGCGTCGTATGCCTCGGCTGCGCCCTGCACTTCGGGGTCGAAGTTGGCGAACACCTTGCTGGAGAAGGCTTCCAGGTTGCTGAGCTTGTAAAGCTCCTCCAGGTTGCTCTCCTCGGTGGCGTTGGTGCGGCACACGCAGGGGTAGAGCTTCCCGAACCGGGGGTCGCCCACCCGCACGTCCATGCGCAGCCAGCCCACGCCCTTGCAGTGAGAACAGGGGGCGTCGCCCGATTTTAGATTTTGGATTTTCGATTTTGGATTTGCGAAATTGTCATCTATTTCTTTTCGCAGTCCAAAATCGGTGGTCCCAATATCTAAATTAGTCCGGTCTGAAGAGGAAGGCGTACTTGCCCTTCGTGTATTTATCGGGATCGAGAGATCGTTCAGCAGGTCCCCTATCTTTTCCACTGTTCATTCCCTCCACGGCCCACCGTTCGAGGATGCGCTCGATGTACCGCCAGTTGCGCTTGTTGTTGGTAACGGCTTCCTCGAACGCCGCCTCTATCCATTCCAGCGGGTAACGTCCCTCGGCGTCTTGCAGCTTCTCGGCCAGGAGCGGCGTGAGCAGGCCTATGTTCTGTTCGTACAGCGCGAAAATGGTGGGACGCTCTACCACGATTTGGATTTTAGATTTTAGATTTTGGATTTTGGATTGTTCTTCCGCGTGGCCGTTGTGGCCGTTTTGCCCGTTGCTCCCGTTGCTCCCGTTGTGGCCGTTGCTGGCGGCTAGGGGGGTGCTGGTCACGTCTATCTTGCCTTTGCCTAGGGCTTCCAGCCAGGTGCGGTTGTCGCGGGTGTTGAGCATGAACCAGGCTTCGGCGCGGCCCTCGCTGAGGTCGTTCGGCTCCTCGCGCACCCACATTTGCAGGAGCGTGCCCCTCGCCACCGCAAGCTCAAGCCCCTCGCGCAAGGCCTCCACCCACGGCCTCGGCCCCTTCACGGGCGAGAGGCCCCCGCGCAGGCCCGCGTCGCCTTCCATTTCGTCCAGGCTCACCATGCGGGGCACTCCCGTTATGTGGCCGTTGGGCGCGCCGTGCCGGGCGAGCCGCCAGAAAAGGTAGAGCGTCACCTTCATTTCGAGCATGGAGGTGATAGCGGGCAGCACGTCCTCGAAGAAGCCCTCCGGCACGCGCACCGTCTTGAGCCTGTCGCTGGAGAACCCGATAAAAGGCTTCACGGCTGAGGGGTCGAGTTGCTAGTTGTGAGTTGTGAGTTGATAGCAATTATCATCTTTGCGGGTGACGTTACTCCTTGCTTGATTCTCTCTGCTCTGTTCGACACTTGCTTCCCTTACTTATGAACCCAAGTGGTCTCTGTCATCCTGAGCGCAGCGAAGGATCTAAGATGTTACTTCTGCCAGGCTGTAGAACTTCCAGCACTTTGTCTATAACGTTCGATGGCATCCCTGTGCCAGCTTCTTTAGATCCTTCGCTACGCTCAGGATGACAGGGGGACTCTGGTCTCAAACCATAGCCTCTTGCGGTGCGTACTATACCACCTGCCAGGCCCGGCAAATGTGATTTGCCCCGTTCAGCCTACCTGGGTGGCAATCCACCACGTGTTGCCCGCCGGGTCTTTCACGCCGCCTCTGCGGTCTGGGTCGCCCCGCTGCGCGGGCTCTTGTACGGAGACCCCGCCCGCCGCTAGAGCCTTCTCGTACGTTACGTCTACGTCCGGCACGTAGACGTGGAGCCAGACGGGAAAGGCTGGAAATTGGCCCCCACCATCCGCCAGCATCACAATCGTATCATCAATTCGCACCTCGGCGTGCATGATGGAGCCGTCTGGGCGGTCGGAGCGGCGCAACTCCTCCGCGCCAAAGGTCTCCTTCAGGAAGTCGATCACCCGCTGAGCGCCATCGGCCATGATGTAGACCGCGACACGGGAATAGCCCTCCGGTTTGTAGTGCCCACTCATAGCTGCGCCCCCAAAATGCCTGCTCTCACTCTATAGCCAACCGCTTCCGACCTCCGCGTAACCTCTGCGCTCTCTGCGCCTCTGCGGTGAACAATCCTCCACTCCGCCCTAGCTCATTGGGTCGGTGCGGTAGACCTCCAGGTCGGTGAACTTGGTGGTGGTGTGCCAGAAGCGGAGGGGGATGACGGCCAGGGGGCCGTTACGGTGCTTGGCGATGTGAATCTCGGCGATGCCCCGCTTCTCGGTCTCCTCGTCGTACATCTCCTCGCGGTGGATGAACATCACCATGTCGGCGTCCTGCTCCAGGCTACCCGACTCGCGCAGGTCGGAGAGCATTGGTACGTGCTTGGTGCGGCTCTCCACCGCGCGGGATAACTGGGCGCAGGCGAGCACCGGGACGTTCAGCTCGCGGGCCATCAGCTTGACGTTACGGCTGATTTCGCCCACTTCCTGCACGCGGTTACCGTCCTTGCGGGCCGTGCCCTGCATTAGCTGTATGTAATCGATGATGAGCATATCGACGCCCACTTCGGCCTTGAGCCGTCGCGCTTTGGCTCGCAACTCGCTCACCGAGAGGCCCGCGCTGTCGTCTATGTAGATGGGCATGCTCGCCAGGCGGCCAATGGCGTCCGACACCAGCACCCAATCATCATCGCTTAGGTAGCCGAGGCGCAGGCGCTGGCTGTCCACGCCCGTTTCCACCGCGAGCAGACGCTGCACAAGCTGGTCGCGGCCCATTTCGAGGGAGAACACGCCCACGTGCTTGCCCTTCATGGCGGCGTTGTGGGCGATGCCGAGGGCAAGGGAGGTCTTACCCGTACCCGGACGAGCGGCCAGGATGATCATGTCGCTGGGCTGAAGGCCGCCGGTCACCTCGTCCATGTCGTGGAAGCCGGTGGGCACGCCCGCGACGGAGCCGGGGTTGTGCTGGATGTTCTCGATGCGCTCGTAGTACTCGGTCAGCACCTGCTCGATGGACACGAACGCCTGGTTGCTGGTGCGCTGGGACACGGCGAAGAGCATCGACTCGGCCTTGTCGAGCACCGCGCTGACTTCCTGCTCCTCCGAGTAGCCGAGCGCCGCGATCTCGCCGCCCGCCGAGATGAGGCGGCGCAGCACGGAAGTACGCTCCACTATATGGGCGTAATACTCGATGTGCACCGAGGTGGGCGTGCGATTTACCAGGCCGACGAGGTAGCTGGAGCCGCCGATGCTCTGGAGGCGGCCCGTGCGCTCAAGCTCCGTGGCGAGGGTCACCGGGTCGGGCGGCTCGCGGCGGGCGTACAGGTCGAGCACGGCAGCATAAATCCAGCCGTGGGCTTCGCGGTAGAAGTCCTCAGGGCGGAGGAAGGGTGCGATCTTGATGATCGCGTCGCGGTCGAGGAGGAGGGAACCCAGCACAGCCTCTTCGGCTGGCAGGTCGTAAGGCACGGGGCGCTCGATAAGCGCCTGGGTTGCTAATGCCATAGCTACCTCACATCAGGTGATGAGTAACGAGTAACAAGTAATGAGTAATTAGTGCTGAGTACTCTCTAAACTCAAAATCCAACTAATAACACAATATCGAACTGACTCAACCCCGTTTACTCGTGGCTACACGTACAAGTACCTGTGAGTAGCACGGCATTACCGGGAAAGGAACAAACCGGATGAATTACGAATTACGAATTACGAATTACGAATTGAAGATGAACCTGTAATTCGTAATTCGTAATTCGTAATTCCGCTAGGTAGGGTTGGCTTCGGCTTCCTGCTCGGCTACCTCTTCCGAGGCGGCATCGCCTGTGCCCGCGCCACCTTCGGGGGTGCCTGCGCCTGCTTCTGCCTGTGCACCACCCGCATCAGCCGCCGCGCCTGCGCCCGACTGGGCTGGGGCGGAAGCACCGAAGGCGCCCGCCGCTTCCGGCGCGACCTCCACCTGGAACTGGGCGACGATGCCGCTGCCGAAGTCCGCGGTGCCCGTGTAGGTGCCGGTGCGGTGGATCGCTTCGGCAAGCTCCACCTTGCGGCGGTCAACCGTTACGTTGAGCTGCTTGCCTATCGCGTCGGCCACGTCAGCCGGGGTAATCGAGCCGTACAGGCGGTTCTCGGAGCCTACTCGCGCCCTTATCTTGACGGTCTTGCCGTCGAGGGCGGAAGCGGTCTGCTGGAGCGTGTCGCGCTGCTTGTTGGCCTTGCGAACAATCGCTTCAGCCTGGGCCTCGGCCTGCTTGAGCGAACTACGGGTCGCGGGTGCGGCCAGCTTCTTAGGGATGAGGTAGTTGCGAGCGTAACCGTCGGCCACTTCTTTGATCGCGCCTGCCTCGCCCACGCCGGGCACGTTTTGCGTCAGTATAACTTTCATCCGGGGAATGCTCCCTCTACTTTCTGAGTCAAGGGGGAAATCCTTGCCTCGAATTATACCACAGCATAGCACCCCACCCGGAATTGCACCCGGCATGCACCCGCTTTGCACAGGTTATCCACGCGGCTCAGGCACCGGGCGAGCGTATATGAGGCATCGGATGTGGAAAACGTTCAGGCTCTAACCGGAGGGCCGCAGGAGCACAGCACACCCTGCCGTGCCGCTCTTCCCCTGTGCCCGGCGCCTAGAACCATACTCCCCCCTTGTCATCCTGAGCATAGCGAAGGATCAGCCGCCCGTTCTTGACTCTCACTATTCGGGTGCCAAGTTTCTCTTGCCGAGAGCATCCTCCGTGTTGCAGACTCTGGCCTACCCACCTGATCCTTCGCTACGCTCAGGATGACAAGGGGGAGTGTGGTCCTCACGATTGGGGCACTTAGACCGCCCAACAGGGCAAAGCGCACCTGAAAGCGCATTGAACAACCCGGCACCTCCACCGTGCCACATCACGCAGTGGGGGTGCCGGATTGTTGCCCTTCGCGCCGCAACCGGGGTCTCAGGAGAGAGCCGGGGCCGGTTGAACAGCCTCGTTGCTATAGTTGGGACGAGCCAGACACGGGGTTAGTTACTGCTGGCCGCGATTATCTTGAAGTACCCCGTGCCCTTCTTGCCCGAAATGTCGCCCTCCGCGACCACTGTGTAAAGCCCCCTCGGCCAGTTGGAGACGCGTTCAATCAGCAGGCTGATTTCGACCACCCCCTGCGCGTCCGCCGCCCGGCTCCCAACCGGCAGGGCGAGGCCCTCGGGAGTTGTGGCGGTTAGCTGGACTACCTCCCCGGACTTGAAGCCCCGGCTGACGAATCGCATCGTGAAGCCAGTACGTGGGGCGGCGCAGTTGGGCGTAATCGTCATGTTCTGGCTTTCCGGTATGCCCGCGCACGCAGGATTGCTGGGGGTGCTCTTGGGTGCGGGCTTGCCGCCGCCGGGGTCGGGCGTGGCGGCAGGGGCGACCGGCGGGCCGTTGGGGTACTTCTCCCGCAGGCGGAAAGCGCCCAACTGAGACAAGAGCACGTTGTAGGGCGGCTTCTCTTCCGGGTGCAACTCGAACACCGCTCGCTCGAAGTATTGCACCCGGTACGTCTTGCCGTCCAACTCGCTTTTCTCCTGGAATTCTTCGGAGATGGGGTAGCCTTGCTGGGTCAGCCCGCCGTTCTGCCGCCAGTACTGCAAGAAGGGGCCGCCCACGCGCTTGCCGGTCTGCTCGAAAAGTTGCGAGCCTGCGGAGGTGTTGGGTTGCTGTGCGGGCGCGCCGTTGGGATACTTCTGCTGGTAGCGGAAAGTGCCCAATTGAGAGAGGAGCACGTCGTTGGGTGCCTTGTTTTCGGGGTGGTACTCAAACACGGCACGCTCGAAGTACTGCACCGTGTAGGTCTTGCCGTCCAGGTCCGACACCTCGGCGAACACTTCCGAGACGGGGTAGCCTTGCTGGGCCAGCCCCCCATGCGCCTCCCAGTAGTCGAGGAAGACGCCGCGCACCGTCTTGCCGGTCTCCTCGAAGGTGCGGGCACGGCTGCCGGGTAGCGGCGCGCCGGGCGCGGGGGTGGGGGCGGGCTGAGAAGCCGGCTCGTCGGCCGGCGCAGGTGACGCGCCCGCCAGGTGGGGCGCGCCGAAGGAAGCAAGGGCAACAAGCAGCGCCAACGCAAGGCTGGGGCCTGGCCTGCCCGGTAGTCTGTTGAACATGGTAACCTCCACTCGCGAGTGATGGCGGGCACGGACCGCCGTGGAGCAACCTGGCTCCCGCTATATAATCCGCGAGTAGAGGTGGATAGTAACAGGCACGTCTGGGCGCAACGAAAGTCCCACCGCCCTATAGTCGGGACGGTGGGACTTTCGTTGCGCCGCCAGGTTAGCGAGTGAGAACGTGGGCGAGGTTTAAAGCAGGATGATCTCTCGCTCGCTGTCGCCTTCTCTGATGAAGAGGCCGGCATTAGCCGTGTTCTCTATTCTGGCGGTGAGCAGGCCGAGCTTGAGGAACCGCCGGATGATGTCGATCACGGTGGTCTGGCGGCTATCGGCGATCTTCTCGATCTCCTCGAAGAGCGATTCGGGCACGACGATCTGGTACTTCTTCATGCCCCGCTGCTTGAGCGCCGAAGTCGTGCGCTTCCCGCCGCCCTCCTCGTCGTCAATATCCGTGGCTGTCGTCGTACCATTAGCCGCGCCCCCCGGCTGTTCGCGCCTGATCTTCGGGCTGCCTCGCGCCGCAAAGGCGGGGTCCTCGCCGTTCTGCGCCGACATTCTGCCTATCGTACCCATGTAACGCCCTCCTTGCAAAAGGTAGTGCCCTCAAGCATGAAGATGCGATCCCCACGCCTGCTGCCCAGGGCCTGCCGCCTCACCGGAGCCAACCGTATGGTATTCCTATATATCGCACCGTGTCCCCGCCGCTCCGCCCACGGGAGGTGCCAGGCTTCCACCTACAAGAAGAATGCCGCCAATTACCACACGATTCGTATACTATATCGTAAGAAACGGACGGTAGATAACGCATTTGTGGCAATCTGCGCAAGGTGAAGTCCTGTGTAACAGTCTACACCTACTACTAAGCTCGCGCAATACACGTTTATGTTATTTTTCATTAGCGGGTACCTACAGAAACGTGTACTATCTACCCCATAGCGGCAGCCCTATCGCCCCGGCGAAGGACTGGCAGAGCTGAATATCGGCAGCCAAGTTGGCCTTTGTCATTTCGAGCGTAGCGAGAAATCTCGTCCCTCGCCCCGATGTTTCCCCCTCGCACCAGCCCAGGACCACTCATGAGGCTCCATGCCGTAAGAAAAGGGGCCGTTTGGGTGCTGGAGGACGAGATTTCTCGCTGCGCTCGAAATGACAAAAGCGGGGCTTTGCTGCCATATCCTACACTGCCAGTCCTTCGTTAGCGCGGTAGTAGGGTAGGGCTAACTGCAACAGTAAGGGACAGGCGAACAGAAGTGGCCCCTGTCATTCTGAGCGTAGCGAAGAATCTAAGATGCCGGCCTAGCCCCTACGTTGAACCTCAGCACCATAACCACGTAGTACGTGATGTTCAACAGCCCCCCTATACTACCTTCTTGAGATTCTTCGCTGCGCTCAGAATGACAGAGGCCGATTCGGTCCTACACATGCAGCACGCTGCGGATGCTCGCTACTCCCGATAACAATAAATATGCGCCCACATACCTGCCGGGATGCATGAATAAAGAGGCAAGAGGCTGGGGAGGCAGTACTTCCTTCCCCCCACCCACGTCCCTTTCTCCCATTTTTGGTCCTAATCCCAGTTTTATTTGCTATACTCCAAAAGTGGGAGCATCAGGCCAGCTTGTGCCAGGCCCCGTTGTTTGATTTTGGATTTTGGATTTTGGATTTTGGATTTGCGAGTCCATCCGAAGTGATAAATCCAAAATCCAAAACCTAAAATCCAAAATCCAAAGTTGAGGATAGTATGGCGGGCAACAAGGCAATCTACGACACCGCGATGAAGCGCGCCCACGACCATGCATGGGCCAACCAGTGGGACCGCGCGATTAAGGAATATGACAGGGCCCTTGCCGAGTTCCCGGACGACCTCGCCGCCTGCCGTAACAGGGCGCAGTGTCTCTTCCGCTTGCGCCAGTGGCCCGAAGCCCTCGCTGCCTACAGCAGCCTGGTGCAGAAGGAACCGGCGGACCTCTTCGCCATCAACCGCCTGGCCGAGATTCACCTGGCGCTGGGGCAGCAAGACGAGGCCACCGAGACATATTTCATGCTAGCCGAGAGGTACTACGCCCAGCACCAGTTCCACGAGGCTATCCGCGCGCTGCGCGACCTGGCCCGCGCCATGCCCAACCACCGTGAGGTGCACGTGCGCCTGCTCGCCCTCGTCCGCGAAGTGGGCGACCGCGCCGCCGAGGTGGTGGAGCATATCGCCCTCTCGCGCATTGCGCTGGAGGCCGGGGACGTAGCCACCGCCCAGCGTGAAGCCGAGATCGCTTCGGGCCTCGACCCCGAAAGCCCCGAAGTGCGCCGCTGGAACTACACGGTGCGCCGCCGCCAGGCCGAGATGAACGCCACCGGCAGCATCGCCCCCGACGCGGACGCCACCGGGCACATGACCACCTCGATGGGCACGGGCCTCATCCCCCAGCAACCCGACCAGGAGCCGGACGAGGCGCTTGAGCTTATCGGCAAGGCCACCGAGGCCCAGAATGCCGGCGACTTCCGCCTGGCGATGGAGCTTTACGACCAGGCAGTGCGGGCGGGTGCCAGGCGCGCCTCGGTGTTTTACAGCGCGGGCCTGCTCAACCAGCAGATGGGCCGCCCTGAAATGGCCGTGCCCCTGCTCGAACGCGCCGCCAAGGACCCCGAGTTCGGCATCTCGGCCAACTACGGGCTGGGCCTTGCCTACTCCGCGATGCGCACATATCCGCAGGCCGTGGCCGCGTTCGAGAAGGCCCTCGGCATGATCGCCGTGGCGAGCCTCACCCGCAACGAGGCCGACGAGCTGGTGGAGCTTTACACGGCGGCCTCTGAGGCCAACCTGGCCGACAACAACCCGGGCCGCGCCTCCTCTATCCTCAACAACCTCGTCAAAATCCTCAAGGAGAAGAAGTGGGCCTTGCCCCAGATGGCCGACCTTGAGAAGACGGCCGAGGAGCTTTACAGCCGCTCGATTATGAGCAAGCTGGACGGCATCAGCAAGGGCAGCGGCATGCTCGACGTGGCGGCCACGGCGGCGATGGGTTCCGCCGAATTGCCGCCCCTCCCCGTCATGCCGCCTCCCATGTCGATGGAAGCCACCGCCATGATGGTGGAGCCTGCCGACGCCACCAACCGCCTCATGGGCGGGGCCACCGCCGCCATGTCGGCGCAGTCGTTGGCCGACGAGGTGATGTCTACCCAGGCTATGCCCTCGGGCGCGCTGCCCGGCACGATGCCTATCTCGGTGACGGCGGCGGACGGTGGCGAGGTCAAGAAGTACAGCAGCGACATCGAAACCACCATGATGCGCCAGCCGGGCAGCAGCCTGCGCACCATCACCGAGTATTTGCGGGCCGCCGACCTCAATATGGACCCGAGTGACGAGCCTGGAGAGCGGAACCCGTTCGGCCAGCACGCCTCCGATGCCACCGCCGCGATGAGCGACGCCGCCCCACCCACCGCGAACCCGGAGGCTCATACTTTCACCAATCTCTCGACCCAGGCGTTGCTGGGCATGGAGGCCCAGAGCATCGTGGTGCAGCGCGCCATCGCCGAGGCCGAGTTCGCCATGCACCAGGGCCAGTTCGACTCGGCCCTCGACTCCGCCATGTCGGTGATAGAGTGGGAGCCTGAGTACCTGCCGGTCCATCTGATTATGGCCGACGTTTACATGGCCCAGGGCAAGACCGAGGAGGCTATCGACAAGCTCCAGATTGTTATGGACGTGTATACGTCCCGTGGCGATGCGAGCAGCGCGGCGGACGTGTGCATGCGCCTGTTGGAGCTACAGCCCGACAACCCCTCGCTCAAGAATCGCCTGGGCGTGCTGCTCATGGAAGCGGGCCGCGTGGACGACGCCGCCGACGCCCTCCTGAGCGTGTCCGACGGCCTGTACAGGGCCGGGCACTACGAGCGCGCATTGGAAGAGGCCCAGACCCTCAAGGCCCAGCTACCCGAGTCTTCCAAGGTGGCCCTGGCAATGGGTACCTACCTGATGACGTTGGGCCGCACTAACGAGGCGCTGGCCGAACTCAGCCGCGCCCTCACGATCGACCCGGGCAACAACCACGCCCTGTCCCGCGTGTACGTGGCCCTGGCCTCGATGGGCGCGGAGACCGAGTGGGACGCCCTGCAAAGCCTGGCCGAGAGGGCGGGCCGGGACATGCTGACCAACCGCCTTTTCATGGAAGAACTGCACGCCGCGATCAAGTGGGGCACCGTGCCGAGCGTCTTCTACGGCCTGTCGGTGCTCGCGGAACGTGTCGGCCTGATGGACATCGCCGCCGACGCGCTGGACGAGGGCCTGTTGCAGATGTCCCTCAGCGAAACGGGCCAGATTAGAGAGTCGTGGCTGCTGCTGGAAGTGCTCATGTCGCAGTCCCGCGCCGACCTCGCCCTCAACGCGAAGGACTGGGGCGTGGCCGCGCAACACTACAACCGGGCGCTAGGGATCATCAAGTCGGCGGGCATAGACGAAGAAGGGCGCGTGCAGATCGAGTCGCCCAGGCCGCAGTACAGCTTCGTGCGCCTGGCCGAGCCTGCCCAGCTTTACTACGGGCTGGCCGAGGCGCAGGCCTCGCAGAACAACTGGGACCAGGCCGCCGAGGCCCTGAACGCGCTCAAGACGCTGATGCCCAACGACGTGTCGGTGTACACCCGCCTGGCCGACATCTACTTCCGGCAGGGCAACCTGTCGCAGGCGCTGGCCGAGTTGAACGACCTGCTGGTGACGTTCCAGAGGCGCAACGACCACGAGAAGACGCTGGAGACGCTGGGGCACATGGCCCGGCTCGCTCCCAACAACGTGCCGGTGCGCAAGAAGCTGGCCGACATGTACATCAAGCTCGGCATGACCGACTACGGCTTGCAGGAGCTGAACACCCTGGCCGAACTGCAACTCAAGGCGGGCCACCTGAAGGACGCCATGTCTACCTACCAGCGGGCGGGCGACATGCAGTACACGCTGGGCAGGCACGAGGAAGCCCTCGAAATCTACGGCCGCGTGGTGCGCATCGCCCCGCGCGACATCGAGGCCCGCCAGCAGCTAATCAACATGTACGTGCAGTCAGGCAAGATACAGGAAGCTATCGCGGGCGAGCGCGCCCTGGCCGACCTGTTCGTGCAGGACGGCTACACCGAGGAAGCGATCTCTGCCTTGCACCAGTTGCTCGCCCTCTCGCCGGAGGACGTGCCCGCCCACCACAAGCTGGCCCAGCAGCTCATGGCCCTCGGCCGCTACGGCGAGGCAGCCCGCCTCTACGGTCGCCTGGTGCGCCTGGAGCCTGAGAACAGCCGCAACGCCATCATGCAGAGCGAAATGCTGCGCATGGCCAAAGAAGCCCAGGGCGACGCCCAGCCCGAACCCGACCCCAAAGCCGGCAAAGGCTCCAAGCAAAAGCAAATGGCCTCCGCCTCCAGCAAACGGGGCTAACGGAGGAAACGAAACGGAGAAACCGCAAAGTACGCAAAGAGCGCAAAGCTTAAGGACTGTTTAGTGGGTACAAAGAGGACCAGGGTACAAATGACGTACCCTGGTCCCTTTCATTTAGAAGACAACAACAATTTTCGCGTATCCTTTGCGCTCTTTGCGCCTTTGCGGTTTCTCCTCCTAACTACTTGCCCAATGTACCCTGGCCGGATAGAATAGGAGCATAGCTGGCGAAGGGGGAAGGCCGTGCAGCAGGTATCGTGGGTGCTGTCGCGGATAAACTGGGCGACCATCTTCGATGTGTTGGCCGTGGCGCTCATATTCTACTGGCTGCTGTCGGTGGTGCAGGGCACGCGGGCGGTGCAGTTGGTGCGCGGCATCATCATCCTGTGGCTGGCCGCCGCCCTCCTCTCCAGCGTGCTGCCGCTCACCACGCTCACCTGGCTCATCCGCAACTCCGGCCTCGCCCTGCTGGTCGCCATCCCCATCATCTTCCAGCCGGAGCTACGCCGCGCATTGGAACAGCTAGGCCGCACGGGCACGTGGTTCAACAGGGGCATATTCGGCAACAGCAAGGCGATTGAAGCCACTTCACAGGAGGTGGCCGCGGCCTGCGCGGTGCTCGCCCGGCAGAAGCACGGCGCGCTCATCGTGATAGAGCGGCAGACCGGCTTGCAGGACTACGTAGACAAGGCCGTGCCCCTCGACGCCGAAGTGACCCGCCAGCTACTCACCACCATTTTCTACCCCAACACTCCCCTGCACGACGGGGCCGTAATCATCCGTAGCAACCGCATCGTGGCCGGCCATGCCGTGCTGCCCCTCAGCGACAACGTGCTGAACGCCACGGAGTTTGGCACCCGGCACCGCGCCGCGTTGGGCATCTCCGAGTACTCGGACGCCGTGGCGGTCGTGGTCAGCGAGGAACGGGGTGTCATCTCGGTCGCCGCCAACGGCCGCCTGGTAAGCAACCTCAACGAAGACCGCCTCCGCCGCGTGCTCCTCGACCTCATGCGCAACCGGGCCAACACCCCAAGGACGGCGGACGCCGTGGCGTGATTTTAGATTTTAGATTTTAGATTTTGGATTTGATGGGTATCGAGCTAATCCAAAATCTAAAATCTAAAATCTAAAATCAAGAACAGTTTTCCCATTCATCTTGTACGCTGCGTTTGATCTTCTGCATTGCGCTGCGTAGATCGCGGTCCACGGTGCGGCGAGAGCGGCCCTCTATGGAGGCGATTTCGCGGCTGGAGTAGCCCAGGCCGTAGCGCAGGCTTACGGCACGGCGCAGCCCCTCGTCCAGCGATTCGGTGTGCTGCCGCCAGGCGTCGCTGCTCTCGATGCCTATTATTTTGTCCCGGGTGGCCTCGTCTTCGATGCCCGGTTCGCCCGCTTCAACTCCGTTCGCCCCGTTCGACGCCCCGAAGGAAGTAAGGGGCACCATACGCACGCCGGAGCGATAGCGCACGGCACGCCGCACGTAGTGGAGCAAGCGCCAGGGCAGCAACTGCCGCATGTAAGCCACGAACGGCATCTGCCGGGGCTCCCACTCCTCCACCAGCGCGCAGAACTCGATGAACGCCTGCTGGTCTATGTCGTCCGGCTGTAGCGATTGGTCCCTACGCTCCAGCGATCTCACCAGCCCCTTCGCCCGCCGCGACAGTACCCCCACCAGACCCTGCTGCGAAAGGAATAAGGCGTTACGGGCCTCCTCGTCTCCCGCCCGCGCCCGCAAAGCCACCTGCTCTAACGCCTCGCCCACCGGGTCGGTCCCAGCCCCCTTGCCAGCCTCGACAGGCCCAAATTCGGTACTTCTCTGCATCGCCGCCGTTCCTCCATGAAAGCAAAAATAAAGAATGGCCGGGTTATGGCCCAACCATTCGTATTTTAGAACCGGCGTTCTAATATGGATAGTACCTATGTGGGTACTTTAAAGGTGCCGTCATACCCGGTCAGGAGGTACCCTGGGGACGCCCTGTGGCTTATGAATATTAACAACTGAATGAGGTAATGGTGAGTAGGGGCAGGTTCCCGTGCCTGCCCTGGTCGAGATTAGCGGCAGGATACCCGTGCGGGCGTGGGCACTCACGGGAGCCTCCTCCTACTGGCGCTTCTCACGCCTGTTTATTACCTTATTCAGTTGTTAATATTCATCAGCCACGGGCTTACAAGGAGCGAAGTCTCCTTCGGAGACTGGTACATGTTCTTGTAGTCTCCGAAGGAGACTTTGCTCCTTGTAAGCCCGCCACTTTAGTGGCAGGGCACACCCAGTAGTCCCCGTCCCTACTCTGCATCGCCCTGGCGACCCGCAGCGGAGTTGTCGCCAATACCGGCGACCATGCGGGAGGCGGCACTCAACGCTTCCAGCAGCGCCTGGGGAGAGGGCGGGCTGCCGGGCACCATGAGGGCCACATCGGCGTAGTGGCTCAGTGGGTAGGGAGCGAGTCCCGGCGCGGTGCTCCTGGCCCATATGCCGCCGTCCACAGCCGCATCGCCTACCGCCACCAGCACGGACGGCGCCGGCATGGCCTCAAGCTCCAGCATCGCCACGTTGAGGTTGCGAGCGGTGAGCAGCCCGGTGACGACCACCACATCGGCCTCCGCCGCCGAGTCCACTAGACACACCCCAAGCTGCTTGAGACGCGCCTGGAACCTCGGAGCCAGCAGCCCCCGCCACTCCAGCGCATCGCCATCCGCCCCGCCCAAATGCAGGTGGTACACAGCGATAGACCTCTGTCTGGCTCGATTAGCTATCATGGTAGTGGTCAGTGGTCAGTGGTCAGTGGTCAGGGCCGCAGGCGGTGGGACTAATCCAATCCAAAATCTAAAACCCAAAATCTAAAATCCTCAAGGTCCTAACGTCCACGGGACGGTGGCCCAGGCCGAGAGGGCCTCCGCGATGCGCCTGGAGGCGAAGAACAGGACCGGCTGCGCGAGGACCAGCACGCAGACTAGCAGGAGCAGCGGGGTTGAGAGCAGGTCGCGAGGCCCCTGTATGCGAACGGGTATGTCTCCTTCCTCCCCATCGAGTTGCCGCCTTGAGAGCCAACCGAGCCACGCCCCAGCCGCCAGCAGCGAGCCGAGCAGCAGCACCGCCAGCCACACGGCGTTCAGGTTCACGGCGGCCTGGGACAGCAGCAAGGTGCTCGCGGTGCCCCCAAGCGGCGGTATACCCAGCAGAGACAGCGCGCCCACCGCCGTGCCCGCCGCCGAGAGCCGGGCGCTTGACCCCCTCACCGCCCCGCTTGCCACCAATAGAGGCACCGACAAGGCGATGTTTATCGCCAGCAAACAGGCACCCACCGCCCCCGCACGCGACCCCGATAGCGCGCCGAATAAGGCCCAACCCAGCGACAGGGCCACGGTCATAGCTATCAGGTGATTTTGCATTTTAGGTTGTCGATTTTGGAGTTGGTGCAGGGCGCGGAGGCCGGCAAGGAGCGCGCCTATGGCTCCCAGCCAGGCTATGGAGGAGGCGCGTGTGCTGCCGCCTTCGATGGGCGAGAGGAGGAGCAGGCCGAGCACGATCGCGGTGGGCAGCCCGGCCCCGAGGGCTATTATTGAGACGCCGGGCACGGTGCGCAGCATGTCGGTGAAGGCGGCGGAAAAGGGCATCAGCCCGGCGCGCGTCGCCAGCCCTACCGCCAGCACGGCTATGCCGGTCTGCAACAGCGCCTGGTTCTCCAGCCGGAAGGCGTAACGCGCCACTATAAGCGTGCCCACTACCAGCAGCCCTGAACCTATGGCCGATAGCGCCAGGTGCTTCAAGCCCCCGGCCACGCGCAGGGCCAGCACCGTGCGCGCGCCGTCGTCCTCCACGAACTCCGGGCGGGGTTGCAGGAGGGTGAGCGCCGACACGAGCAGGCCCACCCCGAACAGGCATAGCACCCGCACCAATGCGTCGTCTACAAGCAGCGTGGCGGCGAGCAGGCCGGAGGCGAGGGACGCGCCCCAGGCCACCCAGGGCACGGGCACCAGCAGCGCCCCGGTATGCAGCAACTCCTCCCAGGAGATGAAGACGGCGCATAATAGGGCCACGTTAACTGCCAGCAGCACCGCGCGGGACACCGGCTCAAGCTGCAACCCCACGTCGAGCATGGCGCCTCGGCCCCCCGCAAGGATGAGCAGCAGCCCTTCGGTGAGCAGCCCCGCGCACACGGCGGCCAGCGCCCCCAGTTCGAGCCAGGGCCGGGCCTTGCGCGGTATGCTCCGCTCCCAGATGAGCAGCCAGCACAGCATCGAGACCAGCCCCGCCGTCATTGGCGCGAATATCGCCCACACCAGCCGAGTGTCACCCACCGGGAGCCACCTCCTCGGCATCAGGGGTAATGTTTGCCTCCTCTGCCTCTTCAGCCTCCCCTGGCTCTCCTTCGTCCTCGCTCGCGATGTTTTGCACCGGCCTGCTTACCACCAGGGCGGTCTCGGTCGCCCAGCGGCCATCCCGCCCGTCGAACAGGGTGCCCAGGTTGAGGTCCGCGCTCATGAAAGTCACTTTGAGCAGCATCCAGGCGTAGGCGAGCACCAGGCAGGCCACGATCCTGCACGCCGACAGCAGCGCCATGACCACCGGGCCGGGCGCGCTGATGCCGAGCAGGTGCAGGGCAAGAGCCGTGGCGTTGAGCAGCGAGATAAGCCCCGCCGCCAGCTTCACGCTGTCGCGGGTGCCGCCCACCACGAGCGTCACCATGCCGGAGAGGGCTATCCAGTAGAAGGCCAGTATGCCGTCCTCCCTCGCTCCGAGGTTGTACAGGCGGGCCAGGCCGAACCCCGCGATGCCCACCACCAGGCCCACGCCCCAGAGCCACGCCTGGTCCACCAGCCCCTCGCGGCTCCAGCGGGCCGGCAGGTCTGGCGGGGTGTCTTCGGCGCGCGACAGGAGCCTGCGCCGCTCGCCCGACAGGCCGGGGAGCATGGACAGGCGTACGCCCCGCAGGTTGCGTAGCGTGATGAAGAGCACGGTGAGGCAGACCAGTAGCGTCACGCCCTCTACGCCTACCACGCCCAACAAGTTGCTTTCCGGTGGGGTGCCCGCGATGATAGTGCCTATCAGTCCCAACCACTGCGCGGCAAGCCCGACGAGCACCACGCGCCCATCACGCAGCACCAGCAGCGTGATGCTGCCAAGCGCGACCAGTAGTAGCGGCAGAAAAACAGGCATTACAGCAGTGCGGTCCTACATTCGCAGTCTATCGGGAAGCCAGTAACAGCGCCACGAGCACCAGTATGAGCGTCAGCGGCAAATAGAAGCGGCCCTCCAGGCGGCCGAGCAACCCACCAAGCCGGGTTCCCAGCCTGGCAAGCAACGCCCCGAAGCCCCAGACGCCTCCCTCGAACCAGGCGAGCGACAGCCACCAGACGGCAGGGGGCGGGTTGGCTATCAGCAGGCGGGCCGCCCCTTCCCACGAGCGGGTCGAACCGGGCGCGGCTTCCCTGGCGCGCTCCACCCGGTCCAGCCCGGTGGGCAGCAGCACCCCTGGAGCGTCGGCGCGCGACCTCGACAGTGCGACCACGAGCCAACCTATGAGGCCCACGAGCAGCGCGCCCAGCCCCAGCAGCAGCACCGGCGAGAAATTACCTCCCGCGCCCACACCCTGCCAGGGCAGGCTCACGGCAGGCACGCCGCCCCCCGTCGCGGCCACGCGCGCCACGTATGGCAGCCACAGTCCCGGCAGCGTGCCCCCGGCTACGAGCGCCAGCGCCGCACCTGCCCCCAGCCACACCACGAGCGGCGAGGAGGCAGCTTCCGGTGTTGGGCGGTCCGTGGCGGCATGGTGCAGCACGATACCGCATGCCGCCACGATAGCCGCACCCACAAGCGCCAGCGCCGCCGAAGCGTATCTCTCGGTGGAGAGTGCGGAGGCCAGCAGCCAGACGCCCACGAACGAAGCCGTAAGGGGCGCAAACGCCAGCGAGGCTACCGCCACCGCACGCGCCAGGCGCTCCCAGTTGGCTGCGCCGTCGCCCGCCAGCAGGAGAGTTACCCGGCCCGCGCCGTAACTCAAGAGAAGCACCAGGGCCGTGAGGCGTCCGGCGGGGTTGTCCAGGGCCAGCGCCCACAGCGCCGTGCCCAGGCTGTAGGCGGTGAGTATGGAGGTCCAGCGCGCGCTGCCCGCCCACACCAGCAGGCCGCAAGCCGCGACCACAGCGCCCCCCGCGCCGAACCAGGCAAGCACGCCCATGAGCGAGGCCCACGGCCCCGGCACGCTGCCCGCGAACGCCTGGACGCTGACCAGCCCTTGCAGCCGCAGCACCAGCACCACGACCGGCACGCCCACCGCCAGCGACTGCGCGAGCACGGCACCGGCCGGGACGCCCGACCAGCGCCCGCTCCAGCCGGTAAAGGGCGGCATGCCGAGCCACAGCACCACGAAGCCCCCCAGGAGCATGAGCGGCCACACCGTGAGCGCCGACAGTGGCAGGTCGCTCAGCCTGTAGGCCCCACCTGTCGCCCGCCCCACGAGCAGCGCCACGCAAAGCAACAGGAGCGCGCCCAGGCCCAGCCCTGCCGCCATACGGTTGTACTCGTTGGGGAGGCCGCCCTGCGAGGTCTGCCCCGCGAGCAGCAGCGCCGCGAGTAAGAATAGCTGCCCCGCAAAGGCCAGCAGGTGGTCCGTGTGCGCGAGGCTGAATAGCACGGCCACGACAGACACCGCGTTTGCCGTCCGCCAGGCCGCACCATCGCCGCTGTCGAGCTTGAGCAGGCACAGCAGCCCTAACAGGAGGCACCACGCCCCAAGCCCCGCCCCGAGCGCGTCATCCCGGTAGACCGGCTCTCCCAGCCAACCCAACCACCCCGGCCAGGCGACAGCCGCGCCCGCCGCATCGAGCGTCCCGCGGGCCACCAGCACGGCCAGGGCCGCGACCGTGCCCGCGACCGCTGCCCCGCGCGCCAGACCGGGCCGCCCCGGCACGAGTCCCAGGGCCGCGCAGTACAAAGCTGTGATTATGAGGATGAATAGGGAAGGCAGCATCAATTGTCGGTTACCGGTAGCCCATAGCAACAACCACTCTCGGGCCCTCAAAGCCCCAGCATATTCTTCCGGTACAAACTCCATCTACAGGACCAGGACTCGCACCTTGTCGTCCTATGACTCTATTGTCATCCTGAGCGTAGCGAAGGATCAGCCTCCCGCTCCTGATTCTTACTATTACAGCACCAATATTCCTCTTACCACCATCATGCTGTATGTTGTAGACTCTCGCCTGGCCACCTGATCCTTCGCTACGCTCAGGATGACAAGGCGAAAATACGGGACGACAAGGGGCGAATCAGTAGTCCGACCACCCGCGAGCCGCCGTCACCTCTCCGCGCAGGGCAGGCACAGGTCGAGCGAGAGGAGCAGCAGGGGCAGGTCGTCCAAATCGGCGCCCGCCAGCAGGCCGGGCAGCACGCCCAATGTCGCCTGCGAGGCTGAATTGAGATGGAGGCCCTGCAAGCCATCGCCATCACCTCTCGCCCAGCAGAATACCTCGCCTCGCGGCCCCTCGGCCCGGCCTATGCCGCTGCCGCTCTCGCCCAGCCCGAAGTCCAGGCTGCCCCTCGACTTGACAGGCCCCGGCGGCAGGTCGTCCAGCGCCTGCTCCATCGCGCGGAAGCTTTCCAGGCACTCCAACAGCCGCACCACCAACCGCGCGTAGGCGTCTCCGGCCCTCTGCACCACCACCGTCACCGCTTCGTCCTCGTACGCGCCGGTGGGGAATTGCGCGCGGATGTCGTAAGTGACCC
>DASVQO010000260.1:0-5808 GCA_036389075.1 Chloroflexia bacterium | reverse complement strand
GTGTAGCTACTTAACCCACGCCTATGACGGGTATGCAACAGCAGGGCAGCTGTGCTGCAACCGACCCATCATAAACAGAAGCCCAGTGTCGATAGTTGCGGACGCTATCAGATTTGAACTGATATGGGGTCGATAAGGCAGTACTTCTCTTCGGTTCGGACGTTTTCGTCACTTTAACTGGAATCAGCCCGTTTACCAGGTGTTTTTCGCCGTTTGAACTGGAATTTTCGTCGGTAGCGTTGGCCGAAATGGCCCTTTTACGCCTTTTTCGTTTCGCCGGTGGTGCTACTTAACCCAGTACTCACAGGTGCCCGGCTGGGCGAAGAACACCAACTCCAGCAACGGCTGTGGCGATCCATTCTCCTGGGGCACCAACCTCAACCGCAACTACCCCTATAAATGGAACAACGGCGGCAGCAGCAACCAGCCGTGCGATAGCACCTATCGCGGCCCCTCCGCGCTCTCCGAGCCTGAGAGCCAGCACGTGCTCTCGGCTTTCCAGGCGAGCGGCAGGCCCGCCGACCTCGTAATCTCCCTGCAAGCCCCCGGTCCCTCCGTGCTCTACCCCTGGGGCTGGACCAACGCCGCGCCCCCCGACGCCCCCGCGCTCGACGCTTTCGCGTGGAGCCTGGGGCGGCTGAACGGCACTACCCGCGCCAACGTCCACCGCCACAACCCCGGCCCCGCCAACTCTCCCACCAGCGGCATCCTGGACGACACGGCGTACGGCCAGTTCGACGCGCCCGCCTTCACGCTCAACATCGGCAACACCTCGGCCCCCACGTGCACCGATCTGGAGCAGGTGTGGACCTCCCAGCGGCCTGCCCTGTTACAGGCAATCAGCGCGGCAGGCAGCGGCAAGGCCGACACCCTCTCGCATGCCTTCGGGCCGGAAGTTACCCAACTGTCCGTCGGGCCGGGCGCTTCTCCCGGCGTGGTACAGGTGAGCGCGGTAATATCGGCCAACTACGGCACCGTCGCGGGCGCGGTTTACACGATAGACGGCAACCCCGACAGCGGCCCCACTGCCCCGATGAGCGGAACCTTCGGAGCGGCCACGGCGAGCGTCTCTGCCCACGCGGATACGGCCAGTCTGGCCCCAGGACGGCACTTGCTGACGGTGCGCGGCAGAAACGACGCGCAGCAGTGGGGCGTATCGGCCTCCCTCTTCTTCACAACAACAGCCTTGCCCACCTCCACCCCCACGAGCACAGCCCCGCCTACCGGCACAGCCACCCCCATGCCCACGGACACTCCCGCCCTCTCCGAACCTACTGACACTCCCGCCCTCTCCAGCAGTGTCACATCTACGGCTACCTCCACCGCCACCCCTACCCTCGCGCCAGGCGGCACCTCTACTGCTACACTCACCCAGGTACCCACATCCACAAAGACGGCCATCCCCATAGCTACCTCCACGCAGACGAGCACCGCCACGACCACGCCTATAACGGCGGCCACTACCGCCGCGACGGCTACACGCACCGCGACTGCCTTCTCCGCGACAGCCACAACCACAGCCTTTTCCGCCACGAATACCGCCACTCCCACCCGGACACCCACTAGCGCCGGCACTTCCACCCCTGCTCCCACCCCGCCGCCTACCTCTACCCGCACCTACACACCCACCAGGACGCCCACTCCGACGCGAACACCCACCTATACCCGCACCCCGGCACCCACCCAGACGCCCCGGCCTCCCGCCACGCCCACCCCTATCCCTTGCGTGGACTACACTGACGTGTATCCAAGCCAGTACTTCTACATCCCCGTTGACTGGCTTACCTGCCGCGGGATAGTCTCAGGCTACGCCGACAACACCTTCCGGCCCGCCAACACGGCCACCCGCGGCCAGATCGTCAAAATGGTGGTGCTGGGGCACGCCTGGCCCCTGTACGAACCCGCCCAACCCACCTTCAGCGACGTGCGCCCCGGCGACTGGTCGTACGGCTACGTCGAGGCGGGCGTGCGGCATGGCATCCTGGGCGGCTACGCGGACGGCACCTTCCGCCCGAACGAGCCCGTGACGCGCGGCCAACTCTGCAAAATCCTGGTACTGGCCCGAGGCTGGCCCCTACAGGCACCGGATGCCGCTTACTTCCCCGACGTGCCCCCCGGCTCCACCTTCCACCCCTACGTCGAGACAGCCCGCGCGCGCGGCGTCATCTCCGGCTACGGCGACGGCACCTTCCGCCCCTCCAACCACGCCACCCGCGGCCAACTCTCCAAGATGCTCTACGTAGCCCTCACCCAACCCTAAAGTAATTACGAATTACGAATTACGAATTACTAGAACTCCTCCGTAATTCGTAATTCGTAATTCGTAATTGACATTCCCCCTCCCCGCCCCTATAATTTTCGATACTGGGCGAACGCAAGGGGGCCGCGCGGAACTGGCGATGCTCTGCGCCCGGCCTGTATGGTTGGGGCTTAGTTGTCGTCTGTTGCTCTTACGCTCGGACGGCGGGAGTGGGGCTTTTCCGCGCCTATGGAAGGCATCTGGTTAGTTAGCTACATCGTGCTGTGGCTCGTGGTGCTGGCGCTCATCGTGCTGGTGGTGCTGCTTTACCGCCAGCTTGGCATCATGTACCTGGGTAGCGCGGAAGGGGTGTCGCGGGACGGCCTCGAGCAGGGCGCGCAGGCCCCTAATTTCAGCCTCCCAGACCAGTATGGCAACCTCCAGCGGCTATCGGACTACCGTGGGCGGCCCCTGTTGCTGCTGTTTGGCTCGCCCAACTGCGGCCCTTGCCGGGTGTTGCTGCCCGAACTGCACGACTGGGCGGCCGAGCACCCCGAGGTGGGCGTGGTCTGGCTCAACATGGCGTTGCCCGAGGAGAACGCGCGCTACGCCTCGGAGATGGGGGCCACCCTGCCCATGTCCGCCCATACGCCGGGCGACGGCCTGGTCGAGCGTTTCAAGGTGCGCGTAACGCCCTTCCTGTTCTTCCTGGACGAGCAGGGCACCGTGCGGGCCAAGGGGCTTGCCAACACCAGGAGCGCGCTCGACATGTACTACAGGCAGCTACAGGCCGCGCGAGCCGGCGCACCCGCCATGCAGAGGTCGGGTTGATACCATTCAGACACCAAACCCGGTAGAGAACCGTCAAGTCAGGAAGTAAGCGCTATGTTCGACCACAAAGTAAGGCTATTCACCGAAGGCATGGCCCGCGCCATGGGCCGCCGCAAGTTTCTCACGCAGGTGGGCGCGGCGGTGTTCGCTGGCGTGGCTACCCTCGCCTCCGGTCGTGCGCTCGGAGGCACGGTGCTGGCGCAGCAGAAGGGCGGCGATAGGCAACGGCCCCCCGCCGACCCCTTTGCCGCCTGCCAGGCCCCCAATGGTAACTTTTGCAGCGTAACTGTCCCACAATCAAGCGACGGCTGCCAGGGTGCTTACTGCTTCCAGCATGTGCACAACAGCCAGCTTTTGGAGTGCCATCTCTCCTACTACTGGGGCTATTCCGTTGGCTGTTGGACCGTCATGGACGGGGGCGGTGGAGGCTATTGGACTTGTTGCGACTGTGACTGCGGCACCACCGAGAACGCGGGCCCAAGTACCGCGTCCTGTGGTTGTGCCCGGCACACGATTGTTCCGATGCCGGTATCGAACTAGCTGATGGAAGGGCTATCCCAATGAGCAGACGACCCGCTGCGCCTATCCTGATTCCACTGCTGGGGCTTCTGGTCGCGGCGGTCGTTGCGATCTCAACCGGCCCCTCGGCACGCGCGGGCGCGCCCCCGACGTTCGCGCCCGGTCCAAACAGTGCCCCGGCGCAGCAGCAAAAGCCCCCCGCCCAGCCTTACGGTACCGGCGGCTGGGCCTTGCTGGAGCCCCTCCCCGGTGTCAACGTGGAGTTGCCGAACAACGAAAGATTCCAGCTCAAAGCGGCCCGCATCAAACGCGCCGGGGCGGCGTTATACCCTCCCAACGGCAAAATCTATCTCCTGGGTGGCCGAATGGGCATCGATGGGATGGACAATCCTATATCGTTCTACGATACGAGCGAAGGCCCTCCCGGCCCGGTCCCTTACACCTGGCTTTTCGAGTACACCCCCGGCGCGCCCGGCACCTGGACGCGCAAGCAGGCGAGCCTGGACCCCTGCCCCTCCAGCATTACCAACTCGGCCAAGTGTCCCGGCGAGCGGTATACCTCTAACATGGCCGTGGCAACGCTCACCGATACCACCGGAGTTGCCATTTACGCCATAGGCGGCAGCAGTGTCAGCAGCATCCCTACCAACAGGGTGCGCCGTTACAACCCGGTTGCCGACACCATGACTTATCTCGACTCCGACCCCTGGCCCGCCACCCCCACCAGGGTACCCGGCGGCTATGCGGTGCTGAACAACAAGCTATATATCTTCGGCGGCTTCAATCCCCGGGGCAGCGGCGCTGTCTACGGCGATACCTGGGTGTTCGACCCCATGGCGGCGGCGGGCAGCCGCTGGTCGCAGCTTCCCGCTAACCTCTCCACGCCTCGCGGCTATATCGCGGGGGTGGCCCTGGACGGCTATATTTACGCTATCGGTGGCGACACCTGGCAGACCAACCCCGACGTTAGCCAGCGCAGGTTGGTGCCAAGCGGCGTAGTGGAGCGCCTGAACCCACTTCTTGGTATGTGGGAAGCGCTAGAGAGCCTGCCCCAGCCTACCGGCGACCTCGGCGCGTGGGCATTTGACCCAGGTACGGGCTTCGGCATCTCAGGCAAGCTCGTGGCGGCCGGCGGCCATTCCAGTCCTCCCGGCTCGAGCAGCTACCTGGTGCCCAGCAACCTGGCCTACATGTTCGATCCGCCCTCACCGACCGACCTCGATGGTGCGTGGAGCCCCTTCATCGGCCTCACCTACCCGACCCGCAACTTCGGGTTCGCGGCCCTCGACGGCTTCCTCTACGCCATCGGCGGGTACGACTACAGCGCCGGTAAGCCCGACTCCGCAGGCTACACCCAGCGGTTCGACGCCAACGGTGACATTCCCACCACGACCCCTATCCCCACTTCCACCAACACTTCCACGCCCACCAGCACCGTGACGGGCACCCCACCCACCGCCATCCCAACCAGCACCGTGACGCCTATTCCCTCCGCTACGTCCGTTGCCTGCGATATTGAGTTTGCCGACGTTGCACCCGGTAGCACCTTCTATCCCTTCGTGCGCTGTCTCGCGTGCAAGGGCGTGCTCGGTGGCTATCCGTGCGGTGGGCCAGGCGAGCCGTGCAACTCCGGCCACGACTCGTTCTTCAGGCCGGCCAGCAACATCACGCGCGGCCAGATAGCCAAGATTGTCTCTCAGAGCGCGGGCATCTATGAGGCCCCGCTACAGCAAATATACGAGGACGTGACTCCCGACTCGCCCTTCTACCAGTGGATCAACCGCCTGTCTCGGCGCGGCTACATGAGCGGCTACGCGTGCGGCACGGCCCCAACCGAGCCTTGCGGCCCCGACAGCCTGCCCTACTTCCGCCCCAACGCCCTGGCAACCAGGGGCCAGCTATCCAAAATCGTAGCCAATGCCGCCGAGCTAGACGACCCGGTATCAAGCCAGACCTACGCCGACGTGCCGGTGAGCAACGACCCCAGCTCCTTCTACCCCTACATCGAACGCCTCACCCAGCGTAACGTCATGGGCGGCTACCCGTGCGGCACCACCGACCCCAACAGCGGCCCCTGCGACGGCCAAAACCGCCCCTACTTCCGCCCTGCCAACAACGTCACACGAGGCCAGGCAGCCAAGATAGTGTCCAACACCTTCTTCCCCAACTGCCAGACTCCTTGACGTAGAGGAAGAGACGGAACCGCCAAGACGCCAAGG
>DASVQO010000259.1:0-9264 GCA_036389075.1 Chloroflexia bacterium | reverse complement strand
GAGCGATATACGGGAGTCAAAGTACCTATATATGCGCTCGACAATGCCGGGTCTGCCAGGTAATTGTCCAAGACAGGCGGCGGTTTGTCAAATGGACGATGTCTACTCCTGCATGACGCCCTGCCAATAAATTGGCGGGCTTACAAGCAGCGAAGTCTCCTTCGGAGACTACCCTCAAGTTCCTTAGTCTCCGAAGGAGACTTCGCTGCTTGTAAGCCCGTGGCTTCAGCCACAGGGCATCCCCCGGCGCTCGGCCCATTCCCACAGCCCACAGTCCAGCGTCATCACACGCCACCTATGTCCGCCACGACCACCACAACCTACGTCACGACCGAAGTGCCCGCCCTGGTGCGGCGCAACACGTTCCTGCTTGCCGCCGCGCAGTGCACCGGCTGGCTAGGATTGCAGATGATGGCGACGCTGGGGAGCATCGTGGCGTACGAGTTGACCAGGGACGCACAGTGGGCAGGCATTCCTACCACCTTGTTCGCCGTGTCGTCCGCACTGGCCGCGCCGTTCGCGGGCAGGCTGACCGACAGCCTGGGCAGGAAGCCCGTGCTTGCCGCAGGGCAGGCGCTTGCGGGCCTCGGGAGCGCGGTCGCCGGGTTGTCGATACTGGCGAGCGCGTTCGTGGGGTTCCTGCTGGGCATACTGATCATGGGCGCGGGCACGGGCGCTACCCTGCTGGCGAGGTCGGCGGCTGCGGACATGTATCCCCCGTCGAAGCGTGCGGGCGGCATGAGCCTGGTCATCATGGGCGGGGCGGCAGGGGCCATATTCGGACCTTCTCTCCTGGGACTGGTCACAGGCTCCGGCACCACGGGGCTGCAAATCGCCCTCCCCTGGCTTATCCTGCCCGCGCTCAACGTCCTGGCTGTGGCCGCCATAGCCGCCATACGCCCCGACCCCCGCCGGATAGCCGCCGACCTCGAACGCTACTACCCCGGCGAGACCCCCGCGCGCGACGCCGCCCTCTCCTCAGCCCCGCCCAGGACCTTGAGCGGGGTACTGCGCCAGCCTCCCGTGATAGTGGCCGTAGCCTCCACCGCGCTGGTGCAGGCGGGCATGGTCATGCTCATGGTGACCGCCTCGCTGAGCCTGAAGCTGCACGGTCACGGCGAGTCGGTGTACGGCGTGATGACGGGCCACTTCGTAGGCATGCTGGGACTGTCGCTGCTGATAGGCCGCATCGCGGACCGGCTCGGCAGGCGGGCGGTCATCATGGGCGGTGCGCTCATCTACGTCTCCGGCGCGCTGACCGCTCCCCTGTTCGAGAACCCTCTATACAACGGCGCGAGCCTCTTCATGGTGGGCCTGGGGTGGAGCCTCTGCTACGTGGCGGGCAACGCCGTGCTGGCCGACGTGAGCCGCGCTTCGGAGCGGGGCCGCACGATGGGCGCGAACGACCTGCTGGTGGGCCTCACGGGCGCGGTCGCCTCGCTCACGGGCGGCTTGCTGCTGGGAGGCGCGGGCTACCTCACCGTTGGCGCGGTGGGCCTGGCACTCGGTGTGGTGCCCTTCCTGCTCGCCCTGCGCCTGCGCGAACCCTCCCCTGGCAGGTACGAGTAGCCCCTAAACGCTAAGACGCCAAGGACCACGCCAAGAAGATAAAGATTATTCACCGCAGAGACGCAGAGGGCGCAGAGGTTACGCAGAGATTTATGTGGTGTTCTAAGTAAAAGGACCAGAATGCATAACCGCGTAGCCTGTTTCTGTTTGTACCCTCCAAACCTTTACTTACTTGGCGTGGTCCTTGGCGTCTTGGCGTCTTGGCGTTTAGTTACCCTGTTCCTAGAGCGCCCCTGTTGGACCCACGGCGAGGCGGGCGGCGGCGAGGTCCCATAAGGCGTGCCCTACGCTCTTGAAGATTACGGGGCCGCTCTCCGGCCGCTCCATATCCAGCGCCTGCTCCAACGGCGTCACTCGCCCCCAGTCTACCCCCGCCTGAATGAGGTCGCCCGCCTCGGCCTGTGCGCCGTCCAGTGTGTCCACGAACAGCCTGGAACGGCGCACAAGCTCAGGTGGCAACTCGGCCATAGAAGGCGTGTATGCCCCCACCGCCGCGATGAAGGTGCGCTCGCCCACGTTTGGCGGCAGCACGGGGCGGGTACTGGTGGTAGCGGTGGCTACGAGGCTCACCCGAGAAAGCACCTCACCTGGGTCGCTGATGGCCCTCGCGTCCAGGCCAAGCCCTCGGCCGTGCGCCGCAAGGGCCTCCGAATGCGCCATATTCTTGGAGGTTATGTAAACTTCCACCACGCTCAGCCCCTCGTGCAAAGCCTCCATATGGGCGCGCGCCTGAGTGCCAGAGCCAACCACCAGGAGCGGGCCGCCCGGGCGTGGAGCCAGCAGCCGGGCCGCCAGTAGGGAGAGCGCGGCCGTGCGCCTTGCGGTCACCACCGCACCGTCCAGCAACACCAGCCGCTCCCCGGTAGCCGCGTCCATCACCAGCACGTCCGCCTGCACCACCGGCAGCCCGCGCTCGGCGTTGCGGGGGTGCACCGTCACCAGCTTGGTAATCGCCAGCCGCTCGGCGCGTGCGGGCATGAGCAGCAGCACGGCCTCGGCACCATCGCCCGGCAGGGGCATCGAGGTACGCACCGGCGCGTAAGCCTTGCCCTCCAGCCGCGCCGCCAGCACCTCACGCAGGGCATCCGCAAGGGCCGAATAAGGCAGGAGTTGGCGGGTCTGTTCGGCGTCGAGGTAGTTCATGGTGGGTATTATAAACCTTCGACAAGATAAAGCCGCACGTAGTTCGGCATCGAGAGCAACGCATGTCACCAGCCGACGCCCGGCGATTGAAATCGCGGGCTACACGCTGCAAAGTCCCCCTGCGGGGGACTCCTCAAGCCCCATATACGCTAGATAGAGACACGAACGCATACAGCCAGTCTGGCTATGGCAGACTTAGCAATGTGTAGCCCGCGATTTCAATCGCCGGGCGTCGGCTGGCACCATGTGTTGATTATTGGCTTTTCTGCATCAACTGCCGGGCGTCGGCTGGCCACTATGTTGCTATTGGCTTTTCTGCACCAAACCCCCCGGCGTCGGCTGGCACCCTCCGTTTATTATTTCGTTACTGTTCATCAATCGCCAGCCGACGCCCGGCACCAGGTTTAGCTCGTACCTGCACCTGCCGCTTCGGCTGGCGAACGAGGTTGCGCAGATTCGCACAATCGAGACCTTCGCCCGACCATGTTACCCGGCCGTCCCCACACAGCCCAGGTGTCGATACAAATTCGTGCCGGATACATCTTAATACCTATTGACAGCCACACGAGAAAGCTATATATTATGCCTGCACGTAGCTTCTCCTCAAGCTGTTCTTTTATGCTGCGTGCTTTTCCGCACGCGCTTCACCCTTTTCAGGCAGACCTGTGGCGTCTAGCTACGTGAGCGCGCAACTCCACAGTCTCGCCCCTAATACTACCGGGAGGTTTATCAATGCAACTTTTCCAGGCAAGGAGCAGGAGAACGGGCCAGTGGGTGACAGAGATCGCCGCGCTCGTCGGCATGCTCGTCTACGTCGCCATCGTCGAGTTGATCGTCATGAGCGCCAACCCCCAGCTTGAAGGCTTCGGCCTCGTGGGCACAAGCATCGTGCTGGCGATCATCCCCGCCGCGCTCTGGCTATTCCTCTTCTACATCCAGGACCGCGCCGAGCCGGAACCCACCGTGTACGTGGTGCTCATGGCGGTGCTGGGCGCGATACTGGCGGCTTCCATAGGCCAGCCCCTCATCAACGGCTTCTTCCGCGCACCCGAGTGGCTCGGCAACAGCCTGCTCACCAACATCCTCGGCTCGATCCTCGTGGTCGGCTTCATCCAGGAGTTCCTCAAGTACGCGGGCATCCGCTTCAGCATGTACTACTCCACGGAGTTCGACCAGCGCATGGACGGCGTCATCTACGGCACCGCCATTGGCCTCGGCTACGGCACCATGCTCAATATCATGACGGTCATCAACAGCGGCGGCGTGAACCTGGGCGTCGGCGTGATCAATATCGTGGTCACCGCCCTCGTGCAAGGCTCCCTCGGTGGCTTCACGGGCTACTTCCTGGGCCGCAACAAGATCGACGCCATGCCCGTCTGGTGGATGCCCGTGGGCGTGACCATCTCGGCCACCCTCAACGGCCTCTTCACCTGGCTCAGCAGCGAGATCACCCGCGCCCCTATCACGATTGCGCAGGGTGAGGCCACCGGCGGCTACAACCCCTGGCCCGCCCTTATCGCCGCTATCGTCCTGGCCCTGCTGCTCCTGGCCGGTATCTTTACCCTCATCCGCAGCAACAACAAGGCCGACGAGGGACTCGGCACGATCTAGGTAATTACGAATTACGAATTGCGAGTGACGCACGTCGTCGGTCGTTTAGCCTAAAGAGAGAGGACAGTAAAGCATGGTAACAACTGTTAGAACAGCCGCTCCCGCCCCGCGCCGGACCACCAACGATAGGGTGTCCGCCCTGCTGGTAGTGCTCGTCACCCTGGTGGCGATCATCGCGGGCTTCCTGCTGCGCAACTCGGTGGAGACGGCTACAAGAAGCTTCACCACACCCTATAACCTGACGATTGCCTACCCGGACGGCTGGCGCATCAACGACTCCGACGCCGCCAACCGCGTGATAATGAGCGACCCCGGTTCCGGCCGCTTCCCCACCACTTTCGAGGTGGAGAACGTCGTGGTAGACGCCTCGGCCGCCTACACCGAGGTGCTGGGCACCGTGGGCCAGAACCTCGCCACCAGCCGCGGCACCGACCTCACCGCCTACAAGGTGCTGGACATCCAGAACCAGAGGGTGGAGAACGGCGCCAGGGTCGGCCTCACCATCAAGGGCCTGCCCGCCATGATTACCCGCTATGCTTACGTCAGCACGCCCAAGAGCGTCCTCACCGAGGGCATACCGACCGTAGTCGTGGGCACCGATTACCTGCTGCTCAAGGGCAACCGCGTCTACGTCTTCACGGTGCAGTCCACCGAGGAAAACGAGGCCGACGCCAAGGCCCGCTTCGAGCGTTTCGTTCAAGATGCGATCATTCCGTAGGTCTTAACCCGTCATGCGAAACACGCGTGACATGTAATGCGTAACACGTAATGGGTCGTTCATAGCAACCAAAAATTACGAGTTACCTGTTACGAGTTGAGACCTACATATTCACACTAAGAGGGACAATGATATGATTCAAAGGAAGTTTGTACGCACGCGCATCCTGGCCGTGGTAATCACCCTCATGGCTACGTTGTTCGCGTTTGTTGGAAGCAAGCCCTACACCGCCAACGCCGAGATTACCCCGGAAACGGTGGAGCGCGTCTGGCCCGCCGTGGTGCGCCTCAACGGCGTGGTGGAGATCAAGCAGGGCAACCGCACGAGCTGGGAGCCGATCTACACCTGTAGCGGCAGCATTATCTCGCCCGACGGCTTCATCCTGACCAACTATCACTGCACGGAAGTGAAAGCCGCCGCCCGCGAGGTCCTCCCCGAGGTGCGCAACCCCAAGACCAAGATCCTCGTCTCCCTCACCAAGAAGGACGACGAGCCGCCCGTGCCCTCCTTCTTCGCGGAGGTGCGCGCCCAGTCCCCCTACAACGGCGGCCTGGACATAGCGGTGCTCCAGATCACCGAGGACCTGAACGGCAAGCCGGTGGACGGCAGCACCTTGCGCCTCCCCACCGTGAAGATTGGCGACTCCGATGCGCTCAAGCTCGGCCAGAGGATCCACCTCTTCGGCTACCAGGGCATCGGCGGCGACACGATCACCTTTACGTCGGGCGACGTTAGCGGCTTCTCCTTCAAGCAGGGCGTCGAGGGCCGCGCCTGGATCAAGCACACGGCCACCGCCGCGGGCGGCAACTCCGGCGGCACCGCCGTAAACGAGAGCGGCCAGCTAATCGGCATCCCCACCCAGATGGGCTACGGCGACGCCGAGAACTTCGCCGACTGCCGCCGCCTCGCGGACACCAACGGCGACGGCGTGATTGACGAGAACGACTCGTGCATCCCCGGCGGTGGCTTCATCAACGCGGTGCGCCCGGTGAACCTCGCCAAGCCCTTCATCAAGCAAGCGATGGAAGGCATCGCCCCCATCGACCCCAACGACGATCCCAACAACAACCCCGACGACCCCACCCCTACCCCCACCGCCAACCCCAACGCCGGCGCTGATGCGGAGGTGGTACGCACCTTCTTCGCTTCGGGCGTTGACGAGGACGACCAGCCCACCACCATCGTCAGGTCCCTCCCTTCGGGCAGCACCGACCTGCTCTTCTTCTTCGACTTCGTGGGCTTTGAGGAGGGTGTGAACTTCCAGCCTCGCCTCTTCCTTGATGACGAGGAGATCACGGACGTTTGGCCCGAAGAACCGTGGCAGGGCTACACGTCAGGACAGAGCTGGATCGGCTTCCTTGAGGCCGAGCTGCCCGACGGCACCTACAAGTTCCAACTCGACTACAACGGCAAGGAGCTTGCCAGCAACGAGATCACCATCGGTGGCGACGCCGCGGACGAGCCTACCGTGAGCGACCTGGCCTTCACCGGCGGCACGGGGGCCGAGAACGAGGGCACCCACCTGATCTTCGGTGACACCACCGAGATCAACGCCACCTTCACCTTCGCCAACATGGCGCGCAACCAGAAATGGCAGGCCGTCTGGTACCAGCAGGACGACGAGACCGGCGCGTGGAAGGAGCTCGACAGGAGCGACAACACCTTCAGCGGCACCGGCACCGGCGACGGCGAGGCCCAGCTTACCAGTGAGGGCAGCACGCCCTTCGCCACCGGCCTGTACCGTCTCGACGTAAACTTCGGTAACGACCTGGCAGCCACGGGCATCGTGGTGGTGCTTGCCGAGAGCGACGGCCCTGGACCCAACCCCGACGGCGGCGCGGCTATCGGCCCTATCGCCTTCGGCAGCGAGCTTGACGAGGAGGGCGCGCCGGTGGACGAAGGCACCGAGTTCCCCTCCGGCACCGAGAGGCTCTACGGCGTGTTCGACTACCAGGGCATGCAGGACGGCCTGACCTTCAACGTCACCTGGATGATTGACGGCGAAGAGGCCTCCAACCAGGACTTCGACTGGAACCTCGGTGAGGAAGGCAACGCCAACCTCTACATCTACGGCTCGCCCGATCCTTCGCCCCTGCCCGATGGCGTCTACGAGTTGCGCCTCTCGGTCGAGGGCCAGGAGTTGCAGCGCGGTAGCGCCAAGATTGGCGAGGGCACTGCGCCCGACCCCACACCCACGCCCGACCCGAGCGATGGCATTATCGTGATGGGCACCATCCTGGACGCCACCAGCGGCAAGCCCATTGAAGGCGCGGCCTTCGGCGTGCTGGCAGAGGGCGTCACCCTGGACGACTTCGACGGCAGCGACGACCAGATACTCGACGCCGCCGTCACCGACCAGAATGGCGAGTTCGTGCTGACCGTGCCCCTGACCCCGGGCACCGCCTACAGCGTGCTCGCCGTCGCGGAGGGCTACACGCCCTTCGGCCAGGACGACGTGGTCTTCAGCGAGGAAGCCGAGACCGTGGATATCACCCTGGAGTTGCAGAAGCGATAAGTCTCAAGGCTCAGGGAACGCAAGGGGGGCTGGTGTATAATTACACCAGCCCCCATCTTTTTACCAAGGAGCTTGCTATGCTCACCGGAGTAGTGTTCCCCCAGACCGAAATCGGAGACGACCCCACTAAAGTGCGAGACTACGCTCAGGCCGCCGAGCAGCTTGGCTACTCCCACGTCCTCGCTTACGACCATGTGCTTGGCGCGAGCACGAAGAACCGCCCCGACTGGCGAGGGCCGTACACCAGCGATACGTTGTTCCACGAACCCCTGGTGCTGTTCGCCTACCTGGCAGGCATCACTCAGAAGCTGGAGTTTGTAACCGGTGTGATTATCCTGCCGCAACGGCAGACGGCCCTGGTCGCCAAGCAGGCAGCAGAACTGGACGTGCTGAGCGGCGGGCGGCTGCGGCTCGGCGTGGGTATCGGCTGGAACGACGTGGAGTACGAAGCCCTCAATGAGAACTTCCGCAATCGCGGGCGGCGGTTCGAGGAGCAAATAGAGGTGCTCCGCCTGCTGTGGACGCAGCCCATCGTGGACTTCCACGGCCAGTACCACAACATCACCGAGGCGGGCCTCAAGCCCCTACCCGTGCAGCGTCCCATCCCTCTGTGGATAGGCGCGAACGTCGAGGCGGGAGTGGAGCGGGCCGGCCGCGTAGCCGACGGCTATTTCCCCCAGGTGCCGCCCGACGAGCGAGGCCGTCGCATGGTGGAGGTGTTCCGCACCGCGGCCGAGCAGGCGGGCCGCGACCCCGACAGCCTGGGCATCGAGGCCCGCATCAGCCTGGGTCAGGGCAGCCCGGACGACTGGCGGCGGCTCTACGAAGGCTGGCGCGACCTCGGGGCCACCCACATCAGCGTCAACACAATGGGTATGGGCCTCGCCTCCCCCGACGAGCACATCAGTGCAATAGAGCGGTTCAAGCGGGAAGTGGTTGGATAAGTGAAGGCGGCGCCCTGCATGGACGCCCTGTGGCTGTAGCCACGGGCTGGGAAGAGGCAAAGTCCCCTGCGGGGACTCTCTTACATAGGGGTAGTCTCCGAAGGAGACTTCGCTACTTCTCAGCCCGTGGCTTCAGCCACAGGGCGTCCATGCAGGGCACACCAGCCTCATACCGGAGCGCCAATGATGAGCCACCATAAAGCAGCCGTGTTCAGCGACGTAGAGGGCACACTCGTGGACGCCAGCCTCCCCCGGCTATCCTTGCAGGTGGGCAGCCGCATGGGCGTCTTTCCGCGCTGGAAGATGGCGGAACTGGCGGTGTACGGGCTTATCGCCAAGGTGCTACCCGCGAAGCGCCAGCGGTGGATGCGCTTCTACATCATCAAGAGAGCGATGGTAGGGCGAACCGAGGCCGAGGTGGTGCGGCTGTGCGAGGCGGTCACTCCCCGCGTGGTCGCCAGCCTGAAGCGGGGCAACTGGGAGCGGATCAAGAGGCACCGAGACGAGGGCCTGCCCCTCGTGCTCATGAGCGCGGGTCTGCACGAGGTGATCGCGCGGCTGGGACAGGAACTAGGCGCTCGCGGCGAGGGCACCCACTTCGTGATACGCGGCGGCCGCTACCTGGCGCGGTTCGACGGCCCCATCTGCGAAGGCAACGGCAAGCGAGACCGCGCCCTCTCCATCGCCCGCGAGCTAGGCTGCGACCCCGCCCAGTGCTACGCCTACGGCGACACCGCCGCCGACATCCCCTTCCTCGAAGCCTT
>DASVQO010000258.1:0-6265 GCA_036389075.1 Chloroflexia bacterium | reverse complement strand
CCGGAGGAGACTTCGCTTCTTGTCAGCCCGCCAATTCATTGGCAGGGCACACCTACAGGGCGACGTTGGCATGGCACAGCATTACCGCAGGGGCACCCAGGCGCGCCTCTTTACAACCAACAGAATCCCCAGCCCTAAATGCTGAACCACCCCACCGGGCTGGTCACCTCCGACGTCGGCTTGTACTCCCCGCTCTTCGGGTTCTGCGTGTAGTCGCCGCCCCACTTGCCGCGCTGGATGTCCCAAAGCGCTTGCATAATAGCGTCCACGTCGTCGCGGGTGCTGTAGAAGCCGAACGACATGCGCACCGCGCCGGGCATATTGCGGCGGTCCCCCCCGCTCACCTCGTCGCGCAGAGTGTGCACGCTGTCCGTACCGATGCCGAACAGCCGCATCAGGTACGGGTGGGCGCAGAAGCCGCCCGTGCGCGTGCCAATCGCGTACTCGTGGCTCAATATCGCGGCGGTAAGCTGGTGGTGCACCTTTTCGAGGTTGAAGGCGATCACACCCAGGCGGTCTTGGGGCAAGGCGGGGTCGCGCGGGCCGTAGATGGTGAGGCCCGGCAGTTCGTTCAGCTTCTCCAGCGCGTAGGAAGTAAGCTCGCGCTCGTGCCGCACCACCGCCTCCCAACCCAGGTCGTCCGAGAGGAAGCGGGCCGCGGCCGCCATCGCCACCGCGCCCACCACGTTGGGGCTGCCCGCCTCCTCGCTGTCCGGAGGCCCTCCCCACATCTCCTCTTCCTCCGACACGAACAGCACCGTGCCCCCACCCACCAGCTCGGGTATGCCCCCCTCGAACGCGCTACGAGGACCAATCAGCACGCCGCAGCCCAGGGGCGCGTACATCTTGTGCCCCGAGAAGGCCAGGAAGTCTATCGACTCGGCGTCACCCATCGGCCCCATCTGGATTGGCCTGTGGGGGGCGAGTTGGGCCGCGTCCACCAGCAGCGCCGCGCCCGCTTCGTGCGTCACACGGGCGATGCTCCTCACGTCGGGGATGACGCCCGTGACGTTCGAGCCACCCGAGATGGCTACCAGCTTGACGTGCCCATCGTTGGCGTGCAAACGCTTCTCCAGGTCCTCAAGCACGGGCATGCCGAACCTGTCTACGGACACGCTTTCCACGTGGGCGCAGCGCCGCCGCCAGGCCAGTATGTTGGAATGGTGCTCCATGAGGGAGGTGAGCACCACGTCGCCGTCCGAAAGGGGGATGCGGTTGGCGCAGCGGTTGATCGCCTCGGTGGCGTTGCGCACGAAGATGAGGCAGCGGTCTTCGAGGCCCGCCCCCACGAAACGGGCGAGTCGCTCGCGGGCCTGTTCGTACACGAGCGATGACACCTGCGATTTGAAGCCGCTGCCCCTGTGCACGGCGGCGTACCATTCTAGAAAGCTGTCCACCACGTCCTTGACGGGGCGGGCGATAGGGGTCGAAGCCGCGCTGTCGAGGTTGACGTACTGGCGGCGGGTGCCGTCGAGGGTGGGCACGAGGGTGCGCCCGCCCACTATAAGGTCGCGTGGGTCGCGGGCAAATACCTCCCGCAAGCTCCGCTCACGCGTGGCTCCGTCGCCGGACGTGGTACAGTCTATCTCCTCAGCTTTCATATTCGGTTCCCTCCGCTGCGCTCGCCCTTGAGCGCCTGCCCTATGCCTGTAGCTGCCTCATACTATAACGCCACACTCACGCCTTTGCAACTATATCACCTTGCCGACAGCAACTACTCCGAACTGCCAGGACCGCCAGGAGGAATAAGAACGGTTCACCGCAGAGACGCAGAGGCCGCAGAGTTTACGCAGAGGACGCGCTGAGGAAAATAAGGTGGGCATGTGCGAAGGGCAGCATTGTACGTTAGATGCTGCCCCTTGCTTTTTACTAAACCTTTCCTTATCTCGGCGCGTCCTCTGCGTCCCTTCGGCTGCGCTCAGGGCAGGCTCTCTGCGTTTCTGCGGTGAATAAACATTATCATGAAGCCCAGACACACGATGCCTGGGCTTCATTAGCCGGTGCTGTTTAGGGGGTTTGGGTGCCGCCCGCCGACGGGGAAGTGGGTGGTGCGGTGCCCGTCGCGCTCGTGCCTGTTATAACCGCCGTGGAGGTCAGCGTGCCCGGGGCTGCGACAGTGCCGGTGGAGGTGATAGTAACCGTGCCGGTGATGCTACCGGGGAGGGTCGTGACCGTGCCCGTTATCACACCGGGTGTGAGCGCATTGTCCTTGTACTGGTCGATGAGGGCCTGGGCCTCCTGTGCGTAAGGGGCGCCGGGGTTGATGCTGAGCGCCTGTTGCAACTCGGACAGCGCGTCCAGGTAGTTGGGCGGCTCCATGCTGAGGTAAACCTTGCCGAGCTTGAAGTGCACCTGGCCGTCCGTGGGGTTCTGGGCTAGGTACGACCTGTAGATGCTCGCGGCGTCCGTCCAGTTCCCCTTGCTAGCCGCCTCGTCGCCCAGCCGGACCAACGACTGCAAGCCACTAACGTCGGGCTGGGTAGCCGTCGGACTGACTGCGGGCACGTCGGTGGGCACGGCCCCCGGCGCGGTCACAGTGCCGGGTATGATTACGCTGGCCACGGTGCCTATCACGAGGATAGCCACGATAGCTATAATACCGAGCCGCCCCATCGTCTCGCGAGTTTGCTTCCGGCGCGCCGCCCGCCGCTTGGCCGCCGTCTTGGCGTCTATCTTCCTGGGTGTAGACATGGTAGTGATTGTACCAAATGAGCCGTGAAACGGTCAACGAGTGGTTAGTGGTTAGTGGTTAGTCGCGAGACCAGGTGTGACGTCGCAGTTACCCAAACCCACCTAACCTTTGCGGGTTCTTTGCGTCCTTTGCGTCCCTTCGGCTGCGCTCAGGGCATGCTTTGCGTTTTCGTCCTTCTCTACTCGGCACTAAGGGATGTAGAGGCCGCTGGCGGTGCGCCTGCCGGGGCCATCGTCGTCCCTGCTGGGGGGCCGGGGCGACATGTTGCGCGGGTCGAGGTCCTGGGCGCTGAAGCCGGACTGCGCGTGCGGCACATCAAGGGCAGCCAAGTCGTCCGCGGAGGGGGGCAGGTTGCCGTCGCCGTCCAGCAGGTTGAGGTTCTGCACGGCCGCCGTGATCGCGTCCTCGGCCTCGGCATCCAACTGCGTGGCGTATTGGCGTATGACCGCGAGCGTCTGGTAGAGCCACTGCTGCAAATGCTCGGCGGGCAGCGCGCCCTCGACCGCGTTGACAAGCTGGCCCTTGTAGAAGAGCAGGGTGGTGGGCAGCGCCTGCACTCCCAGGCCGCGCGACAACGTAGGCTCGGCCTCGGTATCGAGCTTGGCGAACTTCACGATGCCCTCGTACTGCCTGGCTACGGCCTCGAAAGTGGGCGAGTACTGCTTGCACGGCCCGCACCAGGCAGCCCAGCAATCCACCGCTACGGGTGTATCCGACCTCAATACTTCCTCTTCAAAATTGCGTATCGTTATTTCCATGACTGCACCTGCTTTCTTTTTTCTGGCGGCCTCGGCGGCAGCCTGGGCGGCTTCGGCGGCTGCCGCGGCCTCTATAAGGTCCTTCTTGTGTTTGGCGCGGGCTTCCAACACCTCGGCGTGGGTCATCTTGCCGTCTACTTCGGCCTTCACGAGCTTCAAGTCGATCAAGTCATCCCCCCACAGGAGGGCGTCCTTGTCGCAGAAGTTGAGGCAGGGGCCGGGACAGTCCCCGCAGATGGTCGATTCGACCTCCCACGTCTTGCGTAACGAGTTGTGAAAGTACGCATCGTAAGGGCACGCCGCCGCCGCGAAGCAATGCGCCCTGTCGATGCACGCCTTCTCATTAACCTGAACGGGCATCTCTCGAAAGCTCCTCCCTTTCCGTCTCTATACCATTATACACACCAGCCCCACCACACGTCACCATGTAAGACGGAACCGCCAAGACGCCAAGGACGCCAAGAGCGCGCCAAGAGGAATAAGAACGGTTCACCGCAGAGACGCGGAGGACGCAGAGGTTACGCAGAGATAAGGGATTGTTTGGTGAATCGCAACGGGTAGCATCCCCGGAAAGATGCTGCCCCAGTAAGAACACCCTCAATACTTCTCTGCGTACCTTTGCGTCCTCTGCGTCTCTGCGGTGAATTCGTTGTTCCTCTTGGCGCGTTCTTGGCGTCCTTGGCGTCTTGGCGGTTCCGTCTTTTATAAGGCTCCCCTTACTCCGTTGGTGCAATTCCATTTAGGTGTGTACAATGAGAGGTAGATAGACGCGAAAGGAGGTGATAGCGGTGGATGAGCCTAACGGGCGGGACGTGGTGCGCCTGACGAGCCTGGCATCTTGCGCGGGTTGAGCCAGCAAGATGGGTCCTGGCGACCTGGCGCAGGTGCTGCGTCCTCTCACGGTGCACTCGCACCCTAACCTCATAATCGGGTTGAACCCCGGCGACGACGCCGCTGTCTACCTCCTCAACGAGCGGCAGGCGCTGGTGCAGACGCTCGACTTCTTCCCGCCTATCGTGGACGACCCGTACACGTTCGGCGCGATTGCCGCCGCCAACTCCATGAGCGACGTCTACGCGATGGGCGGCACGGTGGCCCTTGCCCTCAATATCGTGGCCTTCCCCGCCGACCTCGACAAGGTCATCCTCACGGCTATCTTGCAGGGCGGCCTCGACAAGGTGCACGAAGGGGGCGGCATCATCGCGGGCGGGCACACCGTCACCGACCCGGAACCGAAGTACGGCCTGTGCGTCACCGGCCTGGCCGACCCCTCGCGCCTCATGTCCAAGGCGGGGGCGCGTCCCGGCGACCGCCTTATCCTGACCAAACCGCTCGGCACCGGGGTAATCACCACCGCCGCCAAGAACGACAAGGCCACCCCCGCGCACCTGCAAGCCGCTGTGGACTGCATGCTGCGCCTGAACGGCCCCACCTCCCGCGTGCTGGTGGAAGCCGGTATCGCGGCCTGCACCGACATAACAGGGTTCGGCCTGCTCGGCCACGCATCTGAGATGGCACAGGCGGGCGGCGTGCTCATGCGCATCTCCGCCTCGGCCGTGCCCCTGCTCGACGGCGCGCTGGACTACATACGCCAGAAGCAGGTCCCAGGCGGCACGGGCCGCAATCGCGACTACCTCGTCAAGCCCTCCCCCGAGCCGGAAGCCGCCCACCCCACCGGCCACCAGACGGAGGTGCGCGTCCGCCTCGCCCCCAGCGTACCCCGCGACACTCTGACCCTCCTGTTCGACCCGCAGACCTCCGGCGGCCTCTTCGCTGCTGTCCCCCCCGCCCTGCTGCCGGGCGTGCGCTCCAGGCTGGAAGACGCAGGCGTGCCCCTGTGGGAGGTCGGAGAGGTGGACGAGGGGTTGGGTATCGTTGTGGAGCAGTAGAGGCAGATTAGCGGGTGCCGGTTGCCCTGCATGGACGC
This sequence comes from Chloroflexia bacterium, assembly GCA_036389075.1. Lineage (GTDB taxonomy): Bacteria > Chloroflexota > Chloroflexia > QHBQ01 > JADMIH01 > JADMIH01. Next base: position 888 of record DASVQO010000258.1, on the reverse strand, counting down.
CCTGTGGCTGAAGCCACGGGCTGACAAGGAGCAAAGTCCCCTACGGGGACTAAGGAACATGTAACAGTCTCCGAAGGAGACTTTGCTCCTTGTCAGCCCGCCAATTTATTGGCGGGGCACACCCACAGGGCGTCCACCGCGCTACGCACAGCCAACACTCCACTCACCACCATAGAAGGCACTCTCAGGATCCAGCAGTACCCCAGTACCCCCTCATTGTGGATAAGTAGACATAAAGGGCCATTGACGCGCACATCCCCGGATGCTATCATTGATTCCAGGTAGGCGTGAAAGCCAACCGTTGTGGAAAACTGCTTTTACAGGACCTGGAGGATAGACTTTGCACGATAATACTGCCTTCCACGTCGTCATGGCGCGGGGCAGAGGCGTAACCGCCGCGAAGTGGCTCGTATCGGGCCTGCTGCTCGCCCTGCTGCTCGTCAGCCTGGCCGGAGTGGGTTTTGCCGACACCAGCTACAAGGTGCAGCCAGGCGACACCCTCAGCGGCATCGCGGTCCGCTACGGCACCACGATAGAGGCCATTGTGGCGGCTAACAACCTGCCCAGCCGCACCATCTACGCGGGCCAGACCCTCGTAATCCCTACGTCCGGCGCGGGCCAGCCAAGTCAGCCCTCAAGCGGCTCCACCTACATGGTGCAGCCGGGGGACAACCTCACCGTGCTCGCCCAACGCTTCGGCGTCACACGCGAGGCCCTGGCGGCTGCCAACGGCATCTCTCCCAGCAGCCTGCTGTACGTTGGACAGGTCTTGAACATACCCGGCGGCCAGCAGCCTCCACCCGCCCAGCCGCCCGCACCACCGACCGCCACCCGTGTGCCCCCCCCCCCCCCGGCCTCCCTCCCCCCCCCCACACCCGCCCCAACCAA
>DASVQO010000257.1:0-10015 GCA_036389075.1 Chloroflexia bacterium | reverse complement strand
CGCCTTCCGTCCATCACGCCCTCCTCAGTATGCATGTGAAGCATGTACTTACTGCTATGACGAACAGCATAGAACCTGGTTGCGCCACTTTAAAAACAAAGAGGCCCTCGTATGAGGACCTCTTGCAGAACCCGCTCGCGGGCTGGCTCCGCTAAGCTGCTATCTGCACGTACCCCCGCCCCGCCTTGATTATCATGCCGTCGTCAAGCTCCACGCGGTACTCGCGGTCGGTGATGCGCTCCTCACCGATGCGCACGCCGCCCTGCTCCACCAGGCGCTGGGCCTGCTTGCGGTTTGGGGCCAGGCCGGTGTGTATTAGCAGGTCGAGTATGCCTATCTCGCCCTTCTCGTTGGCCTTGCCGCCCAACGCCTTCTCCACAGGCACGATGGGTATCTGCGTGGGCACGTCCCGGTTCTGGAACTGCTGCTCGAAGGCGTGCTGGGCCTCGTTCGCGGCGGCCTCCCCGTGGTACATGCTCACGATCTCCCAGGCGAGACGCTTCTTGGCGTTGATCGGGTTGAGGCTGCCCTCGCTCATCTCGGCCTCGATGCGCCGCACCTCCTCGATGGGCATCAGCGTGCACGACTCCATGTAGAGCGTTATCACCTCGTCGCCCGCCGACATGATCTTGCCGAACTGGTTGGTGGGGTCGTCCAGCATGTAGATCGTGTTGCCCCACGAGGTAGACATCTTGCGCCCGTCGGTGCCCGGTATCATGTTGATCGTCATGACCGACTGGGGCGCCTGGTCGAAGTCCTCCTGCAAAGCTCGCCCCGACATCAGGTTGAAAAGTTGGTCGGTGCCGCCAATCTCCACGTCGGCGTTGATGGCTACCGAGTCGAAGCCCTGCATGAGGGGGTACATGATCTCGTGCAGGCCGATGGGCTTGCCCGCGTCCCAGCGGTCCGAAAAGTTCTCGCGCTGGATCATCTGGGCCACGGTGAACTTGGAGGCCAGGCGCACCACGTCGTTGAAGTTGAGGGGCTGCAACCACTGCGAGTTGTAGCGGAACTCCACCTTGTCCAGGTCGAGGATGTGGCCCACCTGCTGCCTGTAGGTCGCCATGTTGGACTCGATCTGCTCGCGGGAGAGCATCACGCGCTGGGCGTCCTTGTCGGAGGCGTCGCCCACGATAGCGGTGAAGTCCCCGATGATGAGCACGATCTGGTGCCCCAACTCCTGGAACTGGCGCAGCTTGAGCAGGGGCACGCTACGCCCCAGGTGCAGCATCGGCCCGGTGGGGTCGATCCCCAGCTTGACGCGCAGCTTGCGTCCCGACTTGAGCTTGTCGCGCAACTCGTCCCGCACGATCACGTCCACCACGGCGCGGCTCAGCACCGCCTCGATGGCCGCGTCGTCCGTGTTCACGTCGCCGCCCCAACGCTCGGCCTCCTCCTCGCGCAGCTCCGAGCGCACCGTGGCCTCGGCCTCAAGCTCCGCGTCCGCCTCCTCGCTGGCGGCGATAGCCTCCGCCTCTATCTCGCGCCGCATCTCCCTCAACTCGCTCCGCATTTCCACCGGCCTGTTCACATGCGACTCATCCATCTTTGCCTCCATCGCTCGATTTCAGATTTTAGATTTTGGATTTTGGATTGGCTGGATACCTACTCAATCTAAAATCTAAAATCCAAAATCTAAAATAAAAAACAGCGCTCCGTCTAGTGCGACGGACGAAAGCGCTGCTTCGTGGTACCACCGTGCTTTGCGCAGACCTCGCGGCCTGTGCCTTGTTGGTCAAGGGACCCTGCCTTGTCTTGCGGCCGGGTCTGACCTCGCGCTGTAACGGGCGCGGCCCTGGTGCTCGGGAAGGTGTAATTCGGCGTGTGCCTCGCGGGGTTCGCACCGTCCACCCCGTCTCTGAGCGGTACGGCACCTGCCTACTGGTCCTTCCTTCTACGCATGCCTGCTATCGGGTTGTGGCACTTTATAGCATAGCGCCTCGCGGGCCGTCAAGGTACGGGGGCGGTAGCGTCTCTAGTGCCGTGGACCTAATAGATACTAGCAAAATCGTGGGAGGGATGTAGAATGAGGTATGCCCGACGTCTTCACCAACCACGCCCACACCTGGAGGACCGCAGCACGGATATTGCTGCCCCTGCTCCTTACCCTGTGGCTGGTGACGGGCAGCAGCCTTTTCCGCTACCCTTATTGGAACGTGACGCAGGCCGACTATGAAGCTGCATTAGCAAAGTGGAACAGCTTGCCTGTGGCCGAGTATGAAGAGACAATTGAGCTTTCGGACTTGGGCAAGTGGAAGATCGTTGTCCGAGTTGACCGCACGGCAGGCAGCGTAGTAGAAAAGGTCACGCATGTTGAACGCCTCGATGACCTCGCGAAGAATGTCGAAGCCGATCTGGATGCCGAGTACTTTGAAGACTCTTGGACTGTCAGCGCCGGGTTCCGAGGCATACGCCATGCACTCGAACGGCCAGGCGGACTTAACCTGGCCCATGACGTGGAGAACGACCATAGTTTTTCTGAAATCAAGTTCGACCCGAATATGGGCTACCCTCGCTCTCACACCATAAGCGATGCTACGGGCATCGTCATGCAGATTTCGGCGGATGTGAAGGTGCTCAAATAGCCCGGTGAAGCCTCGGCACCATAGCCTGTTCAGCCCACTTCGTTGTGGCGGCTACACGGCCACGGACCTGCGCTCGCGCATGGCCTTCAGCGTCTGTATCTCCCCCAGGTGGCCCATACCGCCCTTCAGCAGCAGCTTGATCCACGCGTATGCCGTGCGCGACTTGCCCAGTCCCGGCACCCTCTCAGACAGAGCACCGTCCGGCATATCGGCTATGCGGCTGTTCACGGCCTGTATGGCGCTGTCTAGGTAAGACAGCAGGTCAGCCGCGCTCATCGCCGGTATTGCGGCCACTTCTTCCATAGTGTAGCCCGTGACGCTGCCGAGGCCCGATATGCCGATGCCCCTGGGATCGTAGCCGGTCCTCTCTGTCCAGCCCTGGGTGTGCCATAGCTCGTCTATGTCGGCTCCCGTGTGCAGGATGCGCACTGCCAGCAGGTCGAGCCAGCGGGCCACGTGCCACACTGTCACCCCTATGGAGTTAGCCTGCGGGTCCGGCTGCCAGGCAAGCTCCTCCACCCCCATCTCGCCAATCTCGTTGCGTACCTCGGTGCCTAGCTCGTTCATCAGGTCGATCAGGACTTCTTTGTCGGTCATAATCTCACCCCCACCTGAGAATTCGGTCATGCCTGCAATCGATTATACAACTCCACTCGATAGAGCTACCAGCGGTCAGCGCAGACACCACTCAGCCCCGGCTGGCATTCTGCTTGATAGGATATAATCAGGCAACGGAGTATAAGACGACACTGCTACAGGAGCAATAGCATGGCAATCCCTACCCACGACGACGCGCACATGTTGATCAAGCTGTTCAAGCTGCGACTTCACCCACTCATGCAGGAGTCGCAGACCTGGTTCGAGGGCGAGTTCCAGGGGGGCACCTGGGAGGAGATAAGCACCCGCTATCCCCAGGGCAGCAAGGAATGGCGCATGCTCAACACCGTGCTTGGCTACTGGGAGATGGTCGGCGCGCTCGTAGACCAGAACTTGCTCAGCGACGACCTCATATTCGATGCGATGGAGAGCCTCGACGTAGCCTGGGACAAGGTGAATAGCTGGCTGCCCGAGGCCCGCGCCGAGATGGGCCCCGACCTGTGGGAGAACATCGAGCTACTGGTCAATCGCCAGAAACGCTGGCGCTATACCAGGATCCCCAAGTCGCAGAGGATTTAGCCGAGTGATTAGAGACGGAACCGCCAAGACGCCAAGAACGCCAAGAACCACGCCAAGAGGACGAAAACGCAAAGACGCAAAGGGCGCAAAGAACGCGCAAAGAGGATGAAGGTTTAGTGGGTGCAAAGAGGACGAGGATACATAGTGTTGTACCCTGGTCCTTTTGCTTAAAACACCCTTATCTTAATCTTGGCGTGGTCCTTGGCGTCCCCTCGGCTTCGCTCAGGGCAGGCTCTTGGCGTCTTGGCGGTTCCGTCTCCTATCCCGGTACGAAGATGCGCACTGTGCTCAGAGTGCGGTAGCCGAGGCGTTCGTAGAGGGGCACGCCTTCTCTAGAGGCCAGCAGCATGCTGGAGGTGCGGCCCTCGTTGGCGGCTTCCTGGAGGGCGTGATGCATGAGGGCGGTGCCGATGCCGGCGCGCCGGTGCTCCGGTAGCGTGCCCACGTTCCAGATGCCGGGCACGGGGCCGCTCGTCACCATGGACAGCGTACCCACCGCCTCGCCGTCGAGCCTGCTGAGGTAGTGCCGCACCCCCTCCACGCCGAGCGCGTTGTCGCCAAGCACCATCTCGGCCTCGTCAGGGGCGATATGGAACACCCGGCTCAGAATGGAGCGGAACGTCCACATGTCCCGCGTGTCCTCCACGCGAGTAATTACCAGTCCCGGCCTGTTGGGGCCGCTCTGCCGGGTCAGAGGCAGGCCGTCCAGCCACATGGCGGGCATCCGGTCGTACTCGTAGTAGCCCAGCCCGCGTAGAGCGCCCCCCGCGTAGGGAAGCAGCGCGTCCATAGTCATGAACGAGTAGGGGCGGCCCTTGCTGGTGAAATACTCGGCTATGCCCCGCAACGAGTCGGGGTCGAGCAGCCGCTCCTCCAGTATGGCGGCACCGTTGAACACCGGCACGGCAGACGAGCAGTACCAGCACTGCGCCCCGGCCACCACGTCGTTGCGCCCCTGGGCCGAGCGAGACAGCGCCTTGAAGCCCTCCGCCGCCGCGAGCGCCATAGCCATGAGCGTATTGTGATCGGGGTCCTGCTGAGAGGGGAACATAGAGGGGGCCGCCGGATTGTGCCCGGCTGTTGAGGGAGTACAACGCACGCTGGGTATGCATACATTGTACTACTGTTGTCCAGCCATCTCCCCGCTCCTGGTGGAGGTGTAGTCACTGTCAGTAAGGAGGCTGGATGGCGTGTTGTGGGAGGCCCAGCCACCTGTGCCCTGCCTGCCCGGCCCCATAGCCCTGTGGCTAATGAAGATTAACAACTGAATAAGGTAAAGGAGTGTAGGGGCAGGCCCCCGTGCCTGCCCTGGTGGAGATTAGCACCTGTGTACGCCTGCCACCCAGGGCTAGCCTTGCCCTGCCACCGTCGCCCTGTGGCTGAAGCCATGGGCTTACAAGCAGCGAAGTCTCCTTCGGAGACTACCCTGTTGTTGCTTAGTCCCCTACGGGGACTTTGCTTCTTGTCAGCCCGCCAATTCATTGGCAGGGCGGGGGCCACAGGGCAACCCCACGGGGCTTATAGCACGGCTAATCCACTGTGCGTACACGCCTGCCAGGGCCATCTTTTCGTTGCTATCTTCCCAGCTCGTAGTGGATGTGCAAAAGCCGCTTCGTTCGCGGTGGAGGGGGTAAATGTGGTAAAATTGAAGGTGCAGCATGCACGGATGTTCGGAAAATGGGCTGAGTGCCGCGCCGGTTTGCTTGTCGCTTTCTCAGCCTCGTAATAGGAGTTTGTTTCTTTTAACCATGTACGTAATGCGTTTTACCGTGATCGACCCTGAAGGCACAGTGAGCTTTGTCGCCCCTTGCACCGCCCTCAAAGCCCTGGCGGCGGCTTGCAGCAAAGGCCCCACTCGCCTGGCCGACCTGCTCGATGCTTCCGCCACCTTCGATGACAGCCTGAAAGAGATGGTGCTCGATGGCCTCGCCGTCTTCGACGAGCACAACAGCGCTGGCAACCTGGAGCAAATCCACAACGCCCTCGACTACGCGGGCGAGCAGAAGTCGCAGCACCAGGTGCCCGCCTTCCGCGTGGTGGACGAAGTGACCCGCCAGGCCAGCCTTGAATCGGTGCAGGCGGGCCTCGTCATCTTCAACATACGCGACCGCCGCATCGTGCAGGTGGTCAACACCTACGCCGACGTGCGCCGCCAGGACCGTGGCCGCATCCACAAAGACGGCGAACCCACCCGCCAGCTCTACCAGTACAGCCTGCCAATGGACTGGCAGATAGTCCCCTGACCATTTTAGATTTTGGATTTTGGATTTTCCTCCTCAATCCAAAATCTAAAATCCAAAATCCAAAATCGATATGATACCAATCCGACTGTCTCTACGTAACTTCATGTGCTACCGCGACGCCGCCGAGGTGCTGGACCTCACGGGGGTGCACCTTGCCTGCCTCGCGGGCGAGAACGGCGCGGGCAAGTCGGCCCTCCTCGAGGCTATGACCTGGGCCTTGTGGGGCCGCGCCCGCGACCGCATGATGGACGACGAGCTTATCAGCAAGGGCGCTACCGAGATGGAGGTAGACTTCCACTTCGGCATGGGGTCCGAGCACTACCGAGTGATACGCAAGCGCGCCCGCAAAGGCAACGCTGGCACCACCATGCTCGACGTGATGGTGAGCGACGGCGGCGAGGAGAGCGCCTGGAAGACCATCTCCGGCTCGACCGTGCGCGAGAGCCAGCACCGCATCACCCAACTCCTTAAGCTCGATTACGAGACTTTCATCAACTCGGCCTTCATTTTGCAGGGCCGCGCCGATGAGTTCACCGTCAAGAACCCCGCCGACCGCAAGCGCATCCTGGCCGACATACTGGGCCTGTCGCAGTATGACCGCCTTGAGGAGGCCGCCAAGGAAGAGTCCCGCGAGCGCAAGGCCCGCATGAACGAGCTTGAGGGCACGATCAAGCAGATTGACGCCCAGCTACTCGTGCGGCCCGACGCCGAGAAGCAGCTTGTGGAGGTCGAGGCCCAGCTTATCGACGCCCAGGAGAGCCTTTCCACCTCCCGCGCAGAGCTTGTGGAGCTACACGCCCAGGTGCAGAGCCTGGACCACAACCGGGGGCGGCTGAGGGAGTTGCAGGAGCGCCAGCGCAGCCGCGAAGGCATGATGCTCACCGCTAAGGCCAGGCTGGAGAACAACACCGCCCGCAAGACCGAGCTGGTGGCCCTAATCGCCCGGCGCGGTGAGATAGAGCAGGGTTACGCGGGTTGGCAGCGTGCTCAGGAGGAGGAGCGCCGCCTGAACGATGCGCTTGCCACGATGCGCCGCATGGAGAACGAGCAGTCCACGTTAGAGCGGCAGATAGACGGCGAGAAGATACGCCTGGAAAGCACCGCCGCCAACCACCGCGACAAGATACGCGAGCTTGGCAGCAGGCTGGCTGCCAGGGGCGTGCTGGAGAGCCAGCTTTCGGAGGTGCTCGACAAGCTGCGCCGCCTGGAGCAGTTGCAGGCCCAGTACGAGGACACCCGCTGCCAGCGCGAGAACTTCGACGTGCGCATGCAGACCCTTACCCGCGAGCTTACCCAGTGCAAGGACGAGGGGCTGCAACTGCGCCAGAAACTCGACCTGATTATGAGCACCCACGCCGAGAGCAACGGCCATGCGGGCTGCCCCCTCTGCGGCTCCGACCTCACCGCCGATGCCCTACGCCGCGTGCAGACCTCCTACGAGGATGACATCAAGCAGAAGCGCCAGGAGTACGACCGCAAGAACAAAGAGCTTGAAGGCATCAACAAGCAGATAATCGCTACCGAGCGCAAGCTGGCGCAGGAGCGCGAGGAGCTGAAGCCCCTCGAGATGCACCGGCAGCGCGAGGCCAACGTCCGCGCCAAGATCTCCGGCCTCGATATGGACGAGCAGCAGCTTGCGAAAGAAGAGGCCGCGCTCGTGCAGGTCCGCATGCGCCTGGACGAAGGCGATTACGCTCACGATGCCCGCGAAGCCCTGCTGGCGTTACAGGCCCGCATGCGCAGCCTCGCCTACGACGAGGAGGCCCACCGCGCGGTGACTCGCCGGGTTGCCGAGATGCGCGGGCAGCAGTACGACCAGCTTTACCACAAGCTGCAGAACGTCGAGCGCGAGCTTGCATCGGTCGAGCAGTTCATCGAGGACGACACGCTACACCTGGACGCCTGGACCGCCGAGCGCGCGGTGGACGCCGAGGAGATAGGCACGCTGCTGCCCAAGCTGGGACAGTGGGAGATCGTGAAGCAGCAGCACGCGGAGAAGGTAGAAGAAGAGAAGTGGCTCGCCAACATGGTCAGCGAGCTTGGGGAGGCGCGCGGCGGCCTCAAGAAGCAGATAGAGCACTGCGAGCAGCAGCAAGAGGAGAAGGTCCGCTACACCCTCGAGTACAACAGGGCCGCCGAGGAAAAGGCCGCCTACGACGAGCTTGCCACCGCCTTCGGCAAGAAGGGCATCCAGGCGATGATTATCGAGAACATCATCCCGGAGGTGGAGGAGGAAGCCAACAAGCTGCTCCACCGCATGACCGACGGCCGCATGACGGTGCAGTTCGCCACGCAACGCGACGCCAAGTCGAGCAAGAGCGTGATAGAAACCCTTGACATAAACATCTCGGATGAGGTTGGCACCCGCGCGTATGAGATGTACAGCGGCGGCGAGGCGTTCAGGGTGAACCTGGCGGTGCGTATCGCGCTGAGCAAACTGCTAGCGAGGCGGGCGGGCACGCAGTTGCAAACGCTGGTGATAGACGAGGGCTTCGGCAGCCAGGACGGGCAGGGCCGCGAGAAGCTGGTCGGCGCCATACGCTCCATCCAGGGCGACTTCGAGCGCATCCTGGTCATCACCCACATCGAGGAGCTAAAAGACGAGTTCCCCGTGCGCATCAACATCATCAAGACCCCCTCCGGCTCCCACATCATGATGCACGAAGGCGAACTCGCCTCTGCCGCCTGACCTGCAAAGAGACGGAACCGCCAAGACGCCAAGAACGCCAAGGTAACGCCAAGTTTAAGTAGGGCGTTCTAAGCAAAAGGACCAGGGTACGGCAATACGTACTTTGGTCCTTTTTTTACTCTCTAAACCTTTCTACTCTTTGCATTTTCGTTTCTTGGCGTGGTGCTTGGCGTCCTTGGCGTCTTGGCGGTTCCGTCTCCTGCGAAGTGTTTGAACCATCTGAGCCTGCGTGGGAGTATCTTAGTTGTAGCAACTCACCATGAAGCCGGGTGCTTTCTGTGCTGCGAGCGGGTTGGAGTCATCGCACGGACTGCACCAGGGGGATGGGCCGCACACCATTCGTTGTGAGGTGAGGCCCTGCTGTGTTATCAGCACCCTAAAAGGAGAGCTTCAGGATGAAATATGCGATTTACACCCCTAACTTTGGAACCTTGGGCGAACCGCGCGCTCTCGCGGAGATGGCACGAGAGGCGGAAGAAGCCGGTTGGGACGGCTTTTTCATCTGGGACCACGTACTCTGGACCTACCCCGAAAACCACCCGACCTACGACCCGTGGGTAGCTCTCGCAGCTATTGCCATCGCGACGAGCCGCATCAGGTTTGGCGCGCTGGTCACCCCGGTCGCCCGGCGCAGGCCGTGGAAGCTGGCCCGCGAAGCTGTGACGCTGGACCACCTGTCCGGCGGGCGTCTGGTGCTCGGCGTGGGCAGCGGGCATGACATGTTCAAGGAGTACAGCGCCTTCGGGGAGTCCACGGACCTCAAAATGCACGGGGAGATGCTGGACGAGGGCCTGGAAGTGATTGCGGGACTATGCTCGGGCGAGCCGTTTAGCTACGAGGGCAAGCACTACCACATAAAGGACGCCCACTTCCTTCCCGGCCCCGTTCAGCAGCCACGGATACCGGTCTGGGCGGCGGGGATGTGGCCCCACAAGAAGCCCTTTAGACGCGCGGCCCGCTGGGACGGCATCGTGCCGATAGGTACCACCGCGCCGCTTACCCCTGACGACATACGCGTTATCGCCAGCTACGTCCAGGAACACCGCACGAGCCAGGAGCCGTTCGACATCGTGTGCAGCGGTACGCCACTCTCAGGCAGTGACGATGCGGTAGAGAGAGCCGCCGCGTTCGAGGCTGCCGGGGCCACATGGTGGTTAGAGAGCTTTGTGCCCTGGGATAAACGCTCCGTTGAGGAGCAACGCGACCTGGTACGCAATGGCCCTCCCGTCAGGTGAGCCTGCCTGTAGGTAACCTTCTAATCGCACGCTGACTCCTTCCCGCAGTCCATGTCCCACTCGCGGGACCAAACTACCCGTTGTCAT
>DASVQO010000256.1:0-23064 GCA_036389075.1 Chloroflexia bacterium | reverse complement strand
CCTCGGGCACCAGCGCCAGCGACCTGCCTTTCTTCTTACTGCCGCAAATCGTCGGCCTCCTCCCCTACGTAGTGACGATTATCGTGCTGGCGGGGGTCGTTGGGCGGTCCTCGCCCCCGGCGGCGGTGGGCGTGCCGTATGATAAGTAGAAAAGGGGTAAATCATGGACGAAGCGCAATTACTGCAGAGGATAACGGTTAACCCGGAGATATTTGGAGGTAAGCCGATTATCCGGGGGCGGCGGCTCGCAGTAGAGCACGTCCTGGGAATGCTTGCGGCTGGAGATACTAACGAGACCTTGCTTCGAGAATTCCCCTGGTTGGAGCCGGAGGATATCCAAGCCTGCCTGGTCTATGCGCGACGATTGGTGGGCCACGAGACGATTGAACCTCTAATTGTCAGCACTTCCACATGAAAGTTCTATTGGATACTTGTTTAGCAGCCAGTATCCAGAAGAAATTAGAAGAGGCCGGCCACGATGTATTCTAGGCGGGTAACCTATCACCGGACCCTGGAGATGCAGTGTTGCTGGCAAGAGCACACAGCGAGGGCCGAGTGCTTGTGAGTGCAGACAAAGACTTTGGTGAATTAGCAATCGTACGTAGAAGTCCTCACTCAGGTATTGTCAGGCTCGCCAATATGAGTGCTGAACAGCAAGGCCAGGTGTGCTTGAGTGTCCTGAGCCTTTATGAGAGCGATTTAGCTTCTGGAGCTATCATCACGGCATCCACCAGTAGAGTTCGCATCAGACCAGCAACCGTACAAGATGACTGAGAGACCATGCAAACACTAGCCCCTGAAACCCAACTACCCGCCCCCAGCGCCGAGTACGCCCTGCAAGCGCGCGGCATCACCAAGCGCTTCCCAGGCGTGCTCGCCAACGACCACATCGACCTCGACCTCAGGCCGGGTGAGGTGCACGCCCTGCTCGGCGAGAACGGCGCGGGCAAGTCAACCCTGATGAACATCCTCTACGGCCTCTATCGGCCCGACGAGGGCGCGATTTACATCAAGGGCCAGGAAACCCACTTCACCGGCCCCAGCCACGCTATCGCCGCCGGTATCGGCATGGTCCACCAGCACTTCATGCTCGTGCCGCCCCTCACGGTGACCGAAAACATCATGCTCGGCGGCGAGACCACCCAGAGGGGCGTGATGCTCGACAAGGACGCGGCGGCCAGGCGCATCGCGGAGCTATCAGCCACCTACGGCCTGCAAGTGGACCCCAACGCCACGATTGAGGACCTGCCCGTCGGCTCGCAGCAGCGGGTGGAGATCCTCAAGGCCTTCTACCGCAACGCCGACGTCCTGATCCTCGATGAGCCTACCGCCGTGCTCACCCCACAGGAGGCGCGCGACCTGTTCGTCATCATGCGACGCCTGGCCGAGAGCGGCAAGGCCATCGTGTTCATCACCCACAAGCTCAAGGAAGTGCTCGCTATCGCCGACCGCATCACGGTGTTGCGGCATGGCAGGGTAGCGGGCACCGCCGACCCTCGCGCCAGCAGCGAGGCCCAGCTTGCCTCCCTCATGGTGGGCCGCTCGGTGCTGCTGGAGGTAAACAAGAAACCCGCGAATATAGGCGAGGCTGTACTCTCGATAGAGGCGCTTGAGGTGAAGGACAACCGGGGGCACCTGGGGGTGGATGGCCTCAACATGCAGGTGCGCGCCGGGGAGATATTCGGCATCGCGGGCATAGAGGGCAACGGCCAGACCGAGCTTGTGGAGGCCCTCACCGGCCTGCGTAAGGTGCATCGCGGCAAGATCATGCTCGACAACCGCGACGTGACCTTCACCGGCACCCGCCAGCTTATCGACCAGGGCCTGGCCCACGTGCCCGAGGACCGGCACAAGCACGGCTTGGTGCTCACCTACTCCATAGCCGACAACATCGCTCTGAGCACCTACGACGAAAGGCCCTTCGCCAGCGGCCCCCTGCGCAACGACAACTTCATCTTCAGCTTCGCCCGCAAGCTCGTGAAGAAGTTCGACGTGCGCACCGCCTCCGTGCAGACGCAGGCCCGCAATCTCTCCGGCGGCAACCAGCAGAAAGCCATTCTCGCCCGCGAATTGTCCCGCCAGATACGCCTGCTCGTGGCCTCTCAGCCCACGCGCGGCCTGGACGTCGGCTCGATAGAGTTCATCCACAAGCAGATAGTGGCCCAGCGCGACGAGGGCGTGGCGGTGCTGCTCGTATCCGCCGAGCTTGACGAGGTGCTGGCGCTGTCCGACACGGTGGGCGTGATCTACAAGGGCAAGCTGGTAGCCGTCATGCCCCACGCCGAGGCGACCAGGGAGAAGCTGGGCTTGCTGATGACGGGCGGCACGGTCCCGGCCTGACCCACGATCGGCCCGAAGCAGCTATGCCCACTCCGAGCACCCCGGACTGGCAACAGACACGCGCCCGCTATGACGCCGCCCTCCGGTGGCTCGATGCGCTCATCACCGACCCCAAGGGCGAGCGCTACCTCCTTCCTCAGACGCAGGAGGAGCACAGGCGCAGCCAGCAAGCCGGATTGGCCCGCACCACCCGCTTCCTCGACTACCTGGACAACCCCCAGCAGGCGTACCACGCTGTGCACATAGCAGGCACGGGCGGCAAAGGCTCGGTCGCAACGATGATAGCCGGGATACTCCGGGCTTCGGGCGCGAGCACCGGGTTGCACACGAGTCCCTATCTCCAGGTCCCCAACGAGAAGCTGGTAGCCAACGGCAGGATGATTGCCCCTTCCGGCCTGGTAGAGCTGATCGAGCAGTTCAGGACGCTGTACGCGGGCTACGTGGCGCGCTTTCCCACTGAGCCGCCAAAGTACCTTGAGGCCTGGGCGGGCATGACTCACCTCTTCTTCCGGCGCATGGGCGTGGAGTGGGCGGTCATAGAGACCGGCATGGGCGGGCGGTACGACCCCACCAACGCCAGTGATTACGAGCTGGCCATCATCACCAACGTCGATTTGGACCACCTACCGCAACTCGGCACCAGCCTGCCGGAGATAGCCTGGCACAAGGCGGGCATCATCGAGCCTGGCAAGCCGACGGTAACGGGAGAAACAAGACCCGAAGCGTTGGAGGTAATCGAGAGGGAAGCGGCCTCCCAAGCCTCGAAGCTTTTCCGCATAGGTCGCGACTATCGCGTGGAAAACACCCGGCATCACGAGCACGGGGTTATCACCAACATACGCACGCCCTTCGGCAGCCTGACCGACCTCTACGTCAGCCTCCTGGGAGAGTACCAGGCGACCAACGCGGGCACGGCCATCATGGGCGCACACTTGCTGAGGGAGTGGCACGGAGTCCCGGTCACGGAGGAGGCCATACGCGGGGCAATGGGCGACTTGAAGATCGCGGGGCGCATGGAGGTCGTGCAGACCGCGCCGCTGGTTATCATAGACGGCGCGCACAACCCCCAGAAGCTACGGGCCGCGGCCGCTTCCCTTCGCCAGGACTACCCCAGTGTCGAAAAAACGCTGGTGATAGGCATGCTGCGCACGAAGGACGCGCGCGCATCGCTCGCGGAGATATTGCCCATAGCAGACCATGTGATCGCCACCGAGGCCAGGGTAACAGGCAAGCCGTCATTCGAGGCCCGCGAAATCGCGGACATGGCGCGTTCGCTACGTCCCGGTGCGAGCGTCACCGTAGAGCCTGACGTGCAGCTAGGCATAGAGCAGGCAATCGGAAGCGTGAGGCCGGGCGGCATGGTCTTCGTCACCGGCTCGATCTACATGCTGGGCCGGGCGCGCGAGCTATGGCACCCACGTGAGGAGTTACTCAGGCGGTTAGAGTACGCCGAGGGGGCGACACTGCCAGCTAGCGGTCCAACCCCATAGGCTCGGCCAGGAAAAAGTTTACATGGGCGCACTTGTTGCACACCACCTGCACGATGGGGGTCATCTTGTCCCCAATATGCAACCCACTCCGCTTCTTAACGGGCGCGGCCACCACGTCGAACGGCACCTGGGTACCGGCCGAGCCGCAGGCCGGGCACGCAGCCTGCACCCCGCTACGCTCCAACCAATCCCCAATCTTCCTTACTTCAACAGCATCAAGTCCCATCGCTTTCCCTCCGGGAATTAGTAATTACGAATTACAAAGCAGTTCCCAAAATTCGTAACTCGTAATTCGCAATTCGTAATTCGTAACTACTCCGCTCGCCAATCAGTCAGGTAGACTCCCGCTACCAGGCCGTACACCTTCTCGCCCGGCACCCCCTGGCTGCCGAACTCCTTGGAGAGGGCTTCCAGGCGTAGGGCGAACTCCCTTGCCCTCGATTTGGGTATACGCGCATGTGAGATAACGAACGTCGTGGGGTCGTCTTTGTCGTTGGAGAGCACAACCTCCGAGAGCGCCTGGCGCAGCGGCAGGGTCGCCACTTCCTCACTCAGGGGTAGGGTCGTGCCGCCCGGCAAGCCCGCGCCCGAGGAGACCCGGAACACGCGCGCCACCCGGCCGTAATACTTCTCCGTGATTGCCCTCACCTGCCTCGCCCGTACCACGCGCACCAGGCCCGCGCTCTCCAGCGCCTTCAGGTGGTGCCCAATCGTGCCCTTCGGCACAGACAGCATATCCGATAATTGCTTGGTGGAGGCCGCCTGCTGCCCTACCAGCCCCAGGATGCGCTGGCGGGTCGGGTCGGCGAGCGCCTTTAGCTGGTCGGGGGTTGTCAACTCAAGCGCGTCATCCAGCGGGTAGTCGGGCGCAGTATTATGGTCTGCCATAATGCTAATATACGGTAAAAACCGACTATAGTCAAGAGGGCACAACGACAGCGTTTCCCTTTAGAGCTATAATAGCCCTACGACCCTTAGCAATACGTGACGAGAGGGGCTTGTGCCATGTTGAAAGTAAGACTTGTCGGGGACAACCGGCTGCAAATTGGCGAGCGTTTCACCGTGACCTTCCAGCGCACCCTGCGCATCCCCGACGACGGAGGGAACTACCCTCTGCCGCCCGGCCTGGGGGCCTTCCCCATCCTGCGGGTGGAGGACTTCGCGGAGAGCGTCCCCGATGCCTGGCGAGAGCGCGGCGGCTACATCATCCCGATGTACCAGCGCGAGGCGCTGTGGCTCAGCTTCGAGGCGGCCCACTGGAAGCCCAACGCGGTGAAAGTGGGCATAGGCCGCATCAACGCGATCACGGGCGAGGAGTGGAACGAGGAGCTACACGCAGAGCCGGAGCAGGACTACATCGTGTGCCCGGACCAGCCCTGGCTCGACGGCATCAACGCGGGCGACGGCTACATCCGCCAGTTCGTCGCCATGCCCCTCGGCCAGGGTTACACGGTGGAGGGCCAGCTAACCGGCAAGGAGGAATTCGGCGGCATACAAATCGTAGCTTTCGAGCCGAAGCCGGGCAAGTTCCCCGACGAGCCGCCCAGCAGCCCCACGCGCGCCGAGGGGGTCTTCTACGCGATGTCCGCAGCCGCCCCTGCTTCCATGCTGGAATCGACCGGCGCGGGCCTCGAGATGGGGCTTGGCGCGGGCGGCAAGATGACCCAGAAGATCTACCCCGACCCCCACGGCCTCGACACCTGGGACCAGGACAACTACGGCACCGCCTTCATCCACATCGTCAACAGCGAGCAGTTCGCCCAGCTAACCGGCATGCCTGCCCCACCCTCCCCCGTCTCGGCCCAGGTATACACCCAGTACGGCTACCCCTGGTTCGAGCTATACGACGAGCGCAAGCCCCACCTCGCCCCGGGCGAGAAGCTGGGAGGCGTGAAGTCGATCAAGGAGCTCGATTTGGAGAAGGACCTGCCCGCCATGCCGGAGGACAAGCCGGTGGAAATCGGGGAGGGGCAGGTCAAGAAGCTGGAGGGGAAGAGTTCGGCGGGAAACCAGGCAGAGCAGGGGAACGCCTCGGAGTAAGCCTGACAGAGCGCCTCAAAATCAACAGGACACGCCGCTACCTGCCTGGCCGGCATGTTATTGTGTGCTACGGAAGGTGCGGCCCAGCGGCAGATCAGTCCTTTCCAAGCAGAAATAGCATCTTCCTGGCGTAACGCGCTATATCCTCAGCCTCCGTTAGCTCGAGGGTCTTCTTGAAGTCTGCAACGGCCTCATCTAGCTTACCTTGGAGGGCTTTTGCCCGGGCCCTGTTGTAGTATGCCAGGTCGAGGTCCGGATTGATGCTGATAGCCAGGTCCAGGCTTGCCACAGCCTTGTCGTACTCCTTGAGTGCGGTATAGACCAGGCCCCGGTTGCTGTAGACCAGGGCCAACATGCCGGGAGGCTCCCCTTCTATCCATTCTAGAGCCTGGTCCAGGTCTGCAAGGGCCACGCTGTACCGGCCTTTAGCGTAATACGATATTGCACGTGTATTCCACACACGGCTGTCCGAGGAGTCACCATTGATGAAATAAGTCGCATCCTCAATGGCCCGTTCGTATTCCCCCAATGCATAGTACGCCAGTGCTCTGTTGGCATGGGGGAGCGGGAAAAGCACATCCGCGCTTATTGCCTTGTCGTAGTCTGCGATTGCGCGCCGGTATTTGCCCATACTGTAGTAGACCAGCCCCCGGTTGTTCAAGGCCCATGATTGGTGCGTATCAGAGTATGTAGCCGCCTGGTTGTAGCAGGCCAGCGCGAGTATGTCGTCGCCTTTATCCTGGTACCCGACACCCTGGTTATACGCGGAGCCGATATCGGTCAGTTCGATGGCAAATGTCGGGATGCCTGCGGGATGGGTTGCCTCATAGACCCACCTGAGTGTTGCGCCAGCCTGCATGAGCAAGAGAATCGAGGCCAGTCCAGCGGCCAGACTCTTCCCAGCGATGAGCCTGAGTTGTTGGGCGTGGGGCTGGGCCGCGCCGACCGCTTCGGGGGCGAGGCCTGAGCTCCAATGGACCGCTTCCTCAGTAGCACGGGTGTGCCCGCTGGCAGTTAGGCCCCCGGCCACGGCTCCGGCTAACACCCACACGACGAACATCGCCAGCGGAGGTAGAAACGACCCCAGAACGATACTTACGCCCAGGGTGGGCAACAAGCTCTTGTACCAGTTGAGCGTAGAGGCCACCAGGTAGCGCTCTACCGGAATCTTCTTCAGGTGAGGATAGAACAGCAGGCGCTGTAAGCAACTCAGAGCCGGGTTGAAGACAGCCCCGGCCAGAACCAACCCGGTCAGCAGCGCCAGGAACTGGCCCAGGCCCACGGCAGACACTAGCCTGGGACCGGTAGACGTCCATGGAAAGCCCAGGCTCAGCAAGAGAGAGCCTGCGACCCCGGAGAAGAACAGTCCTACCACGAAGCTACCTACGAGGCTCACGGCCCTGATGAGGATAGTTGTCACCCAGATCCCTGCTACCAGGAAGACTGTAGAACGCGGCCAGCGCCACATTCCCAGAACAGCCTGAACGAGCACGACGATAGTGCCAATTACAGCGAATGATGCGAGGTAGAAGAGGACGAGATGCAAAGCAACCTGGAGGAGAGGTCCAAGCAGAAAGTTGGAGAACTCGGGCTCGTATAGGGACGTGCTCTCGAGGCCCGGCAAGCGAGCCGCTGATGTCAGGGCAAAGCCAAATATCAGGCCAGGCTTGGACCAGAACAGCGCTGTGACTACAAACAATAACAGGGCCGCAGTTACAGCGACCCAGCGCACAAGCCGCCCGTCAAAGTAGGAGTCAGTAGTTACCCGGTCCGCGTAGAGAGGCGAGACGTCGGCGGGAGAGGCTTGATTTACGGGGTAGCTCAAGAGCGCACCAATCTAAGGAAGTAGGAAATGACACCAGGTACACCAATAGTATATCGTGAGCCTCGAAGAGATAGAACCGGACTTTCGTCCTGACTCAGACAGGAGAATTGTCTGGTTGGGCGGGTGAGCGCTCCACCAGGCCAGGCATTGTTCGGCCAAAAGCAAGAGGCCCGGTCGAGGGACCAGGCCTCCCATGAGGACTAACTAGCTTTTGGCGTGCAACCCTAGTCTTCCGACATCTTGATCCACCCATGCCGCAGCGCGTAAATCACCGCCTGGGTGCGGTCGTTCACCGCCAGCTTGCGCAGGATCGAGGTGATGTGGTTCTTCACCGTCTGGTCCGAGATGTTGAGGATGCGGGCGATCTCCTTGTTGGAGTTGCCCCGCGCTATGCAGTCGAGTATCTCCACCTCTCGCGTCGTCAGGGGAGCGAACACCGACTCGCCGCCCTCGGACTCGGAAGACGCCAGCTCGCGGAACTGGTTGAGCATGCGGGAGGCCACGAACGGGCGCGAGAGCACCGTGTCGTTGATCGGGTAGTGCCCCTCGGCCACTTCGCGGATTATGTCGAGTAAGCGGTCCGGCGAGATGTCCTTGGCCGAGTACGCGGCGGCTCCCACCTTGGTGGCGTTGAATAGCTGCTCGTCGTCCTCGTACACGGTGAGGATAATCACGGCTATCTGCGGCTGGCGGCGGCGCACCACGCGCGTCACCTCCAGGCCGTTCAGGCCCGGCAGGTTGATGTCCACCAGCATGATGTCGGGGGCCAGCGTTTCAGCCGCTTGTATGGCCCGCTGCCCGTCGGGGGCCTCGCCCACCACCTCTACGTCCTTGGCCGACTCCAGGGTATGCCGCACACCCTGCCGGAACAGCGGGTGGTCGTCCACTATTAGCACGCGTACTTTTTCCATTGCACTCTCCCTCTACTTACGATACTTTGGGCAACACAAGAGTTACAGTCGTGCCAATCCCGCTCCTGCTATCCACCTTCAGGGTGCCACCCACCGTGGCCGCCCGCTCGCGCATCCCCACCAACCCCGAACTCGAAGGGCTGGCGGTGCGCACCGATTTGGGGTCAAAACCCCGCCCGTTATCGGTAATCGTCAATGTGAGCGGCCCGCCCGACCGCTGCTGGATATTTATCGTGATGCCGGTGGCCTCGGCGTGCTTGTGTATGTTCTGCAAGGCTTCCTGGATTATACGAAATACCACCAGCTCTTGATTGCTCGACAGGTGCATGTTCTCAGGCACGTTCAACTCGACCGCCACGTTGAACTGGTCGCTGTAGTCCCGTGCGTACTGGCGCAAGGTGGGCAGCAGGCCGATCTCGCTGAGGCTGGCGGGGCGCAGGTTGAAAATGAAGCGCCGCACGTCTTCCACGCTCTCCTGCAACGCCACCCTCACCCGCTCCAGCTCCGACTGCACCTCGCCCGGCGAGTGGGTGAACATCTTCTCCACCAGCGACAGCCGCATCACGGTGTTCGCCAGCACCTGCGCCGGGCCGTCGTGGATCTCCCGCGCCAGCCGCGCCCGCTCGGCTTCCTGGCCCATCACCATCTGCGCCCACATCACCTGCTCGCCCGCCGAGGGTTGTAGCCCCCTGGTTGGCGTCGATGCCCCGTTCTGAGAGCCGCTTTCTGCCCCTTCCGCCCCTTCCGCCCCTTCCGTCCCGTGCTCGGCTTCGCCCACGTCGCCGGAGGAGAGCACCCACGCGCACGCCCCGTCTATCTGGTGGATCAGCCAGGAGAGGCGGTTCGATAGCTGGTCCAGGCGGGCGTTTACCTGCTCCAACCGAGCCTTCTCGGCCAGCATCGCCCCTTGCTGGCTCTCTATGGCCTGCAACTGGCTGTCGGTGAGGGGGCCGGTGATCGTTACCGGGCGTTCGGAGCTGGCGTTGATCGTGCTGAGACGGTACTGCACCTCGTCCAGGAAACGGTTCAGGTGCTGCTGCTCGGTGCTCGCTTCCCGCAGGCGGCGCTGAGTCTCCGCCTCGATACCGCGCAGCCGGGCTACCGTATCGTCAATGGCGTCGGACACGCTCTGGCGTAGACGTTCGACCTCTGTGTCGCTGATACCTTCGTTCAGCATAGGGTACTTGCCCCCTGGTGGATAACGGCCTATGTGCGTTGTAGTGCTAATGGCAGGCTTTATATAGCCACTCAATACCGTTAACGTTACACCTCTGCTTGCGGTTATTGTACAGCATGAGTACCACGCAAGCAATATGTGTGCAAATCCCAGGCCGCGCTTGCCACAAATATCGCGCTGGAATCGAATAATTTGCAGCGCGACAGGCGGCGCTTGCCTGGGCTTCCCGCCCCCCTTCGGGTATCATTGGGTAGCTTCTAATGCTTCTAGCTACCCACAGGAGAAATTCGCGCCTTATGTGCTCACCAAAGAAGCGACGCGGCACCCCAAGCAAGTACATGCGCAACCTGCTCCAACCGATGCCTTTGCACAAGAAGGTGCGGTTGCTGTTGCGCAACATGACCAGCAGGACGGTACACCGCGCCTTGTGTTGCGGGCACCCGGGCGAGCCCGGCTGCTGAGAGTAGCAGCATTGTCGCCCCGTGCGGGCGCACCTCTCCATCTCCTCTTAAATAGAGCAAAGTGCAAGCCCTGGACGTAAGCGGCCCCGACACCGGGGCGACAGGCGCTACACTGCCGCCCAACAGCAACAGCCGGAACGTGCCAGGGTCCAAAATAACTATGAAAGGGCGTCCGGCTGGCTTCATCGCCGTGCGTCCGGGATAATGAATCCGCCCCTAGGCCACACTCGCGGCCCGAGTCACCTCATCGAGCGCCCATAGGAACGTCTCGACCGGCTGAGCGCCGGAGAGCGCGTACTGGTTGTCGAACACGTAGAAGGGCACGCCCTGCACGCCCACGCTGTAGGCTTCCTCCTGGCTCGCGGTCACGGCTTCGGCATTGCGGTCGCTCAGCAGGTAGTCGCGGGCCGCTACGGGGTCGAGGCCGATGCCCTCAGCGATCTCCACAAGCGTCTCGAGCTCACCAACGTTGCGGCCCTCGCTGAAGTGAGCGGTGAAGAGCGCCGCTACTGCCTCCCACTCGCGTCCCTGCTCGCGGGCGAAGAGCACCAGGCGGTGGGCGTCGAGCGTGTTGGGCGCGAACGGTATCCTGTCGAAGCGGAAGTCTATGCCGTCCTCCGCGCCTACGCCGGTTACGCGGGCAAATATCTGCTGCGCCTTATCATGCCCGCCGAACTTCTGGACCTCGAAATCCGCCCAGGGTATGCCTTCCTTCGGCATCTCCGGCCGCAACTGGAAAGGCATCCATTGTAGTTCCACGTCAAGGTCGGGGCGCATCGAGAGGGCCTGCTCAAGCCGCTTCTCGCCTATATAGCACCAGGGGCAAGCGATATCGGCGTACAGGTCAATTTTGATCTTCAACTCGTGTCTCCTTTCTGATATACCGGCTCCTGTGTGGGCAAGTTCCAAGCAAGTCGGGGGCAGGAGCTACTACCATCTGGGTAGTCTTATTACGTCTAACTTCCTCTTGTACTGCTCTTGTTACCTTCATTATGCATTAGCATAGCTAGCAATTCCCATACCTGCCCGTGTTAGGTTGGTCCGGCGCGCAATCATTCACAGCACAGAGGAGCTATAGCCCTGTGGCTAATGGTGATTAACAACGTAATAAGGTAATAGGCTGTAGGGGCAGGCACGGGGGCCTGCCCTTGTCCGAGGTTTGCGGATGGTACGCCGGCATCCGGTACTGCTGACCAACACCACGGCAGGATTGACAGCCTTACCAACTGGTGCTAGACTGCCTCGCAAACCGCGGTGATTCGCGGCCTCATCAGGCTGTTTCGAGGAGGTTGCCACGCCAGGCAAATATGAACGATAACCTGTACCTTCTTCCACATCCACGCTCTCTGGCGCTCGCCGAGGGACACTACTCACTCACCCCGAACGGTCGCATTCTGTTGGAAGGCCGCGCGCCATCGGAACTGCTGGGGGCCGGCAGGCGTCTGCAAGCGGCCCTCTCAAAGCACGCAGACCTGGCATGGGAGCTTTCGGCCGGTAGGCTGGGGCCTTTGGATGACGTCGGTATCGTGCTGCGCCTGGCTCCCGGTGGGGTCGGCCACCGAGAAGGCTACGAGCTGACTATCACGCCCGGGGGGATCGTCATTGAGGCGCAAAGCCCGGCGGGTGTATTTTACGGGGTGTGCACGCTCGTCCAGGTTCTCCAGCAGCGCGGGCGCGACCTGCCTGCCCTGCACGTTACTGACTGGCCCGATTTCGCGGCGCGCGGTCTGATGCTGGACATCAGCCGGGACAAGGTGCCCCGCATGGAGACCCTCTTCGAGATGATCGATATGCTCGCGGGCTGGAAGCTGAACCAGGTCCAGTTGTACACCGAGCATACCTTCGCGTACCGCCGGCACCCAGACGTATGGGCCAAAGCCTCGCCTATCACGGGCGATGAAATACTCGCCCTCGATCAATTCTGCCGCGAGCGCTACATAGAACTGGTGCCCAACCAGAACTCCTTCGGCCACATGCAACGCTGGTTGGTGCACGACCGCTACGCCGCGCTGGCCGAAGTGCACGGCGAGTTTAGTGTTCCCTGGGGCACGATGCAGGGGCCGTTCAGCCTGTGTCCCGGCGATCCCGGCAGCCTGGAACTCGTGCGCGGGCTTTACGACGAGCTTCTGCCTCATTTCTCCAGCAAGCAGTTCAACGTGGGCTGCGACGAGACCTTCGACCTGGGGCAGGGCCGCAGCAAAGAGGAGTGCCTGCGGCGCGGCGTGGAGCGCGTGTACCTCGATTACCTGCTCAAGATACACCGCGAAGTCGAGGAGCGAGGCTACACCATGCAGTTCTGGGGCGACATTATCGTGCACACGCCCGAGTTGATCTCCGAGCTGCCCAAAAACAGCATCGCGCTCGAATGGGGCTACGAGGCAGACCACCCGTTTGACGAGCATGGAGCGATGTTCGCAAGCTCCGGTATCCCCTTCTACGTCTGCCCCGGCACGTCCTCCTGGACCTCCATCGCCGGGCGCACGGATAACGCGGTGGGCAACCTGCTGAGCGCCGCCGAAAACGGGCTGAAGCATGGGGCGGCAGGCTACCTCAATACCGACTGGGGCGATCACGGGCACTGGCAGGCGCTGCCGGTCAGCTACCTGGGCTTCGCGGTCGGGGCGGCGTATTCCTGGGCGCTGGAGGCCAACCGCGATATGGACATCGCTGCCGTCGTAAGCACGCACGCCTTCCGCGACCCCACCGGCAGCATGGGCCGCGTGGCCTACGACCTGGGCAACATCTACAAAGCGCCAGAAGTGACCGTTCACAACGGCTCGGCCCTCTTCTGGACGCTGCAACGCCCCTTCGAGCAGCTGCGCAAGAGCGAAAGACCCTGGCCCCGCTACGCCGCCCTCCTCGAAGCCATTGACGGCGCGATGGCCCCTATTTCGCACGCTCGCATGCAGAGGCCCGACGCGGCGCTCATCGTGAGGGAATACGAGAACACGGCCAGGCTGTTGCGCCACGCGTGCTTGCGCGGGCAACTGGCCGCCCAACAGCAGGGGGGTGAAGGCGCCACACCTGAAGCCCTCGATGACGATATGCGCGACATCATCCGGGAGTACGAGGACATATGGCTGGCCCGCAACCGCCCGGGCGGCCTCACCGACAGCGTGGCTGCCCTCGAAAAAGCTCGCGCGGACTACAAGAGCGACTAGACCATAACGAAACGTGTACAAACTAACACACGGGTAGTCTCCGAAGGAGACTTTGCTCCTTGTAAGCCCGCCAATTCATTGGCAGGGCACACGTGGCAGGGCACCCCTTGCCCCGCGCTCATTTTCCTTGACACCCTTATCTGCATACTGTATAATAGCTTCCGGTCCTCAAAAAAGGCCACGCTGAAAAGCAGGCTAAAATAGAGGAATAGCACCTGAAAAACCAGCGCAAAGACTCGGTACGCCGACGTAGCTCAGTGGCAGAGCAGCTGTTTTGTAAACAGCTGGCCGTCAGTTCGAATCTGACCGTCGGCTCCCCTGGGCAGATGCCGGAGTGGACAATCGGAACTGGCTGTAAACCAGTCGGGCTTCGCCCTACGGAGGTTCGAATCCTTCTCTGCCCACAGCTGCGGTTGCTCTCACAAGCTCCGTCGGCATACCGATTTTGGATTTTAGGTTTTAGATTTTGGATTGGAGAGCACATCAAACAATCCAAAATCTAAAATCCGAAATCTAAAATAACATTGCGCCCGCCCACGTAGCTCAGTCGGTAGAGCACATTCTTGGTAAGAATGAGGTCAGCAGTTCGATCCTGCTCGTGGGCTCCAGCTATTCCCATACGACAAGAGGACCGTCAAACCAGATTACGACCCCGTGCTGGGGTCGTTACAGCGTTCAGGAGGATTTCAAAATTGGGTAAGCAGAAGTTCGAGCGAACGAAGCCGCACGTCAACGTAGGCACAATCGGCCACGTGGACCACGGTAAGACCACGCTGACCGCCGCTATCACTAAGGTGATGGCCCTCCAGGGTAAGGCCCAGTTCATGGCCTACGACCAGATCGACAACGCCCCCGAGGAGCGCGAGCGCGGTATCACAATCGCCATCCGACACGTAGAATATCAGACCGAGGCCCGCCACTATGCGCACGTGGACTGCCCGGGACACGCGGACTACATCAAGAACATGATCACCGGTGCCGCCCAGATGGACGGCGCGATCCTGGTCGTGTCCGCCCCCGACGGCCCCATGCCGCAGACCAAGGAGCACATCCTCCTGGCTCGCCAGGTGCAGGTGCCCGCCATCGTCGTCTTCCTCAACAAGGTGGACATGATGGACGACCCTGAGCTGCTCGAGCTTGTGGAGCTTGAAATCCGCGAGCTGCTCAACAAGTATGAGTTCCCCGGCGACGATGTGCCCATCGTGCGCGGCTCCGGCCTCCAGGCCCTCGAGTCCGCCTCGAAGGACATCAACGCCCCTGAGTACGCCCCTATCCGCGAGCTCATGGACGCGGTGGACAACTACATCCCGACCCCGCAGCGCGCCATCGACCGCCCCTTCCTCATGCCTGTTGAGGACGTGTTCGGCATCAAGGGCCGCGGCACCGTGGTCACCGGGCGCATCGAGCAGGGCAAGGTCCGCGTAGGCGAGACCATCGAGATCATCGGCATGAAGGACGAGACCCGCACCACGGTAGTAACAGGTGTGGAAATGTTCCAGAAGACCCTCGACGAGGGCCTGGCCGGCGACAATGTGGGCTGCCTCCTGCGCGGTATCGAGCGCAACGACATCGAGCGCGGCCAGGTGCTCGCCGCTCCCAAGTCGATCAAGCCCCACACCAAGGTGGAAGGCGAAGTGTACGTGCTGAGCAAGGAGGAGGGTGGCCGCCACAAGCCGTTCTTCACCGGCTACCGCCCTCAGTTCTACATCCGCACCACCGACGTGACCGGCACCATCGCGCTGCCGGAGGGTGTCGAGATGGTTATGCCTGGTGACAACATCACCATGACGGTCGAACTGATCGTGCCCGTGGCTATCACGGAAGGTCTCCGCTTCGCAATCCGCGAGGGTGGCCGCACCGTGGGCGCAGGCGTGGTGACCAGGATCCTGGAGTAAGTTAGCACCCGTTGCGGTGTGGTAAGTGACGAGTGACGAGTGAGGCCAATCACGCATCACTCGTCACTCGTCACGTTAAGGCGCAAAACGCGCCACAGTTAAGCATAAAAGGGACAAAGCAATGGCAAAGAAAGCCGACCGCATCATAATCTACCTGGCCTGCACCGAGTGCAAGAACCGCAACTACACCAGCTCGAAGAACAAGCGCAACGACCCGAACCGGCTGGAGTTCAACAAGTTCTGCCCCCGCTGCCGCGTGCACCGCGTCCACCGCGAGACCAAGTAGGCGCTGGGTGCCGAGTGCGGAGTTTGCACCTGGTGTGAAGTGAATACTATATAATAGAGCTTGGGAACGTAATCTCCCCTGCTCTATTATTGTTTAATGAGGCTACCAATGAACCCTGACCTCACTCACTTGCATGAGGAAGCCCTTTACCAGGAGACTTCATGTTCCGGCTGTCGGAGAAGGCTACCGTCAGCGACAAATTAGCTTTGGTGAGTCATATGGGCGAGCTTACCCGTTATTACTCGCGCAAGGCTATTGAGTGGTGTAATCCCGACGCTACCAAGGAAGAAATAGATGTGATGTTAGTGGCCTTCCTCTATGGCCGAGAACTGGCAGAGAGATTTCAAGCTTACCTAGAGAAAAGACGTGCTACCAGAGGCTGAAGCGACACAGGTAAAGTCAGGGCGGGAAATTTAGCACCCAAGTCTCGGCCTTGTCATCCTGAGTGTAGCGAAGGATCAGGTGGGTAGGCCAGAGTCTACAACGTACAGGATGCAGGAGGCAATAGGAACAGCGTACAGCAATAGGGAGAGTCGAGAACGGGCGGCTGATCCTTTGCGGAGTTTACCCTGAGCATAGCCGAAGGGCTCAGGATGACAAGGGGGAATAGGGGTTGCTGACGTTGTGACTTGCGAGACTCTGCATCTGCCCTCTTGCGTGCAAAGTTTTCCTTGACAGCCCCCCACCCATGCCGTATAATACTAGACGATGGTCAGTCCGCATGCTTAGGCAGGGGGCGATTTTTTTTCTCAGCTTACGCGCGTAGCTCAATTGGCAGAGCAGCCGTCTCCAAAGCGGCCGGTTGGGAGTTCGAGTCTCTCCGCGCGTGCCACCCTCTTTATCCACTACCCACCTGGCCCATCTACCGCTACACGTAACAAGCCGGGTGCGCAACCCGCCGGTCATCCGCTAAGCAACAACGAGGAGTAATCTTTACAATGGCGATTATAGGCCGCAGACCGCCTGCCGCCCCTCAGCCCTCGGAGCGCGCCAGGCCGCGCCCGACGACAACTACCGGCAACAATGAAAACGGCAGGTTCGGTAGGCTGCGAGGCAACATTCGAGATATTATCTCCGAGCTACGCAAGGTCACCTGGCCCACCCCTGAGGAGACCCGCAACCTCACAATCGTGGTCATCGGCATCACGGCGGTAATCGGCTCCGCACTGGGCGCGCTCGACGCCCTGCTCCAATTCCTGTACACGTCCGTCAACCGGTAACTCGTAGTTCGTAACTCGTAATTACGTTAGACGGCGGACGACAGCCGAGCCAGCCCCGTATTACTTTCGCGGCATGTAGTTTGTTGTTCCCCGCCTGAGGAAGATGCTCCCATGAACACCCCTGAGTACGAAGAGACAGTCATAGCCCAGGCCACGTCCAACGGCCCCTCTACCAGCACCAGTACCGGTAGCAGTAGTGGCTCCGGCCTCGAAGGCACCATCCTGGAAGGCGTGGAAGACGACCGCCGTTGGTACGTCATCCACACCTACTCGGGCTACGAAAACAAGGTCAAGAAGAACCTGGAGCACCGCATCCTCTCGCACGACATCAGCGACCGCATCTTCCGCGTGGAAGTGCCCACGGTGGAGGAGATAGAGATCAAGGGGGGCCAGCGCCACCCCGTGCAGCGCAAGATCTTCCCCGGCTACGTGCTCGTGGAGATGGTCATGGACGAAGGCTCCTGGTACGTGGTGCGCAACACCCCGGGCGTCACGGGCTTCGTGGGCGTGGGCAACAAGCCGACCGCCCTCCCCCAGGAAGAGGCCGACGGCATCCTAAAGCAGATGCAGACCGCCGCCCCCACCAAGTTCAAGGTGACCTTGCAGCCCGGCCAGGCCGTGAAGATCGTGGACGGCCCCTTCGCGGACTTCGAGGGTATCGTGGACAACATCAACCAGGAAAAAGGCAAGGTGCGCGTCCGCGTGTCGTTCTTTGGGCGTGAAACGCCGGTAGAGCTCGACTTCCTCCAGGTGGAGAAGCTGGTCTAACCCGCGGCAGCCAACCGCCCGGCTTGATTTTTCCGGCGCAAAACCGTACAATTAGCAGGTTGCCTGCACAGCAGGATACAACTAAAGAGCAGAGGGAGGGAGACGCACAAGTCCCCGCCATTACCTCAACCAAGCAGCATGTAATCGCAGCCGAGAGGCCGCATGCGTCGTGAAGGTTTGAGGAACGCCCCTCAAGCCTTTTTGTTTTATAGCGGCCCCGCAGCCGGACAAACTAACAACTAACATCTGGCAGCAAAACAAGGAGCAAACAGTTGGCAAAGAAAGTACGCGCAATCGTGAAGCTGGCGATCAACGCCGGCAAGGCCACCCCGGCCCCTCCCGTTGGCCCCGCCCTCGGCGGCCACGGTATCAACATCATGGCGTTCGTGAAGGAATACAACGAGCGCACCGCCGACCAGGTCGGCTACGTGATCCCCGCCGAGATCACCGTGTACGAGGACCGCTCGTTCACCTTCGTGACCAAGACGCCTCCCGCCTCCGACCTGCTGAAGAAGGCCGCCGGGGTGCAGTCGGGATCGGGCGCGCCCAACAAGAACAAGGTGGGCAGCGTGTCCCGCGACCAGGTGCTTGAGATCGCCCGCATGAAGATGAAGGACCTCAACGCCTACGACGAGAACGCCGCCGTCAAGATGATCGAAGGTTCCGCCCGCAGCATGGGCCTGACAGTAAGAGACTGAAACGATTTTAGATTTTAGATTTTGGATTTTAGATTGCTCTTCTAATCCAAAATCTAAAATCCAAAATCCAAAATGAGAAAGTGGAGGAATCAGATGCAGAAGCATGGCAAGAAATATGTGGCGGCTGCGGCGCAGGTAGAGGCCGACAAGATGTACGTGCCTGGCGACGCGGTTACTTTGCTCAAGAACACCGCGTACGTGAACTTCGATTCGACCATCGAGGTGCACATGAAGCTCGGTATCGACCCCAGGCACGCCGACCAGCAAGTGCGCGCCACCGCCAACCTGCCCCACGGCACCGGCAAGCCCGTGCGCGTGCTCGTGTTCGCGGACGGCGAAGGCCAGCGCATCGCGATGGACGCGGGGGCCGACTACGCGGGCAGCGACGACCTCATCAACCGCATCAACGGCGGCTGGGTCGATTTCGACATAGCTATCGCGGTGGCCGACCAGATGGGCAAGATCGGTAAGGCCGGTCTCGGCAAAGTGCTGGGCCGCCGCGGCCTCATGCCCAACCCCAAGAGCGGCACCATCGTAGCCAACGCCGCCGACCTGCCCCGCGTGATCCAGGAGGCCAAGGGCGGCAAGGTGGAGTTCCGCAACGACAAGACGGGCCTGCTCCACGTGGGCATCGGCAAGGTGTCCTTCTCGGAGGACCAGATCCGCGACAACTTCCTGTCTCTCGTGGACGCGGTAATACGCGCCAAGCCGACGGGCGCGAAGGGCACCTACGTCCGGTCTATCACCCTCACCAGCACGATGGGTCCCGGCATCCACATGGATGTCACGCAGACGCTTGCGGAGGCCGGTAGCGCCTCGAAGGGCTAAAAGAAGTAGATAACAACCAGGGCGTAAGGTAGGGGCAAGTCTCGGATGAGACCTGCCCCTTTTGTTTTGGCCGCCTGGTATGTATATCCTATTCCCTGGAGGCTTGCAGCCGGGCATAATAGCTGTATGAAGCGTCTGCTCTTATCGTTCGCGCCCGTAACAATCATAGCACTTGTGGTGATAGGTGGCTGGGCCAACTTTGACGTAAATGTTGAGAAGCCCTGGGCGTCCAGGGTACCTGACCTCCCTACTTATCCTGGTGCTCTGAACGAAGCACGCGCTTACAACCCGTGGGGTGGCTATCCAGAGCGTACGCTCTCCTTTACCACAGCAGACAAGCCGGATGTTGTCTGGGAGAAGTACAAGAATATACTGCAGGCACACGGTTGGACGTATTTTGCCCAGTGTCCTCTTGAATTTCAACTCCAGAATCGGCAGGATGGCGCGATGGGCATAGCTAAAATCTTGACAACAGCCCAAGAAGATGGCTCTACGAAGGTGGACGTCCAGGTGGGCTGGGGAGTTGTGTCTTGTGATGTGATTCAGCCCGACCTGGAATAGAGTTAACGGGCCGGCGGCCCGAATCTCTTCAAGAGCTGTGAGTCTCCGGCCCCTTCCGTATTTTCCTGGCATGTTCCTTCGTTGTACAACATCGAAGTGTGCTCTACGTATTCTAGGCTGGGAAAGCATAAGGAGGGAATCAGCTATGGGTAATGCTGGACTACGTTCCACCGGCAGAAGGTCCCAACCGGTCGTGTTGGTATTTTTCTTCAGCTTCTGCTCGCTATCCGGGGCAATATGGGGCCTTATGGTCAGAACGCCGCCCCCGCCGGACCCCACTATTGAGAGTCTCTCCGTCTTCCCCGCCGCCACTGACCTGGCTACTCCCACGGAGAAGCCACCCGGCCTGGCAGGCCCCACGGCCACTTCTGTCATCAACAGCACCGCTGAAGGCCTGCTCAACTACGACTTCCGCACCACCGACTCTCCCGAGGAAGTGATGGCTTTCTACAAAGACCTCATGCAGCGGCGGTACGGGTTCAAAATCTGGTGGGTAGAGCAACAGGGCGAAGACGTGCAAGTACTCACCTTCCGGCGGGAAGGTCCCTACCGGGTGATCGGCACAAGGGCGGGCTGGGGCCAGGAATTCGTGAGCGTCACGATCAGGGCAGAAGGCGCGGGGCACCTGTACGTGGAGGTGCGCCGCCAGGTACGGGAGTTCGGCCAGTAGCGCTAGTGGACGTGCCTGTAGTCCCGTCGTCCTGTCGTCCTGTCGTGGGCAGCCCTACGCGGGGGTGCACCGGGCTTCTTGAAAGCGAAGGCAGGATGGGCTATAATTTAGCTTGCGGTAGATTACGCGCCCGTAGCTCAGGCGGATAGAGCACTGGCCTCCGAAGCCAGGTGCGGGGGTTCGAGTCCCTCCGGGCGTACCTTGCGAACTATACTCATTATGTAAATTTGTGACTGGAACCATAAGTTGTCGTTTGGCGACAACTTATGGTTCTTTTTTGCACGCGACAACTTATGGTTCCCCAAAGTCGGATGCGTAGCAGGGGTGCTGCGACAACTTATGGTTCCTCAGAGTTATAAGATCCGCAGGGCGTAGTAGGAGACCTTGCAAACAAAAGAGAGGTGAGTTTCCCCTCTCACCTCTCGTATCCCAATTGCTGGAGCATCGCATGCCATGTTCTAATTGCCTCAGGTTCGTACATGATGCGAGGAGTATCCAGCTCAACCTTCATTAGCCTGTGGCTAGGATACAGTGACTGCTCATGCAAAAGAACGGTAACACGCCTCACCGTGCGACGGAGTGCCTCTACACGTTCGGCCCTTCGGACTTTCTTGTATTTAGGTATTTGGCAGAAATAGCTTTGCACAGCTTGGGAAAATGCTTAGAGAGATGTGAAGCGTCATAGCCAAGATCCGAAGCCACTGCTCTCATAGGAGGCGGGGGCCACTCGTTCGCACTCTGTGCTTGCTCCAGAGCATGTAGCAGGCGCTCTTTGTCGAAGTTCCGGGGAGATGTATGCTTTCTCGACCTTCGCCTCCGCTTGGGGCTTAATCGCAGATTCGTGCGTGCAACATCAAAGCAATGACCGGACAAGTGTGTTGTACTGAAAGCATCAAGTGAAATGCCCAGACGCTGGCAGATTCTCAGTAGTGTAGCCAATTGAGGTAGCTGCCTTCCTGCCAGCATATCTCTTATGGACCTCCGTGATAGATCGACCGACTGAGCCAAATCACCAATCTCTGCCGTATTTCCTGCATCAACCAAAGTGCCACGGGCTGAAGCTAGTGAGTTGATACATGTGCGCAGGTTTGCTGCGATGTTGTCTTTGGCCGGCCGTACCCGAAGTCTCGGTGCGGAGCACAACATAGCCGCAACCCCTATGTATGTCATCTGTATTGCCTGCTGCCACGCCTGGTTCCGTAATCCGTCCCTGCTCGCTACTGGTATAGGTGGAACGAAGTTCGCACTAAAATCTATGCAACATTGCGCGTATACCGATACGCTTTCACATACAGGTCTCTCCTTTAGAAGTGAGTGCTCTAGGCCTGGACAGCTGAGGCCCAGCCATCGTGCACACGCAGAACAGTATCCTAGGCGCGTTCGCGGCGCGAGAGGTAGTATGCATTTAGTGCAATCCGAATAAGGGCATACGCTACAAAGTGGATAATTATGCTTTGGACAGGCTGTAATGACCTCCAGGGTCCACAGGAGTGGTTCATATACTACCTCCCCAGTGGAGCGCCAATCATGCAAGCAAAAGGGACACCAGGCGCGTGTACGACGTAGTAATCCTCTATGGGAGAGCACCTCGCTCCAGGTTAGCATCGTCAGGTAACACAGGTCATCACGTCCAGTCAGTGTCTCCAACGCCGACACGCAGTCACGCGCCCAATTACCCGTGCCGTTCAGCGCAACCGACTTTCGCCAGAAGGTACCTGCTACCTTGGGTCCGCCAAGAAGATATTGCCTCTTAAACTGAGGTAATATCTCGCGGACTATTAGTGTTTTGACATATACACCATGTACGTCGGCCAACCGTCCAATGTAGCTGGTGAGACTCTCTACCCAGGCTGTACCCATCCCCACCGGCTCTAAATTGAAAAGACGGCTACGCTTGGGCAAGAATATTAAAGTCGGGCTTAGCTCACCACAGGTGTCTAATCTCATAGGTTCGATACACGCCATATCTTTCACAATTTGGAATGCCACCACCTGAAAGGACTTGCAGGCGGATCTCCAGTGATCAAATAGTGAATACGAAGGATCAAAGTTCAGTTGCTGTGACATAGGTATCGCCGGCTGGCGACCTGAGTATAGCCACGACCGTCACCACGAAGTCAAGCCTGCCTTTGTTCGCGCCTATCTCTGCGGTCTTGTATCTTACTGCTCTCTACAGCTGTCGAGCTTTTTGAGCCTTTGGTGCTCGCCTCGCAGATAGATAACGAGCGGATACCTGCTTACATAAGGAGGGATAGGTTCGGTAGACCCTCGACTGAGCATGGCCCAGGCGCAGAGCAATTTGTCGCATCGATGGGGGTGGCATTTCTAACAATGCAGCCTCTAGGGCTAGGTGTACTCGCTCGGCATTTTCGGGATCCAAGCGCAGACGTTGTCTTCCTCTGTATGACCTCGTTATCGATGATGCAGGTATCCTTAGCGGCGCGAGTTCAGAAGTCGTTTCACTAACCCCAATTTCTATGCGTTCGCTGTATTGCATGTCTCCTGTATACTCCGTACCCTCGACTTTGGGTTGGGCTTCCTCATCCTCGTCTAGTATGACAAAGTCAAGAAGCGAAATGTTCAGACAGTATGCTAGGGCCTATCTGCAAACTATAACCAGAGGAGGATAGCTGCTATGGTCAAGAAAGCCCGGTAGTTGTCAGCGCGCTTCTCATATCTGGTAGCTATCCTTCGGTAGTGCTTCAGACGATTGATCAGGCGCTCCACACGGTT
>DASVQO010000255.1:0-10866 GCA_036389075.1 Chloroflexia bacterium | reverse complement strand
CCGTATCAAGGCCCTGCGCGCGCAGGGAATGAAGGCCGTGCAGCAGCAGCGAGCGCCCAAGCCCCTTGCCGCGCCAGTGGCGCACGGTGCCGAGCAGCCCTATCCAGCCCTCGCAACGGTCTAACGTCTTGTTTTCCTCTTCGTAGACGTTGCACAGGCAGAAGCCCGCTATCTTGCCAGGCTCACCGTCGATTTCAGCCACCCAGGAGAGGTCGGGCTTCATGGTGGGGTCGGCGAAGCGATAGTCCCAGCGGTCGGGGGTAGTGGGGTGGAAGCCGTAGTGGTCGCGGAAGGACTGGTTGTATGCCTCCATCGCGGCGGGGTGGTCGGCGGGCGCGCGGTAGTTGCGAATCGTGACGCCCTCTATCGCCTGTGGCTCGTCCAGCTTGACGATGGGGCACTCCATCACCCAGAACTGCCGGGCAAGACTCAGCCCAATTTCCTGACTGAGCGCCTTAATGTAGTGTTGCTTCTCCGAGGCATCGATGCGTAGTTCGGCCTGCCCGCGCGCCTTACCCTCTAAGGCTGCTTCTGCCTGGCGGGCGATCTCCACCAGCCTCCCCATCAGAACGCGTGGGAGACCCTGTTCCCTGGCGGCTGGGTGCACGAACACGCTGGCGGTGTACATCCGCTCGCCGCTCTCTTCGTCTTCCACGGATGGTAAGGTAGCGTACCCCAGGAGCACCCCGTCCGCGACGCCCTCAAGCCTGGGGCCGTCGACCACCAGCACCCTGCGTTCCGGGTGGAAGCCCGGGCGGGAGAAAATGACCCGCTGCTCCTCCGGGGTGACCACTATGCCGAGGCCATCGGCCTGGGACACCAGGTTGTCCAGGGCCACGGTAGCCTCGAAGTCGTCCTCTCGATAAGGCCGCACGGCCCACTCGACCGCCGCTTGCACGTTGCCGGAAACAGACACCATTTCCCCTCCGATAGTAAGTCGGCCCGCGTACAGATGCGCGGACAGCCGCGCCAATATAGCACAAGCGGAATTTAGAATTTAGAATTTGCCCAGATGCTTACCAAATTCTAAATTCTAAATTCCCCTTGTGCTATAATTAGAGTCCCTGCCCTCGATGGACCGCGCTATATGGACCTGGAGATCTCTCATTGCAACGGTCAGAACCTGGCTCTTCCGACGTAAATCTGCCCCGGCGTAACGCGCCCAACGTAAGCCACTCTCGTGTGTTGATCGTCCTATCGGCGCTGTTGTTGGCGCTGGTGGTGGTTGCTCTGCTTGCCGGTTCGGTGTGGCCGAGCGTGGCTAGCCGGGCCAGTGGGAGCACCCCTGGTATCCCGGGCAACAGCACTTCGTCAGCGCAGGATGCGCCTTCCGCGCCCGGCGAGGTCGTGCTGGCCCAGGCGAGCAGCACGCCCGTAGCGCCTACCCGTGTGCCCCCCACGCCTAGCCCCACGCTCACCCCTTACACCGGCGACCCGGTAGCCGCGCGGCCGGCGCCCAGCCTCGGACCTGGCATGCGCTACTTCACCGAGACGGGGCACGTGGTGTCGGGCGATTTCTACAGCTTCTATCGCGGCGTGCAAAAGAGCGCCGAGCTGCTGGGCCTGCCCCTGACCGAAGCCTTCGCCCAGAAACTGCCCGACGGCGGCGTGTACATGGTGCAGTACTTCGAGCGCGCCCGCCTGGAGTTGCACCCCGACCTGCCCGCGTCGCAAAGGGTGCAGCTTGGCGCGCTCGGGGCCGCTACCCTGCAAGGGCGCAGCTTCGACCGGGTCTCCCCGGTGCAGAACAACGCGACCCGCGCCTATTTCGGGGAGACCGGGCACACGATACAGGGCGGCTTCTTCGAGTTCTGGCTTGCCAATGGCGGGCTGCGTTTGTTCGGCCTGCCGCTGAGCGAGGAGCTGAGCGAGGGAGGCCTGACCGTGCAGTACTTCGAGCGCGCCCGGTTCGAGTATTACCCGGGGTTGGTGGGCACCGGGTACGCCATACAGGTGTCGCCTATCGGCTACGCGGTCCTCAAGCAGTCGAGCTTCAACATCCCGATGGGCACCATGCTGCGCTTCAACCCGCCCGCGCTGGCCGAGGGGCACACGGGCATCGTGGAGGTGGCCGCCTCGCCCGGTGTGAGCGTCACGGGGCAGTACGAGGGCCGCACACTATACTTCAAGATGGACGAAGGCCGCGAGGTGGCCTGGGCGGTGCTGGGGGCGGTGCCCTTCCAGGACGTGGGGCCGCGCCAGGTGACGTTTTACTTTGAGAACGGCGACGGCGGCCGCCGGGTGGTCACCCGCACGCTGGAGATAACGCCTTACAAGTTCCCCAGCGAGACGGTGCGCTTCGACCCTGAGACGGCTGCCCTGCTGGACCCCGCGTACACGGGGCCGGAAACGGAGACCCTGGACCGCATCTTCTCGGGGCGCACGCCGGAGAAGTACTGGGACGGCCCGTTCATCATGCCGCTGGCTGGCACCATTCGCACCACGTCTCAGTTCGCCACGCGCCGCTGCTACAACTGCGCCCCGGGCTCCAAACCGACCAGCTATCACGGCGGCATGGACATGGCGGTGAACGAGGGCACCCCGGTGCGCGCGCCCGCGTCAGGCAGGATAGTTTTCGCGGGTAAGTTACAGGTGCGCGGCAACGTGGTGATTATCGACCACGGGCTGGGTGTGTTCACCCTGCTGGCCCACAATTCGCGCCTGCTGGTGCAGGAAGGGCAGATGGTGCGGCAAGGCGACAGGGTATCGCTATCGGGCAACACCGGCCTGTCCAACGGCCCGCACCTCCACTGGGAAGTACACGCCAGCGGCCCGCCGGTGGAGCCGTTGGAGTGGGTGAAGCGGCAGATGCCGTGACGGATTTTGGATTTTAGGTTTTGGATTTTAGATTTTGGGGTGGTAGGTGGAGCAGGAACTTCTTGAGTTGTTGAGTGCGCAGGAGGGGCATTTCCGCCTGGAGTCGGGGTATCATGGCAGGTTGTGGCTCGACCTGGACCCGTTGTTTGTCAGGCCGGGGCGTATTCAGCCCTTTGTTGAGGCGTTCGCGGAGCGGCTGAAGCGGCACGATGTGGGGGCGGTGTGCGGGCCGCTGGTGGGCGGGGCTTTTCTCGCGCAGGCTGTGGCCTCTCTGTTGGGTGTGGAGTTTTATTATGCGGAGAGGTTCGTGCCTCCCGTGCGGGATGCCGGTACGCTGTACCCGGTGGAGTACCGTATCCCGAGCGGGGTCGGCCGGCGGTTGGGTGGAAAGGCTGTGGCCGTGGTGGATGACGCGGTAAGCGCGGGGTCGGCGGTGCGCGGCACGCTTGCCACACTTGAGGCTTACGGGGCGAAGCCGGTGGTCGTGGGCGCGTTGCTCGTGCTGGGCGGGCAGGCGGAGCAGTTTTGCCGGGAGCGCGGCCTCGCGTTGGAGTACATCGCACAACTTCCGTATGAGGTGTGGCTGCCGGGGGAATGTCCCCTCTGCGCTTCCGGGCTGGCATACGAAGACATGGGGGCACCTTGAACCAGCCCTCCAATCAAACCGCAGGTCACAATGCGCAAGTCCCAAATCCGCGCCTCGTTTTCATGGGAACGCCGCAGTTCGCGGTGCCCTCTTTGCGCCTCCTGTCGGGGCAGCCGTACGACATCACTGTGGTCACGCAGCCGGACAAGCCCGCCGGGAGGGGTGGGCGCGTGACGCCCCCGCCGGTGAAGGTGCTGGCGCAGGAGCTTGGCCTGCCGGTGTTGCAGCCTCCTTCGCTGAAAGACCCCGAATTCAGGGCGTTGCTGGCCGAGATGCAGCCGGATGTGACGGTGCTGGTGGCGTACGGCGAGTACGTGGCCCCCTCGCTGCTCGACCTGCCGGGGCATGGCAGTATCAACCTCCACCCGTCGCTTTTGCCTCGCTGGCGCGGGAGCACGCCCATACAATCGGCAATCCTGGCGGGCGATGAGGTGACGGGGGTGAGCATCATCCGCATGGACCAGGGCCTGGACACAGGGCCTATCCTGGCGCAGCGGAGCACCCCCGTCGCCCCTGGCGAGAGCCACCCGGAGTTGAGCGCGCGCCTGGCGAAGATGGGCGCTGAGCTGGTGGCAGAGACGCTGCCCCGCTGGCTGAGAGGGGAGATTGGGCCTGTGCCGCAGACGGAGGAGGGGGCGACCCTCACCCGCACGCTGAGCAAGGAGGACGGCCTCATCGATTGGTCGGCCCCCGCCGGGGAGCTAGACCGGCGAGTGCGAGCGTTCCAGCCCTGGCCCGGCACGTATACCTACTGGCAAGGCCGCCTGCTCAAAGTGCTCCGCGCCCGACCGCTGCCTACAGAGGAAACGACCGAGCCGGGCACCGTGCTGGTGTGGCAGCCGCCCGGTTCTGGGAGGTCAGTGGCGGTGGCAACGGGGGGCGGGGGTGCCCTCGAATTGCTGGAGGTGCAACTGGCGGGCAAGCCCCCGGTAGAGGCACGAGCCTTGCTTACCGGCTACCCTCAGATGGTGGGTAGCGTGCTAGGAGACGAGTAATTACGAATTACGAATTACGAATTACGAATTACGAATTACGAATTGCGGATGACACATGAACGTAACGGCCGGTGGGGATTGCACGTAATCCTATTGCGTGGCGGCTTCTTGTGTTGCACGCTGCGGCTTTACACGTTACATTATAGGTAGTTAGCAATCTGTAATTGGTAATTCGTAATTCGTAATTCGTAATTTCCTATGGAAGGCATTAGATGGCAATTCGCACACCCGAACCGAGGCTTCCATTGGAGCCGGAAGAGTACCCGCTGTACCAGCCGCCCAGGCGGGTGGGTTGCTCCGGCATCACTATCGTGACGTTGCTGGCGATAGGGGCCTTTTTATTCCTGGTGTGGCGGGTCACGCCGCCGATGGCTAAGGCTATCACCGACTTCCCCAAGACTTTGCCTATAGTGGGCGGCCTGTTTGCCGATGACGACGACGAAGTCACAGCGGTAGGCACCGCTACATTCCCGACGCAGACCGCCCAGGCGCTCGCCTCCCCGGCAGTCTCGCCCGCGACCACGCCCGCGACGCCGACCCCAGCCCCGACGAGCACGCCCGTGCCCGAGTACGTGCAGGTGGCGAACACCGGCGGGCAGGGGGTGCGGCTGCGCAAGGAGCCGAGGCAAAACGCCGAGTTCGAGGTGGTCGCCAAGGAAGGCACCGTCTTCCAGGTGATTGGCCCCGACACGCCCGATGAGAACAATCCGCAAGATGTCTGGCGCAACGTGGTCCTGCCCAACGATGGGCGAGCGGGGTACGTTCTGAAGCGCTACCTGGCGCCACACTCCGGCCCCAACCCGTAGTGGTTAGTGGTTAGTAGTTAGTGGTTAGTAAGAGACGAAAACGCAAAGTATGCCCTGAGCGCAGCCGAAGGGACGCAAAGACGCAAAGAACGCGCAGATATTGGAAGGGTTTGTCGGGTGCATGTGGCTGCCGGGTAGTACGTGGCGGGGGGCATCTTCCCTTTGACATGGCACAGGGGCGGATGTACAATCAGGTACGAGGTGCACGTTTATTGACGCTCCACACCAACCACTAACCATTTCTCGCAACAATTAACAGCTAGTAGTCCGAGAGCGCAGGTAAGAGATGAGCAAGAGCCGGGTCGAACGAGAGATAGAGGAAATACTCAGCAAATACGAGGAAGAGAAGGGCGAGAAGTCGCGTGGGAAGGCCGAGGACTGGCAGGTGGTGGAGTTTCGCGCCAACCGTGGCGTGCCGCCGAGGCCCTCGCGCTATGGCCGGAGCGCCCCCAGCTTCACCATGCCCAACTGGAAGCGGCTAAGCTCGGGCCAGTACATGCTGATGGCGTTTGGCGCGGCCTTGCTCGGCGTTATAGTCGGCCCGTTCGTGCCATTTCTGGCGACCCTGTTCATCATCCTGGCCGTCGTGTTGTTCATCGTGCCGATACTGCTGTACGTCCAGAACGGCAGCACGAGCGGCGGTTGGTCGCCCAACACCGAGGAAAAGCGCTGGCGCGGCCAGGTAATCAACATGCACGACCGCACCCGCCGCGACCCCAACGACCCCCTCGACGGCATCAAACGCTTCTTCCGCAGGCGGTAGGGCTAAAGGAGACGAAACCGCCAAGACGCCAAGAACGCCAAGATAACGCCAAGAATAAGAACGGTTCACCGCAGAGACGCAGAGGGCGCAGAGGTTACGCAGAGAGAATAAAGGTTTAGAGAGTCCAAAGAGGACCAGGGTACTGCATTCGTACCCTGGTCCTCTTGCTTAGAACACCCTCCACTAACTTGGCGTGGTCCTTGGCGTTCTTGGCGTCTTGGCGGTTCCGTCTCCTAAGCTATAACGTCAGGGGAGAGTTTGCCGGTCTGGGTGCCGAAGGCTTGGAGCCAGTCGAGCAGGCGGGTGGAGGTGGCGGGGTCGTGCTGGGCGAAGTAGTGGTCGCAGCCGGGCAGGAGCCAGAGGGTCTTGGGTTCGCGGGCCTCGTCGTAGATGCGCTGGCTGACGTGGGCGGGCACCACCTCGTCGCCCTCGCAGTGGACCAGCAGCAGGGGCCGGGGGTTGAGGCGGCGGGCGGCGCGTTGTACGTCCACGCGGTAGAGCAGTTGCATCATGGAGTTGACGTTCACGCGCGGCAGGGGGCCGGTAATCATGGGGGAAGCGTGACCGCGCTGCACCATCGCCACCTCCTCCATGAGGGTCATGAGCATCATCTCGTTGGCGGGGCAGTAGGCCACGACGGGGGAAACGTCCTTCAGGTGAGCGGCGGTGTGCAGGGCCAGCCACCCCCCCATCGAGGAGCCTCTTATCGCGATGCTCATGGGGTTCACTTCGGGGCGGTTTTGCAGGAATAACAGCCCGGCGGCCACGTCGTTGAATATATTGGCGTCCACCTGCCCGCCGCTCTCGCCATGACCCCGCAGGTCGATAATCAGCGCGGCGAACCCGGCTTGCGCCGCCATCTGGCCGAACGTGGCGTGCCTCTCCTTCGACGAGCCGAAGCCGTGGCATACCAGCAGCCCCGGCGACCACTCGGCCTTCCCCTCCGGCAGGTACAGGTGCGCCGCCAGCTCGATCTCGTCGTATGTAGTGAACCTGACCAACTCCATTTATGCGGGCCTCGCTGTTAGTTGTTAGTTGTTAGTTGTTAGTTGTTGGTTGTTGGTTGTTGGTTGTTAGTGATTAATAAGTCACACGTCCGAATTATATACTACAATGGCCTGGAGTGCTGAGTCGTACAATCGTACCACGTGTCGCAAAGGTTATGCCTCTCATCCTTGCTGACGACTAACAACTAACAACTAACAACTAACAACTAACAACTAACAACTAACAACTAGCGATGCTAACAAGCCTGTTACGAGACGAAAACAACCAGTTCCTGGTGGTGGAGGAGATCGAGGCCATCAGTGAGATCGTGGAGAACAAGGACCGGCTGCTGTGGCTGGACCTTGAGCGGCCTTCGCTTGCCGAGTTCCGGCTGATCCAGGCCGAGTTTGGGCTGCACCCGCTCGCTATCGAGGACGCGATGGCCCGCCACCCGCGCCCGAAGCTGGACCAGTACGACCACTACTACCTGATGGTCTTCTACCTGGTGAGCGTAGCAGATGCGGCTGCGGTGGGCGAATCCGCTTCCGATGGCGCGAATACCACGAATACGGCGGGCATACTCAGGCCGGGTATGGACGGCGGCCCTGAGTTCCATAGCCTGCGGTCCGCTTTCAAGGCTTCGTCTTCTGCCGCTTCACAGGACGCCTCGGTGCAGCCTGGCCCGGCAGCCGGCCTGGGCGATACTCTGCCCTTGCCCGAAATCGGCACCGACCAGGGCGCTAATCCCATCAGCGACCGTATCATCCTGCGCGAGTTGACGCTGTTCATGGGCGAGAATTACCTCATCACGGTGCATAACGGCCCCATGCCGGAGCTTGCCGAGGTAGCGAGGCGCTGGCGGCAGAACGTCGCCCTCATCGCACCCGGCAGGACAGCATCCACTCGGCGGCCTCCGGTGGTCCAGGGTTGCCGCCCGCTCACGGACGCCGAGCGCGCCAACCTAGAGACCCGCGTGGGGCTGGCCCCAAACCCGCTGACTTCGACCTCGGGCGCAGGCATGCCGCTGACGGGCGTGGCGGCGGTCCACCCGCACCCGCCCCTCACCGGCGGGGCTCCGGGCAACGGCAAGAACAAGCCGGGTGCGGTGTATCGCAGGTCCGCGAACGGTGCCGGGGGCAGGTCGAAGAGGCACGGCGAGATCGGCATCCTGCTCTATTCGATGCTCGATACCATCGTGGACAACTACTTCCCGGTGGTAGACAGCATCGTGGACCGGGTTGAGGACCTCGAAACGGAGATATTCGAGCATTTCAACCAGGAGGCCATCCAGTCGATATTCAGCCTGAAGAAAGACCTGCTCGGGCTGCGCAAGGTGCTGGCCCCCGAGCGAGACGTGCTCAACATACTGGTGCGGCGCGACCTCCCTATCTTCGACCAGCAGACCCTGCTCTACTTCCAGGACCTGTACGACCATATAGTGCGCATCACTGACAGCGTGGACACCTACCGCGACCTGCTTTCCAGCGCCCTCGACAGC
Source organism: Chloroflexia bacterium (assembly GCA_036389075.1). Taxonomy (GTDB): domain Bacteria; phylum Chloroflexota; class Chloroflexia; order QHBQ01; family JADMIH01; genus JADMIH01. The sequence goes on along the minus strand of DASVQO010000255.1, from coordinate 2,354 downwards.
TACCTCTCCATGCAGAGCAACCGCCTCAACATCACAGTGCAGACCCTCACCTCGCTCTCCATCATCCTGATGAGCGTGGCCGCCGTGGCGGGGTGGTATGGCATGAACTTCGCCGGGATGCCTGAGCTTCACTCGGCGCTCGGCTACCCCGGCGTCATGGTGGGCGTAGTTGTGCTTGTGATAGTGGAGGTAATCTTCTTCAAGCGGAAGGGCTGGCTGTAAAACAGGTCGATGACATGGGGCTCGCAGTCGCGTCACAAAGTGTGGCGTTAGCGCGTTATAACGGTCAGTCTACCGAGACAACAATAAGGAGGGTAACGCAATGGGTAGTCTGGTAAACATTCTCTGGACAATCGCGGTGATCCTGATCGTGCTGTGGCTCCTCGGGTTCATCCTGAACATCGCCGGGGGCCTGATCCACATCCTTCTGGTAATCGCAGTCATTGTGATAGTCTACAACCTCATCACCGGCCGCCGGGCGGTCTAGGGATTTTGGATTTTGGATTTTAGATTTTGGATTGCTCTTGCCAATCTAAAATCCAAAATCTAAAATGCGAATGTCTTCTCGTCTCGCCTGGGGGCTGATGTTCGGGCTGCTGGCGCTGTACGTTGTGGGCTTCCTGCTGTCGTGGGGTGGCTACGCGTCGTGGCACCTGTTGCTGGTGATAGTGGCAATTCTGCTAATCTACAATCTAATATCGAGGCGAGGCGCTTAGAAAGCAAAACCACCTGCATCGCGCGATGCAGGTGGTTTTGCTTTGGCTTGTTTGGTGGGAGGCTAGCGTCCCGTCTGTGAGAGCGCGGAGGCGACGGCGAAAACGACGCAACCACAGATCAGGAGGACCGAAACTATCATGGGTACGAACGCGGCGAGCATAGCCTTGCCCGGCTCCAACCTCTGTGAGGCGCGCATCGATTGGCCGGCGCAATAGACCTGATAGAAGGGCAGGACCAGGGTTGCTATACTTCCGATGCACGGGACGAACGATATCAGCCAGGTGAGTATCTTTACCGGCACGTAGCTTAGCGACAGCAGGTAGCAGTGCGTCATAAACCCTTCGCCCCGGCCCCCGAACATCTTAGCGGATAGAAAGAGGACACCGGCCCCCAGGAAGAAGCTGATGAAGGTGGACAGGCCTATCACGACCGCACCTACCGGGCCTAATATCGAAGCCACTATGTCCCGCACCCGGGCGATATCTGCCGCGCTGTACCCGGGTGTCTGGCTCAGTTGGACCTCTACTTGAGATATGAAGTAAGCGCCGAGGGCCAGGAAGATCAGGACGGTAAGGGCGGCCACTATGCCCACGCCGATGAAGACCCTACCCCAGCTTGCGTTGCCTATCTCCGCCTCGTAGGTCTCGGCCTGCGGCTTGGTAACGGCATTTAGATACGAGGCGAACAGGTTGGTTGGCGCTTTGGGCGGAGGGGCGCCGTAATTGGCGTAGCCTTCGGGTGGGAAGTAGCCGGGTGGCGGCGGAGGGGCCTGGTTGTAGCCGCCGCCCGCAGGTGGGGGCGCATAACCCCCGGGAGAAGGGGGCGTATATGCGCCGGGCGGGGGCTGGCTATATTCGCCGCTGGGAGGTTGGGGAGTGTAGCCGCCGGGAGATGGGTAATCGCCGGTGCGCCGGGTAGGCTCGCCGCCCTCCGAGGGCACTTCACTGCCGGGAGGTGGGGGTGGGGGCTGGAATGACATAGCTTTTTCCTCTCTACGTCTATGAGAATGGGCTGGGCCTCCTGCCCGGGCGCGGCCCATGCCCGTCGTGGATACTGGTCCGCAGACATAAATCACCCCTTCGGCTGGGGTGATTTATGTCTAACTCTACTGGTGGGCAGGACCGTTGAGGCTCATTTAGCGTCGGTTAGCGGCCAAACCTCGAAACGGCCATGTAGGTGCCCAGGTACGACAGCAGGGTAAACAGGGTCACGATGCCCACGGGTATCCAGACCGACAGTTGGGCCTTAGTGCGGTCGAGCTTGTGATAGGCTTCTATCGCGAGTCCGGCCTGGTACGCCTGCCACAGTCGGGCGATTCCGCCGAGTAGCGCGCCGATGATGGGTATTATTTCCAGCACGGCAGCTATGGAGCGCAGGGGGGCGTAGCTCAGGGAGAGCAGGTAGGAGTGCGTCATGAAATCGGTGCCCTGCCCGCCGAAGAGCTTAGGCATGAGGAACAGCACGCCGGCCCCAATGAAGAAAGAGATAGGGTAGACGACCAGGGCGATGATAGCGGCCAGGAAAGCCGCGGTGATGCCGAAGGCCGCTCCCGTGCCGCCAAAGGCCATCATGCCCACCGAAAACCCGAACAGGGTGCCCAGGAACGCAGCAAGCGCGCCAATCACGGCGGTACCGCC
>DASVQO010000254.1:0-6295 GCA_036389075.1 Chloroflexia bacterium | reverse complement strand
ACGTCTATTACCTGTGCGGGTGTGACGTTCGCCGTGCCGATACTCACGTGGGCTACCAGGAGCACGAGCACCAGTAGCAGCCCTCCCACGAGGATGGCCGGGTAGTAGCGCACCAGGAAGGGCCGACTTACCGCAGGGTTGGCGGGTTGTGGCGCGCGAGGCGTGGCGGGTTTCACGGTAAGCGCCGTCATCGTGCTGCCCTTGCTCCGCCCAGGTGCCGCCGCAGCAGGAACAGCAGTAGTGGGCCGCCTATGACCGTCGTCCAGATGCCCACGGGAAGCTCAATTGGAAAGAACAGGTTCTTCGCCAGCAGGTCGGCACCTACCAGCAGCACCGAGCCTGCGAGCATGGCTGTGGGTAGTACCTGGCGAGCGTCGGTGGTCCGCAGCGTACGCCGGGCTATGTGCGGTGCCGCCAGCGCGACGTAAGAGATTGGCCCCGATACCGCAACGACTGCCGCAACGAGCGCCGCGCTCAACATCACGATAACGAGCCTCCACCTGACCACGCGCAGCCCCAGCCCTTCGGCTACCTCGTCGCCAAGTTGGAGCAGGTTGAGAGGCCGGGCCATGATGAGGGCGAGGGGGATACAGACGACGGCCCACGGCCAGACTTGATTGACGTAGTCCCAGGTGCGGTTGGCCAGGCTGCCCAGCAGGTAGAGGTATAGCAGGCCCACGTCGTTCTGGTCGCCCAGGCTAATTATGGTAATGATCATGGCGTACAGCAGCGCCCCTACAGACACGCCCATGAGGACAAGGCGCACTGGATCGCCCAGCCTGCGCATCGAAAAGAGCACTACGCTCCCTGCTACCATGCCCCCGACCAGCGCTGCCAGCGGGTAGAGGTTCCAGGGCAGGGGTAGGTGGAAGATGGTCACAGCGGCCATGACAAGTGACGCGCCACTCGACACGCCCAGCAACTCAGGCCCCGCCAGGGGGTTACGCATCGAGTCTTGCAGCAGCGTGCCCGCCAGCGCCAGCATGGCCCCCGACATGGCACCGAGCACCACGCGGGGCAGCCTCAACTGTGGCACGACGATCTGCGACAGGCGGTCGCCCCCACCCCCCGCGATTGCGAGCAGGTCTGAGATTTGAAGCTGTGGCGTGCCTAGCATGAGGCCAACGAGCATCAGGCCGAGCAGGGACAGTAGCAAGCAAGCACCCAGCACGAGCACATGGCCCAGCTTCGAAGGGCGATATAGCTTTTGCGTTTGTTCGACTGCGGACATGGAATAGAGGTTCGTTGATGGATAGCGGCTGCCCGCGCGGGCAGCCGCTATCCAGCCGGGTACAGCTTACGGCAGGGGTTTGGTGAACGTTTCGGGGTAAATCTTCATCATGGCGTCGTCGAGGGCCGCGCCCAGGGACACGAGGCCGCGGCCTGTGACGTAGAACTGGAAGCTAACCTCGTACACCTGCTTGTTCTTCACCGCCTTGAGCTGGCTCCAGATCGGGTTCTGCGCCAGTATCTCGGAGAGCTTGCCGTTGGCACCCGAACCCTGAGTTATCACCAGGAGCACGTCGGGGTCTTTTTGCAGCACTTTCTCAAGCGAATACTGAAGGGAGCCAGGCTCGCGGTCGGGGGCGAGGGGGCCTCCCTCCGGGGGCCACGGGTAGTAGGTAGCTCCGGTGAGTATGCTGCCGGGCATGGACGCCTGGGTGAAGACGCTGAAATTGGCGCTGTTGCCGAACAGGAGCAGGGGCACTTTGTTGTTGGGAGACTTGGCCCTGTATGCGTTGAGCTTGGCGTAGAACTTCTTGATGGCCTGCTCGCCCTGGTAGTTGCGCCCGGTCAGGCGGGACATGATGCGCAGGTTGTCAATTGTGTCCTCGAACTTGCCGGGGTTGATGATGAACAGGGGCGCGATCTTCTCTATCGCATCCCTCTGGCCCGCGATATTCTGGAAGCCGATTACAAGGTCTGGCTGCTGCTTGGCTATGTCCTCCAGGTTGGGCGCGCCGAAGCTGCCGCCAATCGCGGGGAAGGTCTTGTTGGGGCCCCAGAACTGAGGTAGCTTGTAAAGCATGTCGTTCACGGCCACAGGCTCAAGCCCAAGCTGGAACAGGGCATCCTCGCAGAAGCCGGTCAGACATACTATCCGCTGAGGGCGTTTGGCAAGGGTGCGCTTCGCGCCAGTCCAGTCGGTGAAGGAAAGATCGGTCTTTTCCTTGTACTGGAACGTCCCAAGCTGGGAGAGGAGGACGTCGTTGGGTGCCTGGTTTTCGGGGTGCAACTCGAACACCGCCCTCTCGAAGTACTGCACCGTGTAGCTCTTGCCGTCCAGCTCCGACTTTTCCGTGAATTCATTGGTAATGGGATAGCCTTGCTGCGCGAGTCCGCCGTGGCTCTCCCAGTAGGCGCGGAACTTGCCGCCCAGTGCCATGCCGGTCTCTTTGAACGTGAGGGGGTTGTCCGTGCTGGCCTTCTGGTTGGGCGCACCCTGCGGGTACTTCTGGTTGAAGCGGAAGACGCCCGCCAGCGAGAGGAGCACATCGTAAGGGGCCTGGTTCTCCGGGTGTAGCTCGAAGACGGCGCGCTCAAAGTACTGCACCGTGTAGCTCTTGCCGTCCAGGTTCGATACGTCCTGCATCTCGTCAGATATGGGCAAGCCCTGCTGGGCGAGACCTCCGTGCGCGTTCCAGTACGCCAGGAACTTTCCCTTGACTGTTTTGCCCGTTTCCGTGAAAGTGCGCGAGTCGCCCTGTGCGTAGCTACTCCCACCTGTTGCGGGTATTGAACTTAACACCAGCGCGAGGAGCGCCAGGGTTAAGAGCCTGCCCTGTATACGCCGCGTCATTACTTGCCTCCTGAGGTGCATTAGATAAAGGGTTTGTAACAGGTGAGAGAGAACAACTTGCGGTGGTATTCCACTTATCCTTCTATTGTAGTGATGGCAGACTGGCTATCCCGTAGGCGCATCTGCCGTGGTGGGGCCGGTGGGACGGACCTGGGAGTTGCGGCGCAGCCAGGGCAGCCAGGCGATTACGAGGGCCACGGCCAGGGCGGAGGTCCAGGCTCCGAACATGAAGGTTGCCGGTGCGCCTGCCACACTCCAGAGCCAGCCGCCCACCAGGTTTGCTGGCAGCGCCGCGAAGCCGGTCAGGCCGTTGAACCAGCCCATTGCGGTCCCTCGCGCTTCTTTGGGCACCATGTCGGTCACGAACGCCTTGCCAACCCCTTCCGTGGCCGCGGCGTAGATCCCGTAGACGAGGAACAGCACCCAGGCATTCCAGGCCTCGGTAGCCATCGCCCAGCCCAGATAGACCAGCCCAAAGGCTACGTAGCCTGTCATCAGCACCGGCAAGCGGCCCCACTTGTCGCTGAGCGCGCCTAGTGGCGTAGCGAGAGCGGCGTAAACAATGTTGTACGCGAAGTAGATCAGCGGCACGGCGAAAATGGAGCTTTCCAGACCGGCGGTGCGCAGGAAGATGAAAGAGTCCGAGGAGTTGCCGATGGCAAAGATCGCAGAAATTGCGGTGAACATCCAGAAGCGCGTGCCCAGCACCCGGGCCGGTACGCTCGTCTTGCGCTCCGGCTTCTGTGGGGTTGGGGCAGTGACAACCGGCGGCTCGACTGCGGCCTCACCCTTGGGTTTGCGACGCTCTCGCAGGAAGAGCAGTATGACCAGCACGGAGAGCACACCCGGTACGGCGGTCCACAGAAACACCGAGCCGATGTCGCCCGCCGTCATCACGAGGATGTAGTAGGTCAGGAGGGGGCCGACGGCAGCGCCGAAGGTGTCCATGCTACGGTGGAAGCCGAACGCCTTGCCCATGTACTGCTTTGGAGTAGAGTCGGCCATCATCGCATCGCGGGGGCTGCCTCGGACGCCCTTCCCCACGCGGTCCAGGAAGATCAAGCCAAGCGCGAGGGGCCAGCTGCTGACGAACGCCAGGAGGGGCTTGACCCCGTTAGACACGCCGTAGCCGAACAGGATGAGGGGCTTTCGACGGCTGGCACGGTCGGACATGCGCCCGGCTACGATCTTGAGCAGGCTCGCGGTGCTCTCCGCGACACCCTCTATGAGACCCGCCACGGGCAGGGGCGTGCGCAGCACCAGCACCAGGAAGAGGATGCGGATGGGCACGATCATCTCGCTGCTCACGTCGGTGAAGAAGCTGACCGCGCCGAGCACGAGCACGTTGCGCGAGATGCCCGCCATCAAGCGGCCACGCAGCCCGCGCCGGGGTGGCACGTCGGGCGCGGAGTCGGGTAGGGGGGCAGGGGCCAAGAGACCTACAGGCCCGTCGGGAGGAAGCGGCATGTCAGGTGACAAGAGCGCACCCGTCTCCCCTGGTGAGGAGACCGGGCGAGTCGGCAGGGGCGGGGCCTGCCATGCGGGCTCCGCAGGCTCTGTTGGCCCCGCCGTATCTTGCGGCTGGTCTTCCTCCCGCACACTGCCTTGCATCAATCTATCTCCACAGCCTGTTGCGGGCCTTCAGGGAAGCTGAGGGCCGCCCACAGCAGGGACTCTATTTTGCCTTCCGCGGTGAAGCGCTCGATCACCCGGTGCTGCACGTCGGCCACGTAGATGCGGCCTTGCCTGTCCACGCCCATTCCGGCGGGCGCGATGAACTGCCCCGGTTCGTAGCCCGCGCTCCCGAAGCTGCCCACGATTTCGTTGGTGGACAGGTCGATACGTAGTATCTGCTTGCTCGCCAGGTCGGTGACAAGGACGCCATGCTCTCCATCCGCCACGATGGCCCCGTAGGGGATGCGCTGGTGTTGCGGCAGGAGGGGTAGAGTCGCCGTTACAACGTTGCCGGTCTCGACCTGGACGCGCTCAAGGTACGCGCTACCGAGCACCAATAACTCACCATCGCCTGATATTGTGAAGTCGATAGGCCGTTCGGGCAGCGCAACCGAGTGTTGTAGATGCGCCTGCCGGTCCATAATGAGCAGCTTTCCAATAAAGGTGGATAGATAGATGTGCCTGTCGTCTACCTCCAGGCAGTTGGGGCCGGGGAAGAAACCCTGCGCGTAGGTCTCCGGCAACTCGTACCGGGCGGTGATAATCCCGTCGCGGTCGAAGCGCAGGAGCTTGGGGCTTACCGGGTCGTGCGCATCGACCGTATAGAGGTTGTCCTGTGCGTCCACAGCCATCCCGCAGACGTAGAAGGGCGTGACGGGAGCGCCAGCGGGGGCGGCGGGCGTACCCCCAGGTCTGGAGTTAAGGCCGAGTTCTTCCTCCATGCCGTTGGGCAGGATGCCCGGCCCCGGAGTAGGTACGGGTGGGGCGCTGCCGGGGCGCAATGTGCCCCTGGGCGAACCCGCCTCGTCAAACACCCAGATCAAGCCGCTGGTGGGGCTACTCGCGTACACGGTGTTGTGGCTGTCTATCGCGAGGTAGTTGGGCGCGAAGTTGATGTTGGAGACCGGCAGTTGCCACCCGAAGAGCGCAGCCCCGGTGGCGGGGCCTCCCCACAGCAGGAGTAGCAATATCGTAGAGACGAGGAAACCGAGGGTGGCTCGCTCCAACCAGGAAGGCGGGCGCATGAGCAAGGTCCATATCATAGCCACGAACAGCACCATACTGACGCGGGCGGGCCAGATGGCCGTGACCGGTATGCTCAAGAGGCTGGGCTGGGTGTCCACCTCCGCCACAGCTACGCACAGGACCAGCCCAACACCGGCAAACAGGATGGGCATACGCCTCGTCAGGGTGCCCCACCACACAACGGCCCCGGCAAGGAGGGCCAATGCCAGGCTAAGGCCGCGTTGCGGCTGGAACTCGAAGTGTATGGGAAAGGCGACCGAGAGCACCAGGCCCATTGCAGAGATGAAAAGCGACGGCAGCAGTAAGTCTGACCGCTCGCGTGCTGCACGCTTATGGGGGTTAACCCCCTTCAGTGCCTGCTCGGAATCACCGGCGCTACTATCTATTTGTGCGTTGTAGTTCAGGGCCATAGCATGCGCCTGGTGAATAGTATGGTGGGCAATCAGGGCAACGATGCGCCAGGCAGTCCAATTAGCAGATCACCTGCGGGTCGAGGACCAGGATGGGGCCTGGATGTGCACGCGGAAAGTATATAGAAAATTGCAGTTTCGTGACAAGTAGACACGCTGCCGAGGCCAACCTGAGCACCATCGCTGGCGTGGGCAGGGAAGGTCAGGCGGGAAAGCGATGCCTCAAGCAAGTTATGTGATTGAGCCGATTGCAGGAACATAGGAATAAGGGACGTAGTCGCAAACCTACGTCCCTGGCAAGGAAAGGAATACCACCCAAAGTCGTTGTCTCTCTGGCTTCTTATAGCAGATGCCAGAGAGAGTACACAAGAAACAGGGCGCGCAC